>DATKJP010000271.1:0-2683 GCA_035543635.1 Casimicrobiaceae bacterium
CAGCATAACTGCGCTTGGAGACTATAAACAAGGAGGACGTCATGAACGCGCGAATCATTCGCCGCGCGACCCTCACGCTGATGCTGGCGTCGCTGCCGTGCTTCGTTACTGCCGCAGGATCAACGATGGACGAGAGCTCGCAGCCGATAGCCGCGGATCAGATCGCGCTTTACGACGGCAGCACGTACTATGCCCCGGGGTCTTACTCTTCGTGGTTCTACGTTTCGCCGCCGGCCTATGATGGGACCAGCGCTGCGACACCGCAGCCTGACCGCAGGGCACTGAATCTTCCCGCCTACTACGACTACGAGCCGCGCTGGGGACCTCTGGTCGGCTGACTATTCGGTCGGCTGACCGAGCGACTCGAAGATCCCTTCGAGCTGCGGGCTCATCGACAGTCCCAGCGTCCGGCCCGACGGAAGCTTGCGCAGGAACCACTGCTCGTAGATGCGAGCGAGCTCGCGCGTCTCGGCGAGCTTTTCGAATGTCTTCTTTACGAACGCATCGAGCTGCGGATCGTTCCTGCGGTACATGATGCCGTACGGGTCATAGGAGAGAAATTCCTCGAGCACGACGAAATCCTTCGGCGTCTTCGACTCGGCCGCCGTAGCGTAGAGGATCGCATCGTCGCCCGCCCAGGCATCGGCCTTGCCTTCAGCGAGCGCCAGGAACGCCTGCTCGTTGTCGCGCACGAGCGTGAGCTTGACCCCGAGTTGCAGCTTGGCGTCGATCGCCTTCACCGCGGCGGCATTGGTGCTGCCTTCGGTCGCCACGACGCTGCTGCCCTTGAGATCGCGGTACGAGCCGAGCTTCGAGCCGCGCTTGACCATGAGCTTCGTGCCGCTCACGAAGATGATCGGCGAGAACGCGACTTCCTTGCGCCGCTCCGCGTTGTTGGTCGTCTGCCCGCATTCGAGATCGACGCTGCCGTCGACAACCATGCGGATCCGCGTCTGCGGCGTCACCGGCAGCCAGCGTATCTGGATCGTGTCGTCGCCCAGCTCGCCGCGAATGTCCTCGACGATGTCGAGACAGATGTCGATCGAGTAGCCGATCGGCTGGCGCGCACCGGGGTCGCGCACTGCGTTGAGATACGAAAATGGAACCGACGCGTCGCGGTAGCCGATCGCGATCGTTCGCGTCGTCTTGATCTTGGCGAGCGTGCCCGTCAGCTTCTCGGCGCCAACCGCGTCCTGCGCGAGCGCTGGCGCCGCGCCCGCGACGACGCAGGAAACGAGCAGCGATGCGAGTCGCGTGCCGAGTCTCATCGTCGCAAAAGATCAGACCCGGGCTGCGACGAGCCCTTCGTCGCGATCGATCTCGCGCTGTGCCTTTGCCTCGGGCAGAAGCTCGCCTTCCCACTTCGACACGACCGCGGTAGCGACGCTGTTCCCGACCACGTTGGTCGCCGAGCGGCCCATGTCGAGGAACTGGTCGATGCCCATGATGAGGAGCAGCCCCGCCTCCGGAATGTTGAAGGTCGCGAGCGTCGCCGCGATCACCACCAGCGAAGCGCGCGGCACGCCGGCCATCCCCTTGCTCGTCACCATCAGGATCAGCAGCATCGTGATCTGATCCATCGTCGAGAGCGGAATCTTGTACGCCTGCGCGATGAACATCACGGCGAAGGTGCAGTACATCATCGAGCCGTCGAGATTGAACGAATAGCCGAGGGGCAGCACGAAGCTGGTGATCTTCTTGCTCGCGCCGAAGCGTTCGAGCTGCTCCAGCGTCTTCGGATACGCCGCTTCGCTCGAGGCGGTGCTGAAGGCGAGCAGGATCGGCTCCTTGATCAGCGCGATGAGCCGCGTCACCCTCGGTCCGAGGAAGACAAACCCCGCCAGCGCGAGCAGACACCACAAGAGCAGGATGCCGAGATAGAACTCGCCCATGAAGGTGCCGTAGGTCCAGAGGATGCCCAGCCCCTGCGTGGTCACGACCGAGGCCATCGCCGCGAACACCGCGATCGGCGCGAGCGCCATCACGAATCCGGTCACCTTCAGCATCACGTGGGAAAGCTGCTCGATCCAGCTGATGACCACTCCGGCCTTCTCGCCGAAAGTGGAGGCAGCGGCGCCGAAGAACACCGAGAAGACGACGATCTGCAAGATCTCGTTGTTGGCCATCGCCTCGATCACGCTCCGAGGGACCAAGTGCGTGACGAACTCGCGAAACGAGAGCGAGGCCGTCTTGAGATTCGACGACGTGCCCACTTCGGGCAGCGGCAGGTTGAGCGAGGCTCCCGGCTGAAGGATGTTCACCAGGACAAGGCCCAGCAGCAACGAGAACAGCGACGCGGTGATGAACCAGCCCATGGTCTTGAGCCCGATCCGGCCGATCGACTTGGCGTCGCCCATGTGCGCGATGCCGACCACCAGCGTGGAGAAGACCAGCGGCGCGATGATCATCTTGATCAGCCGCAGGAAGACGTCGGTGAAGAGCGAGATGTAGCCCGCGACATTCTTCGCGGTTTCTGGCGTGGGCAGCAGCTGATGGCACATCCAGCCCACGACGATGCCCGCGAGCATGGCCAGAAAGATCCACGTGGTGAGCTTCGATTTCATCGGCTTCTCCCTCTTCTTCGTTGGCCTCGCCGTCCGCGACGGATGTGCTAGCGCGGTTTCATGGCCGGATCCCCGCCGGCCGTTGTCATCCTAGTCCAACCGGTGGGCATCTCACAAGC
>DATKJP010000272.1:0-6238 GCA_035543635.1 Casimicrobiaceae bacterium
ATTCTCGACTGCTCGGCCAAGGACTGGGAGTTCAGCTTCGACCTCAACGTGCGCGCGATGTACGTCACGATCAAGTGCGCACTGCCGAAAATGCTGGAGCGAGGGCGGGGGAGCATCATCAACATGGCCTCCGTCGCGGGATCGCTCAAGGGGCTGCCGAACCGTTTCGCGTACGGCGCGTCGAAAGCCGCGGTGATCGGATTGACGAAAGCGGTCGCCGCCGATTTCGTCGGCCGCGGCATCCGCTGCAACGCGATCGCGCCGGGAACGGTCGATACGCCTTCGCTCGCCGAGCGCATCAACGCCTACGCCGATCCGGCCGAGGCGCGGAAGGCTTTCATCGCGCGGCAGCCGATGGGGCGGCTCGCCAAGCCCGAGGAGATCGCGCCGATCGTGGTATTCCTCGCGTCGGACGAATCGGCGTTCGCAACCGGCAACGTATACTCGATCGACGGTGGCATGACCATTTGAATGCAGTGAAGACCAACCCGAAACAGGAGATGCGATGAAACTGGTACGTTACGGCCCGCCCGGCAAGGAAAAACCCGGCCTGATCGACAGCGAGGGGAAGCTGCGCGATCTCTCGCGCAAGGTGAAGGACATCGACGGCGCGTCGCTCGCCCCGGGCGAGCTCGCCAAGCTGAGGAAGCTCGACACGAACAAGCTGCCGCTGGTGAAGGGACGGCCGCGACTGGGTCCATGCGTCGCCACGCCGGCGAAGTTCCTCGCCATCGGGCTCAACTACATCGACCACGCCAAGGAATCGGGGAACCCGATCCCGGAATATCCGGTCGTGTTCTACAAGGCCGAGACCTGCATTGTCGGCGCCCATGACAAGACCGTTCTGCCCCCCAATTCGACGCATACCGACTGGGAAGTCGAGCTCGGCGTGGTGATCGGCCGCAAGGCACGCTACGTAAGCACGGAAGACGGACTCAAGTACGTTGCCGGATATTGCGTGATCAACGACGTGTCCGAACGCGACTATCAGTTGAAGAAAGGCGGCTCGCAGTGGAGCAAGGGGAAAGGCTGCGACACCTTCGGGCCGATCGGGCCGTGGCTCGTGACCACCGACGAGATCAAGGATCCGCAGAACCTCGACATGTGGCTCGATGTGAACGGCGCGCGGCGCCAGACCGGCAACACGCGCACGATGATCTTCGGCGTGGCGGCATTGGTCTCCGATCTCTCGAAATGCATGACGCTGCTTCCCGGCGACATCATCACCACCGGCACGCCGCCGGGCGTGGGGCTGGGCATGAAGCCCGAGCCGCAGTTTCTCAAACCCGGCGACGTCGTGACGCTGGGCATCAAGGGGCTCGGCGAGCAACGGCAGGAAGTCGTCGCGTTCAGGAAATAGTTTTCGAGACGGCGCAGGATCGATCATGCGAACCTCGGTGAACCCTGGCGCGCAAGCCCCGACGCGCACCCTCTCCCGCGACGACTTTCTCTATCCGCCGCTCGCGCCCAATCGCAGCGGTCGGCTCAAGCTCGATCGCATCCATACGATGTACTGGGAGGAATGCGGCAACGCGCGCGGCGTGCCGGTCGTCTTTCTGCACGGCGGGCCCGGAGGCGGCAGCTCGCCCGATCATCGGCGGCAGTTCGATCCCGCGTTCTATCGAATCATCCTCTACGATCAACGCGGCGCCGGTCAGTCCACGCCGCTCGGCGAGCTCACGGACAACACAACGCAGCACCTCGTCGCCGACATCGAAGCGCTGCGCGCGCATCTCGGCGTCTCGCGCTGGCTCGTTTTCGGCGGCTCGTGGGGGTCCACTCTCGCGCTCGCCTACGCCGAAACGCACGCGGAGCGCGCGCTGGGCCTGGTGCTGCGGGGTATCTTTCTCGGCGCGCCGCAGGAGATCGACTGGTTCATGCACGGCATTCGCTTCGTCTTCCCCGAAGCGTGGCGGAGTTTCGCCGGCTTCCTGCCAGAGAGCGAGCGGAACGATCTCCTTGCGAGCTATTACCGGCGCCTTACGCATCCCGACGCTTCGGTACACATGCCCGCTGCGCATGCATGGAGCCGCTACGAAAGCTCGTGCTCGACGCTGCTGCCCGATCCGGACCTGATCGCGCACTTCGACGAGGACGCGGTGGCGCTCGCGATCGCGCGCATCGAGGCGCACTACTTCGTGCACAAGCTCTTTCTGCCCGACGGCGCGCTCATCGGCGGCGTCGACGGGATACGTCGCATTCCGAGCGTCATCATTCAGGGACGCTACGATGCCGTGTGCCCGATGCTGACTGCCGACGAGCTGCACCGCGCCTGGCCCGAAGCGGAATACATCGTCGTGCCCGATGCGGGCCATTCCGCGCGCGAGCCCGGAATCGCGCGCGAGCTCGTCGCCGCAACCGATCGCTTTCGAGCCCGGCTTCGCTGAAGCGAGCCCGCGCTCTACTGCGGGCGCCAGCGCGCCGTAATCTGTAGCGACAGCTCGACCTCGTCGCTCACCAAACCCAGCGCATAGTCCATGCCGAACTGCGAGCGCCTGATAGTCGACACCGCGCCAGCGCCGCAGTCCCTGCCCTTACCGGTTTCGCCACCGCATTCAATCCGCTCGACCTTGAGCTCGATCGGGCGCGTGACCCCGTGGAGGGTGAGCAGGCCGGCGATCCCGGTGAGCCGCGCCTGATCGAAGACGAGCTTCGTCGAGCGAAACTGCACCACAGGGTAGTGCGCGACGTCGAACATCTCTTCGCCCCGCAGCCATGCGTCGCGCGCGTGCCAGCCGGTGTTGATCGAGGTGGCGTCGATCACGAGGTCGATGCTGCCGCTTCGCTGCTCGGCGTCGAGAACGATCGTGCCCTGAGTGCCGCCGAAGCGCCCGTGCTGCGTGAAGACGCCGAAGTGGGTGACCGCGAACTGGGCTGATGAGGCTTCCGGCTCGACCTGGAACATCTCGGGCGCCGCCGCGACTTCCCCGACCCCGGCAAGCAGCAAACCCGCCGCGAACGCAGCGCGGATCACTCCGGCCTCAAGCAACTAACCCGGTCAGCCCGCCTGCTCCTGGTACGCCTCGATTGGAATGACGATGCGCACGTCGTCGCCGACCGCTCTCGGCAACCCGTACTTCATGCCCCACTCCGAGCGTTTGACCGTCGTGGTTGCTTCGGCGCCACACATCGGCTTCTTGTTTATAGGATGCTCGCCGCAGCGCTCGTTCGTGACCTTGAGCACGACGGGTTTGGTGATTCCGAGCAGCGTCAGCTCGCCGTTGACCTCCACGACGCGGTCGCCGTCGAAGACGAGATCCGTCGACTTGAAGCTGATGGTGGGATACTTCTCGACGTTGAAGAAGTCCGGGCTCTTGACATGCGTGTCGAGCCTCGGGTCGATGGTCCTGATCGACGTCGCGTCGATGGTGACGTCGATCGACCCCTTCTTCGCCGCGCGATCGATCGTGACCTTGCCGGTCGACTTCATGAACGATCCGCGCTGAATCGAGAAGCCCATGTGCTGCACTTCGAAGCTCGGCTGCGAGTGCACGGGGTCGATGTTGTATGTTTCCTGCGCCGAGGCGCCGATCGCGACTATGGCCGCAGCGGCGGCAGCGACAAATTGCTTGATCATGATGTCTCCTTTGCCATTGATCATTTCACGTCCTGTTGCTGTTGCCGGATCGCCTCGACCGCGATGACGATATTCACGTCGTCGCCAGTCGATGCTGCATTCTTGACCATCCCGAATTCCGAGCGCTTCACGCTGGCCGTAATCTCGGCGCCGCACACCGGCGTTTTCGTCGAAGGATGGATCGCGCATTTGAAGCTCGTGACCGAGAGAACGACTGGTCTCGTCACGCCGCGCATTGTCAACTCGCCGTCGCAGCTCACGATGGCGTCGCCGTCGAACCTGAGCCTCGTGGACTTGAACGTGATGGTCGGAAACTGAGCGACGTTGAAATAATCCTCGCCCTTGAGCAGCGTTTCGCGCGGCGGACTCCCGGAGTTCACCGTCGAGGCATCGATCGAGACATCGACCGAACCCTTCCCGGCGGCGCGGTCCAGCATCACGGTCCCGGTCGTCCGCCCGAAGCTTCCCCGCTGCATGGATATCCCGAGATGGCTCACCGAAAAAGTGGTCGCCGTGTGCAGCGGATCGATGCGATAGCTCTCTTGGCCGAAAGCAGGCCCCGCGAGCGCGCACGCGACGGCGGCGATGATCAGACGCAAACGCATGGTTCCTCTCCCCGTCGAAACCGTGAAGCTGGAGCAAGCCTATGCCACCCGAGGCAGCACCATTCGAATTCGCACCAGCACGTCGTCGGCCACCATGTCGGTGTCGGACCACATGCCTTCGCCAACTTTGTAATCCGTGCGCTTGAGCGGGAAGCTGCCCTCGGCAACGCTGTTCCCGTTCGCATCCTTCTTGAGCGCGATCGGTATCACCACCTCGCGGGTGATGCCCTTCATGGTGAGCTTGCCCATCACTTCATATTTGTCGGATCCCACGCTCCTGAACGAGGTCGACGCGAAGCGCGCGACCGGAAACTTCGCAGTGTCGAACCAGTTCGAGCTCTTGATTTCGGTCTCCGATTCGTCGCTCGCGAGATCGATGCTGCCGAGATCGATCTCGAACTCGGCCTTCGACTTCGCCAGATCCTTCGGCAGGAAGACGACGTTGGCCTTCCACTTGCGGAAGCGGCCCTCGACGTTGACCCCCATCTGCTTCGAAACGAAGCGGATCTCGCTCTTGTCGATGAGCAGTCCCTGCGCACCCGACTGCCCCGCGGCGAGCAGCAGCATCGCCAGCGATGGAATGAAGGAACGCAGTACTTTCATTTCGGTCTCGCTCCCGGGAGCATGCGCTTCAGCGCGGGGTCGCGGTCAACGTAGTGATGTTTCAACGCCGCCGCGCTGTGCACACAGACCAGAACGAAGAGAAGGAAGTTCAACCCTATGTGCACGCCCTGCAGGATGTGCGCGAGCGCCTTGTCATTGGCTACCAGATCGGGCAGAGGAACGAGGCCCAGATAGACCACCTGCACGCCGGTCGACGAGCTGTAAAGCCAGCCCGAGATCGGGATCATAAGTAACAAAATGTAAAGCAGCACGTGCGACCACGCCGCGGCGCGCCGCTGCCACCCGGGCATCGCCACTGGAGCAGGCGCCGGATTGAGCCAACGCCAGCCGAGACGCAAGCATGTGAGCAGGAACACGGTGATCCCGATCCACTTGTGCCACTGGTACCACTGCAGCTTGCGAGGCGTGATCGCCAGCGGAACCATCGACAGCCCCAGCAGCAGATTGGCGAGGATAAGAAACGCCGTCAGCCAATGCAGCGCGATCGCGCTGTTGGAGTACCTTGCTTCGACTCCGCCGATGCCTGCGATTGCTGCGACCATGGCTCGATGTCGCTTTGTAATTCGAGAGTGAACAGGCTGTCAACGTCTGTTCTTCCTCGCGAGGTGCGGACGATGACGCCGGTATAATTGTTGTTAGTGCGAGCATCGAGCAAGGTCTGATGGCCCTTCGCTGGCTCAACGCCGTTCTCGCCGTCTCGGCGTGGCTCCTGGCGGGCAGCGCCTTCGCGGCCCTGCCGCCGGAAGTCTCCCGCGCTTTTTTCGCCGCTCAGATTCCCATCTCTGCTGTCGGCGCCTGGGTGCAGGAGATCGGTGCGGCGCGTCCTGTTTTCTCGCAGCAACCGGCGCGGCCGATGAACCCTGCTTCCACGATGAAGCTGGTGACCACCTTCGCCGCGCTCGAACTGCTCGGTCCCGATTACCGCTGGCGCACCGAGGCGTATGCCGGCGGCCCAGTCATCGATGGCGTGCTCGAGGGCGATCTGTTGCTCAAGGGCTACGGCGATCCGAAGATCACCATCGAGCAGTTCCAGGCGCTCGTTGCGGCGCTGCGCGCAACGGGACTCAAGACGATTCGTGGCGATCTCGTGCTCGACCGCAGCTATTTCGCTCTTGCGGCGCACGATCCGGGTGCCTTCGACGGCGAACCGCTCAAACCGTACAACGTCGGCCCCGACGCGCTGCTCATCAACTTCAAGAGCGTGCGCTTTGTGTTCGCGCCGAACGCGGACGGCGACGCAGTGGACATCCACGCCGAGCCCGAGCTCGGGAGCGTCGCACTGCGCGGCGTGCCGCGCACCGTCGCCGGAGATTGCGGAGATTGGAAAGCGGCGCTGGAGGCGAGCTTCGTCAATCACGCAGACAACGCGGCCGCGTATTTCGGTGGCCGCTATCCCGTCGCCTGCGGCGAACGCGAGTGGTACGTAGCGCTG
>DATKJP010000273.1:0-1904 GCA_035543635.1 Casimicrobiaceae bacterium
GCGCCGATGTGCACGACGGGGATTCCGCGATCGCGTGGCGCCTCGAGCGGTGAGATGCGTCGTCCGAGGTCGCGATGAGGCGTCACACGCTTCCAGAGGTCGCGACTCAGCGCCAGAAGCGTCGCGAGCACGGCGATGAGCCGCCCCTGCAGCCCGCGCGGCGTGCCGACGCCGATCAGTTGACGCAAGAGGAGCCCGAGATTGAAGCCGCCCGCGTGGATCAGCAACCGCTTGCGGATGTTCGCGTGGCCGCGCAGGTGCACACGGCGCATCCCGCCGGTCTCGTAGAGATGCGCGAAGGGTCGTTCCAGGCGCTCACCGCGAAGCCGCAGCAGACGCAGGCCGCGTGCGCTGCGAATGCGCCGACGATTGCGGTACACCGCAGCGCGCGCCTCGGAATGGTTCTTCCAGTTCCGTCGTCCGCGATCGGGTTCCGAGATGTAGCTGCGGACGCCCACGGCTTCGAGATCGACGAGCGACTGATTGCTGTGATAGCCCTTGTCGCCGACGACTTCTTCGATACCGTTTCCGTCGGGCTGTACCGCCTCGACCTGCTCGGCCGCTTCAATCAGTGTCTCGCGGCTCGTCGTCGTGTCTCCCTCATCGGCATCTTGCAGGTGACGCCGACGATCGCGCCCGTCTCGAGATCGACCGCATGCTCGGCTTTGTGCGCCAAGTGCGTCCGTCCTTCATCTTGGTGATCTTCGCGTCGGGATCGTGCGGATGGGTCCAATCGTCGTTCGAGCCCTTGTTCTTCCGCTTCCGATCCATCCGCGCCAGATCAGCGCGCGTCGGCGTCTCGATGCCCGACGCCTGCGCGAGCTTCGTCAGGAAGTCCTGATAGCTCTCACCGGTGTCGCGCCGCACGATGCTGCGCAGCGCCGCATTCGCCTCCAGCGTCGTCGCGTCGACGCCCACAGTCTTGCCATTCACCAGGCCCGCGTCCGCAAGGCACTGCAGCATCCAGGTGAAGACCGCCTCGTGCGTCTCAAGATCGATCAGGCGACGCGTACGAGAGACCGTCGAGTGATCGGGCGGCGCCTCCGGCAGCACCAGGCCGAGAAAGTCGCGCAGCGCAAACGAATCGGCAGCGCGCCAGGCGATCCCGCGCTCGGAGTCGATGCCTTCGAAGTAGCCAATCAGCAGCAGTCGGAAATAGATCCCGGGGGGCAAGCTGGGGCGGCCCATCGTGGCGGCGTAGAAGCCGGCACATTGCGCTTCGACGAAGGCGTCGAAGCCGTGCTCTCGCAGCAGCTGATTCAACCGACGATAGAAGGGATGACTCGCGGCCGTCGGCAAGTTCGTCGCCGTCACCCACATCGCCGGCTGTCGGTCGCGTTTTCGTTTGCCCATCGACATGGGCGAAGTGTAGTACGGTTCTCTCGTATGTCGAAGTTAATCTACATCACCAATGCGTCACTCGACGGTTACATCGAGGACAAAACCGGCGCCTTCGATTGGGGCAATCCGGATCAAGTATTCGATTTCATCACTGAGTTAATGCGGCCGATCGGAACCCATCTCCTTGGGCGGCGACTCTATGAGACGATGGCGCACTGGGATGGGCCGCTGGAGGGCTATCCGCCCGAACACCGCGACTTCGCACGGGTCTGGCAGAAGGCCGAGCAGATCGTCTTCTCACGAACGCTGACACGCGCTCCGACACGCATCGCGCGTGTCGAGCGGGAGTTCGATCCCGAGGCAACTCGGAAACTCAAGCGCGAATCGGCGCACGACATCTTCATTGGCGGCGCCGAACTGGCAGCACTTGCGCTCGAATCCGATCTCGTCGACGAATGTCACCTGTTTCTCCATCCGGTGATCGTCGGCGGCGGAAAGCCGGCATTCCGAACCGCCATACGACAGAATCTCGAATTGCTTGACACGCGACGTTTCGGCACCGG
>DATKJP010000274.1:0-5914 GCA_035543635.1 Casimicrobiaceae bacterium
GGATGACTGCGAGCACTTCCTCGCGCACCCGGATGAAATCCGGCGCCGACTTGACGGCGCGAGCGTTGCGGCTCGCGATGAAGCGGCGACCGAAGTCGAGGCGGTACTCATGCGAGATGCGTCCGGGGCGCGGCGTCATCACCACCAGATGCGTGGCGAGAAAGAGCGCTTCCTCGACCGAGTGCGTGATGAAGAACATCATCTTGCCGGTCGTGTGCCAGACGTCGAGGATCAGCTCCTGGATCGATTCGCGCGTGAGCGCGTCGAGCGCGCCGAGCGGCTCGTCCATCAGCATGAGCTCCGGGTCGGAGGCGAGTGCGCGGGCGATGCCGACGCGCTGCTGCATGCCGCCCGACAGCTCGTAGATAGCGCGCTCGGCGAACTCCTCGAGCCCGACCAGCTTGAGCTTGTCGAGCGCAATGCGCCGCCGCTGACTTGATTCTACTTCGAGCGATTACGCTACTTCATTGCCTTCGTCACCCACTCGGTGGTGACGTTCTTGCCGAAGTCGGGCGCGACCGAAGTGAGACGGCCCTGGTCCTTGAGGAAGTTGGCCTGCTGCGCGAGCGCTTTCGCCGCGGCGCCGTTGGCACCGCCGCCGAGCCAGGTCGCAGACGCCTGATCCTGCAGGCTCGGGAAGCCGTAGAGCGCCATCGCGTCCGCAACCTCTTCAGGCTTGCCGCCAGACCACTTCGCGACGGCGTCGACCTTCGCCTTGTCGCTCGTCCAGGTCTTCGGATTGCCGCGATAGTCCGCGTCCGCTTTCGAGATCGCTTTCACCAGTGCGACCATGAACTCCGGGTTTTCCTTGGCGAACTTCTTGGTGACGATGAGCCCATCGAAGGTGCAAGCGCCCTTCTTGCAGATGTCGCCCGAGGTCATCAGCACCTTGCCGTTCTTCTTCACGGTCGAGAGCACCGGATCCCAGATGAAGGTCGCGTCGATGTCGCCGCGGCCCCATGCGGCGGCGATTTCCGGCGGCCGCATGTTGAGCACCTGCACGTCACCGGGCTTGAGCCCCGCTTGCTGCATCGCATAGAGCAGCTGGAAGTGCGACGTCGATACGAACGGCGTGCCGACCTTCTTGCCCTTCAGATCGGCGATCGTGTTGACGCCGCTGCCGTTGCGCACGACGAGCGCTTCGGCCGCAGCGATGTCTTCGAGAATCCAGAACAGATCGACGTCCATCCCCTGGCTGATCGCGGTCGCGACACCTGTCGATCCGACTTCGCCGAGCTGCACGTCGCCCGAGGCCATGGCGCGGATCACGTCGCCGCCGCCGCCGAACTGCCGCCAGTTGATCTTGAATCCGGTCGCCTTCTCCAGCTCTCCGGTCTGCTGCACATAACGCCATGGATTCATCATGTCCTGATAAGCGAAGGTGACGGTCTTCTGCGCCCACGCCGATGCGGCGGCCAATGCGAACGCCGCCAAAGTCATTGCTCTGAGCATGTGTTTCATGGTCCCCTCCAAAGTGACTCGCTCGCGATCTAAACCGTCGCGAGCGTCTTGCGCAGGATGTCGACAATCTGGTCGATGTGCTGTCTCTCTGCGATGAGCGGCGGCGCAACGATCGCCGCGTCGCCGGTCGTCTTGAGATGCAGCCCATTGTCGAAAAGCTGCTTCTGGAAACGATGCCCGCGTGCGCCTGGGCCGCCCGCGGGATGCAAATCGATGGCGCCGAACATGCCGTAGCCGCGCAGATCCGCCACCGCTGGCAGATCGCGCAACGACCACAAGCCTTCGAGAAAATACGGCGACATCTCCGCGCCGCGCTCGAAGAGACTTTCCTTCTTGTAGATATCGAGCGTGGCGAGGCCCGCGGCGCAGGCGGCCGGATGCGCGGAGTAGGTGTAGCCGTGGAAGAACTCGATCGCGCCTTCCTGAGCGGCGCCGAAGATCGCATCGTGGATGCGCTCGCTCACGGCGACCGCGCCCATCGGCTGCGCTCCGTTGGTGAGCCCCTTGGCCATGGTGATGAGGTCCGGCGTGACGCCGAAGCTCTGCGCCGCGAAGGCCCTCCCCGTGCGTCCGAAGCCGCAGATCACTTCATCGAAGACCAGCAGTATTCCGTGCTGGTCGCAGATGTCGCGTAAACGTTTCAGATACCCGCGCGGCGGAACGAGACAACCGGTGGAGCCGGCGATCGGCTCGACGAAGCAGGCGGCGATGTTCTCCGCACCGTAGAGCGCGACGAAGCGCTGCAGGTCCTCGGCGAGCTCGACGCCGTGCGCGCCTTCGCCCGGCGTGAAAGCATTCTCCTTGAGATGCGTGTGGCGCATGTGCGCGATACCGGGAAGGCTCGGACCGAACTTGCGCCGGTTGTTGACCATCCCCGAGAGCGACACGCCACCGAAGTTCACGCCGTGGTAGGCGCGCTCGCGGGAGACGAACATGTTGCGCCCAGCCTGGCCGCGCGCCTGGTGGTAGGCCAGCGCGACCTTCATCGCCGTGTCGACCGACTCGGAACCGGAATTGGTGAAGAAGATCCGGTTCAGATTTCCGGGCATCAGCTCGGCCACGCGCTGCGCCAGCTCGAAGCTCTTCGGATGCCCGCGCAGGAACGGCGCGATGAAGTCGAGCTCCGAGAGCTGCCGGTACACCGCGTCGGCGATCTCCTTGCGGGCGTGCCCTGCGTTCACGCAGAACATCCCGGAGCAAGCGTCGATCAGTTTTTCGCCGTGATCGTTCCAGTAGAACATCCCTTCCGCGCGCACGACCATCTTGGGGTCGGACTTGAAGTCGCGGTTCGGCGTGAAAGGCATCCAGTATTCGTCGAGCGAGAGCGCTCTCGTCTGCGGGCGGTCGCGCAGCGTGGTTTCGGCATGGTCCATCGGGATCTCCTCGTACAGCGGCGGGATGGCGGCTGACCGCCATCTGCCAAGTGTACTATGATGGCTCGCTTACGGGGATCATCGATGCGCATCGGCGTGCCGAAGGAAATCAAGGTACTCGAGAACCGGGTCGGGCTCACGCCCGGCAGCGTGCGCGAGCTGACGGCGCACGAGCACGCGGTGGTGGTCGAGCACAATGCCGGACAGGGCATCGGGGTCGACGACGACGCCTATGTCAAGGCCGGCGCCAAGATAGCCGGCACTGCCGCAGAAGTGTTCGCGGCGGCGGAGTTGATCGTCAAGGTGAAGGAGCCGCAGGCGGTCGAGCGGCGAATGCTGCGCGAAGGCCAGGTCCTGTTCACTTATCTCCATCTGGCGCCTGATCCGGAGCAGGCGAAGGATCTCGTCGAAAGCAAAGCGATCTGCATCGCCTACGAGACGGTGACCTCGCCCTCCGGCGGATTGCCGCTGCTTGCGCCGATGAGCGAAGTGGCCGGTCGCATGTCGGTGCAGGCGGGCGCGTATTACCTCGAGAAGCCGCACGGCGGATTGGGTGTGCTGCTCGGCGGCGTCCCCGGAGTCGCGCCAGCCAAGGTCGTGATTCTCGGCGGCGGCGTGGTCGGATCGCACGCGTGCGACATCGCAATCGGGATGGGTGCCGACGTCTTCGTGCTCGATCGCAGCGTCGATGTGCTGCGCGCGCTGTGGCGCCAGTTCGGCCGTCCGCTCAACACGATCTATTCGACGCGCGACGCGATCGAGCGCCATGTCACGTCGGCCGATCTCGTCATCGGCGGCGTGCTCATTCCGGGCGCCTCGGCGCCGAAGCTCGTCTCCCGAGAGCTGGTGTCGAAGATGAAGCCTGGTTCGGTGGTGGTCGACGTTGCGATCGATCAAGGCGGTTGCTTCGAGACTTCGCGTCCGACGACGCACGCCGACCCGGTCTACGTCGTCGACGGTGTCACGCACTATTGCGTGGCCAATATGCCCGGCGCGGTCCCGCGCACCTCGACCTTCGCGCTCAACAATGCGACGCTGCCATTCGTGCTCGCGCTCGCCACCAAGGGCTGGAAGCGTGCGCTTACCGATGATCCGCATCTAAAGAACGGGCTCAACGTCGCCGCGGGACGCATCACCCACAAGGCAGTTGCCGAGGCGCTCGGCTACAAATACGCCGCGCCCGAAGCCGTGATGTAAACCGGGGTCAGACCCAAGACGCTACGATTTGCTATGAACGACTATGGAAAACCCGCCCGGTCCGCCAAGGTCGCGCGCATCGCGGTGACAGGCAAGCAGAAGATGACGCCTTCCGAGGCTTTCGTCGAAACCCTCGTCGCGCAGGGCGTGAAGAACGTGTTCGGCATCGTCGGGTCGGCGTACATGGACGCGCTCGACCTATTTCCTCTGGCCGGCATCCGCTTCATCTCGGTCGCGCACGAGCAGGGCGCCGGACACATGGCCGACGGCTACGCGCGCGCCTCCGGGCGGCACGGAGTGTGCATCGCGCAGAATGGTCCTGGCGTCACGAATTTCGTAACGTCGACCGCCGCAGCGTACTGGGCGCATTCGCCGGTGGTCGTCGTCACGCCGGAGACCGGCTCGGCGACGCTGGGTCTCGGCGGGTTCCAGGAAACCGAGCAACTCACGATCTTCTCGAAGATCACCAAGTACCAGGCGCACGTCGGGAACAAGGCACGGATGGCGGAGCTCACGGCGCGCGCCTTCGACCGCGCGCAGCTCGAGATGGGCCCGACACAGCTCAACATTCCGCGCGACTTCTTCTACGGCGACATCGAATGCGAGATTCTGCGCCCGCTCGCGATCGAGCGTGGTGCCGGTGGCGAGAAGAGTCTCGACCAGGCGGCGGAGATCCTCGCCAGGGCGCAGTTTCCGGTGATCATTTCCGGCGGCGGCGTGATCATGGCCGACGCTTCAAGCGAAGCGGTGCGTCTGTCGGAGCTGCTGCAGGCGCCTGTGTGCAACTCCTACCTGCACAACGACTCGTTTCCGGCAAGCCATCCGTTGTGGTGCGGGCCGCTCGGTTATCAGGGGTCCAAGGCGGCGATGAAGCTGATCGCGCGCGCCGACGTCGTGCTCGCGCTCGGCACGCGACTCGGGCCCTTCGGGACGCTGCCCCAGCACGGCATCGACTACTGGCCGGCGCAGGCGAAGATCATCCAGGTCGATGCGGACGCGAAGATGCTGGGACTGGTGAAGCCGATCGCGGTCGGCATCTGCGGCGACGTGAAAGCTGCGGCAATCGCACTCGCCGAACGCCTCGCCAAACGTTCGCTCGCCTGCCGTGCCAACGCCGAGTCGCGCCTTGCGACGGTGAAGAAGGAAAGAGCCGCCTGGGAGAAGCAGCTCGAGACATGGACGCACGAGACCGACGTCTGGTCGCTTGAAGTCGCGAAGGACTCGGGCGGAATGCATCCGCGCCAGATGCTCCGTGAGCTGGAGCGCGCGATGCCGGAACGTGCCATGGTCTCCACCGATATCGGCAACATCTGCTCGGTGGCGAATTCGTATCTTCGCTTCCAGATGTCGCGATCGATGTTCGCGGCGATGAGCTTCGGCAACTGCGGCTACGCTTTTCCGACCATCGTGGGCGCCAAGGCCGCGGCGCCGGACAGGCCCGCGATCGCGTACGTCGGCGACGGCGCCTGGGGGATGAGCTTCGGCGAATTGCAGACCTGCGTGCGTGAAGAGATCCCCGTGACTGCGGTCGTGTTCAACAACGGCCAGTGGGGCGCCGAGAAGAAAAACCATGTCGATTTCTATGCGCGGCGCTTCGTCGGGGTGAATCTCGACCGGCAGCCTTCATGGGCGGCAGTGGCGAAGGCGATGGGCGCGGAAGGCCATCGCATCGACAAGCTCTCCGACGTCGGCCCGGCGCTTCGCGCTGCGGCGAAGGCGCAAACGGAAGGCAAAACGACGGTGCTCGAGATGATGGTCACGCGCGAGCTGGGCGATCCCTTCAGGCGCGATGCGCTGGCGCTTCCGACGCGGCATCTTGCCAAGTACAAATCCACCGCTGCCTAGCGTCGATGACCCTCGCGCGCGCTGTCGCTGTCTTGTTG
>DATKJP010000275.1:0-3477 GCA_035543635.1 Casimicrobiaceae bacterium
ATCCGAAGCATCTGTACATCGGCATGTCGAGCGGCGGCGTGTTCGAGTCCGTCGATGGTGGCACCGACTGGAAGCCGCTCAACCGCGGGGTGAGGGCGGACTTTCTTCCCGACCCCGATCCGCTGTTCGGGCACGATCCCCACTGCGTGCGTCTCGCGTCAGGGGAGCCTGATCGGCTGTACCAGCAGAATCACACGGGAATCTATCGGCTCGATCGCCCGGGCGACGTCTGGCAGGACATCGGCGCCGGCATGCCGAAGAATGTCGGCGCGATCGGCTTTCCCATGGTGATGCATCCACGCGATCCCGAAACCGCATGGGTATTTCCGATGGATGGCTCGAGCGTGTGGCCGCGGACGTCGCCGGGGGGCCGGCCCGCGGTCTATCGCACGCGCGACGGCGGCAAGACGTGGAAGCGGCAGGATCAGGGGCTGCCGAAGTCGCAAGGATGGTGGACGGTGAAGCGGCAAGCGATGACGTCCGACCAGCGCGAACCCGCGGGCCTCTACTTCGGGACGACATCGGGAGAGATCTGGGGAAGCCGCGACGAAGGGCGAAGCTTTCGGTGCCTCGCGCGACACCTGCCGCACGTGCAGGCGATTGAGGTGGCGTAAGCAAAGGCTCACCATGGCGCGCACCAGCAACGAAGCGGGCGCCGTCGTCCGCGTACGGGTTCCGTCTCCGCTCCGCTCGTACACCAGTGCGGCGGAAGTAGATGTCGCAGTCCCGGTGCTCGCGCCCGAGGTGCCGCCCACGATCGGCGGCGTGCTCGCGGCGCTCGATCGGCGCTATCCCGGAATCCGCTTCCGCATGATCGACGAGCAGGGCAGCGTTCGGCCGCACATCAAGCTCTTTGTCGGCGCGACGCTCGCGCGCGATCTCTTGGCGCCGGTGCCCGTCGGACACGACGTCATGATTGTCGCCGCGTTGTCCGGCGGCTAGAGGAAAGCGCTTTAGCTCGAAGGTCAGCGACGCGCCTTGACAGTCGGCGCACGAGCGCCATTGCGCTGCAACACTTCATTGCAGAAGTGCCGGAAAACACGCTAAAATCTAACGGTTTGCTTCGCACCGTCCGCGGGCATTTTATCGGCCGGGGCGAAGGCGGTCGTTGGGAGGGATCACGTGGTGCCGCCGCTTGCGAGCAGGCCCTTTCGCTCGGTGCTCAAGTGGCAGGCGCTTGCGACGTTGCTCATCGCCGCGGGGTCGTACGCGCTCGCCGGGACGAACGGCGCGCTGTCGGCGATCCTGGGCGGCGTTGTCAATCTGGCGGCGTGCGTCGTCTATGCGTTCGTCCTCGGCCTGTCGAAGCCGGCGACCGCGGGCGCGACGATCGTCGCCCTCTTCCGCGCCGAGGCAAGCAAGCTGGTGGTGATCATCGGCGCGCTGTGGCTGGTGCTGACGACGTACAAGAGCGTCACGCTGCCGGCCTTCTTCGCCGCATTCCTCATCACGGTGCTGCTGTTCCGCGTTGCGCTGCTGGTTCGCGACTGATTCGACGAAGCGAAGAAAGACATGGCCGTCCATTTCGATTCCCCCACCGAGTACATCCAGCATCACCTTACGTTCTTCCAGAAGCCGGGTGAGGGCGCCGGGTTCTGGAACGTCAACGTCGACACCATCGTCACTACAGTCGTGATCGGCGTCCTGACGTTCGGCTTTCTATGGCTCGTCGTGCGCAAGGCCACCACCGGCGTACCGTCGAAGCGGCAGGCGTTCGTCGAGCTGCTGTTCGATTTCGTGCAGGACCAGGTGAAGGGCATCTACAACGGCCCCAGCAAGTTCATCGCGCCCCTCGCGCTCACGACGTTTGTGCTGGTGCTGTTCTTGAACGCGATGGACTTCCTCCCGGTCGACTGGGTGGCGGGCGGGCTGCGCGCAATCGGGATGGAGGAATATCGCTTCGTGCCGACCGCCGACGTCAACACGACGTTCGCGCTGGCGCTGTCCGTCTTCGGGCTGATGATCTTCTACAGCATCAAGATCAAGGGGCTTGGCGGCTGGATCCACGAGCTCTTCTGCTCGCCGTTCGGTTCGAACCCGCTCCTGTGGCCCGCCAACCTGCTGTTCAACGCCGTCGAATACGTCTCGAAGCCGCTTTCGCACTCGCTGCGGCTCTACGGGAACATGTACGCCGGCGAAATCATCTTCCTGCTGCTCGGTCTCTTCGCCGCGACCGGTGTCGCCGGCGTCGTCTTCGGCGGCCTTCTGAACCTGGGCTGGGCGATCTTCCATATCCTGATCGTCGTGCTGCAGGCGTATATCTTCATGATGCTGACCATCGTCTACATCGCGATGGCGCACGAGCAACACTAGCGTCGATCTCATCAACGGCAGGCAAAACAACGTACCCGCTTCAAAGAAAGGAAACCGAATGGATCCGAAGCTGCAACTGATTGCGATGATTCAGGCCTACACCGGCGTGGGCATCGGCCTCATCATCGGCCTGGGCGCGCTCGGCGCGTGTGTGGGTGTCGGCATCATGTGCTCGCGCTTCCTCGAAGGTGCCGCGCGCCAGCCCGAGCTCATTCCGCAGCTGCAGGCGAAGGTGTTCCTGCTCCTCGGCCTGATCGACGCGTCATTCATCATCGGCGTTGGCCTGGCGATGCTGTTCGCGTTCGGCAATCCGCTGATCCTGCCGCAGTTCAAATAGGCGCGAACGCGAAAGTCCGGGGCAACATCTCGAGGGCGATCATGAACATCAATCTGACGCTGATCATGCAGGCATTGGCGTTCTTCGCGTTCATCTGGTTCACCGCGAAGTTCGTCTGGCCGCACCTGATGCGTGCCGTCGAAACGCGGCAGAAACAGATCGCCGACGGCCTCGCGGCGGGCGAGGAGGGCCGCAAGAACCTCGCTAACGCCGAGAAACGCGTCGCCGACATACTCGCAGAAGCCAAGGGCAAGGCTGCGGAAATCGTCGCGGTCGGCGAGAAGTTCAAGCTCGAAACGATCGAAGCGGCCAAGTCGGAGGCAAAGACCGAGGGCGAGCGCATCATCGCGGCGGCAAAGGCCGAGATCGAACAGGAAGTCGCGCGCGCGAAGGAGCAGCTGCGCAACCAGGTCGCGGACCTGGCCGTCGCGGGCGCCTCGAAGATCCTGAAGCGCGAAGTCGACGCGAAGGCGCACGCCGATCTGCTGCGCGACATCGAGCGGCAGCTGTGACGCAGGGATCATGGCCGAGCTGACCACCATCGCGCGTCCGTACGCCGAAGCCGCCTTCGAGATCGCGAGCGGCGAGAACGCGCTTGCGCAGTGGTCGGAGATGTTGCGCTTCGCGGCCGCCGTCGTCGTGGATCCGAAGATGGCCGATGCTCTCTCCTCGCCGCAACTCGACGCGGCCGCGCGCGAATCGCTGTTCCTGTCAATTTGCGGTGATCGCCTCAATGCCGAAGCGCGCAACTTCATGCGCGTCCTGATCGAGGCCGAGCGCATCTCGCTCCTGCCGCAGATCCGTGATCTCTTCGAGCGAAGCAAGAA
>DATKJP010000276.1:0-6772 GCA_035543635.1 Casimicrobiaceae bacterium
GAGTAGGCCGAAGCCCATCAGCAGCCCTTTCGCAAACGAAGTCTGGAGTGCGCCCTCGACGAGCACCTTGCTGCGGATGACCGCGTACAGCGCGACGTTGAGAAGCAGTCCCGAAAGCACGGCGGACACCGGCGTCGGACCTTCGGCGTGCGCGTCAGGCAGCCAGTTGTGCAGCGGTACGAGCCCGACCTTGGTGCCGTAACCCACGAGCAGGAAAACGAAGGCGAGCGAAAGAACGGTGGGTTCGAGCTGACTCTTAACGCTGTTCAGCTCGGTCCACAGCAGTGCGCCGCCTTCCACGCCGAGCACTTTTTCGGCGGCGAAGTAGAGCAGGATCGTGCCGAAGAGCGCCTGCGCGATGCCTACGCCGCAGAGGATGAAATACTTCCAGGCGGCTTCGAGGCTCGCGGGCGTGCGATAGAGCGAGACGAGCAGCACGGTGGTCAGCGTAGCCGCCTCCAGCGCGACCCAGAGAATCCCCATGTTGTTGGTCAGCAGCGCCAGCAGCATGGTGAAATTGAAGAGCTGATACATGCTGTGATAGAGGCGAAGCCGCGCGGCGGTGACGCGGCCGTGCTCGCGCTCGATGCGCATGTAAGGCCGCGAGAAGATCGCCGTCGTGAAGCCGACGAAGGCGGTGAGCGCAACCAGGAAGACGTTGAACGGGTCGACGAAGAAGAGCTTGCCGAGCGCGAGGATTGATCCGTCGATGATCACTCGCGCGGTCAGCGCGATCGATGCAAGCCAGGTGAGAAGGCTCACGCCGACGTTGATGACTGGCGCGAAGCGGCGCTCGCCGACCAGCGCCAGCGCAAGCGCTCCGGCGAGTGGGAGTCCGAGTATGGCGACGATCTCGGTCACGCCGCGTCTTCCTTCTGGGGAGCGCCCGAACGTGTCATTCGTGCTCCTTCAACTTCTCCAGATGCTTCAGATCGAGGCTGTCGAACTGCTCGCGGATCTGGAAGAAGAAAACTCCGAGGATCAGCATCGCGACCAGAACGTCGAGCGCGATGCCCAGCTCGACCACCATCGGCATGCCGTAGGTGGCGCTGGTCGCCGCGAAGAAAAGCCCGTTCTCCATCGACAGGAAGCCGATGACCTGCGGTATCGCCTTGCGTCGGGTGATCATCATCAGGAAGGACAGCATCACGCTCGCCATCGCGATGCCGAGCGTCGCGCGGGTGACGGTGCTCGCGAGCTGCGCGATCGGTAGAGCGAGGTTGAAGGCGAACACGACCAGCACGATCCCGATCAGCATGGTCGTCGGAATGTTGATGAGCCCCTCGACGTCCCAGCGCACGTCGAGCTGCCGGATCAGCCGGTGCAACAGCCACGGCAGCAGAATCACCTTGAGCACCAGCGTTAGGCCCGCGGACCAGAACAGATGCGGTTGCCGCGTCGCGTAGGCGACGATCGCAGTCGAGCAGGCGAGCGCGAAGCCCTGCGCAGCGAAGAGGTCGATCAGCGTGAGCACCCGGCGCTGCGCGAGCATGGCGAAGGCGAGCAGCAGCAGCACCGCGGCGAAGAGGTTGATGAGTTGCGCCCAGAACGGGACTGCGCTCATCTCAGCTCCCGAGCAGCAGATTGACCAGCATTGCCAGCACGGCGAGGAGGAACGCGGTGCCGAGGAATTCCGGTGCGCGGAAGATCCGCATCTTGGCGAAGAGAGTCTCGATCAGCGCCAGCGCAAAGCCGCCCACGGCAAGCTTGCCGATGAGCACCGGCACGGCGACAAGGATGGCGCCCCAGTCCGAACTGCCCTTGGCGATGCCGAAAGGAAGAAAGAGCGCGAGCCCGATGCACGAGTAGTTGAAGAGCTTCAGGGCCGAAGCCCACTCGATCAGCGCCAGGTGCCGCGCGGAGTACTCGAGGATCATCGCCTCGTGGATCATCGTCAGCTCAAGGTGCGTCGCCGGATTGTCGACGGGAATGCGCGCATTCTCAGCGAGCGACACCATGGTGAACGCGACGCCGGCGAAAGCGAGGCTCGGGTAGATCGCGATGTCGCGGTGCGCAAGCGTCTCGACGATCGTCGGCAAGAGGGTAGCGCCGGAAATCAGGGAGGCGGTGAAGAGCACCATCAGAAGCGCCGGCTCGGCGAGGAAACCGACGAACATCTCGCGTCGCGCGCCGATGCTGCCGAAGGCGGTGCCCAGATCCATGGCGGCGAGCGCGATGAACACGCGCGCCAGCGCGAATAGGCCCACGAGCGCGATCGCGTCGGCGGCGTGCGCGAAGGGCAGATCGGTCGCGAGCGAGGGAACAATCGCGGCGGCGAGCGCCATCGCGGCAAAGACGACGTAGGGCGTGACGCGAAACAAGCCCGAGGCGTTGTCGGCGACCACCGCGTCCTTGTGGAAGAGCTTGCGGATCGTCCAATACGGAAGCAGAAGAGAGGGTGCTCTCTTGTTCTGAAGCCACGCGCGGCACTGGTTCACCCAGCCGAGCAGGAGCGGCGCGAGCAGCAGCGCGACCACGAGCTGCAGCAGTTGCGACAGGAATCCGGTTGCGCTCATCGTACGAAGTAGAGGAGCGCGAGCAGCGTGAAGAAGCTGTACATGAGATATACGGCGATGCGGCCCTGCTGGAGACGGCCAACTTGACGTGCCACCCATTCCGCCGCACGAGCGATCGGCATGTACAGCCAGTACCAGAAATGGTCTTCGGCTTTGACGAAATATCGCGGCTCGGCGTCGAAGGGGGTAGGCAGCACGCGCTCGATGCGGAAGAACTGCTCGAAGATCTGCCGGATCGGCTGCCCGAAGCCCTCCGCCGTGTCCTGCATGCGCGGCGTCTGCGCCGGGAAGCCGCAGTCCCACACGGGACCCTTGCGCAATCGACCGTGATATTGCCGGTGCACGATCTGAATCGTCAGCAAGAGCACCGCAACCGTAGCGATGAGTACGATCGCGGGGCTGTAGCTCGCGCGGTCGGCGTCGATGGGCGCGAGAAGCCACCAGCTCACGCCCGGCCGCGTCACCGGGGAACCGAGCAGCAGCACGTTGACCGCGTCGAGCATCGCGATTACCTGAACCGGGAATAACCCGAGCACGAAACATCCTGCGGCGAGCCAGACGAGAGCGATGCGCTCGAAGCGTCCGGCGTCGTGCGCGTACGCGAGGTTTGGCTCGCGCGGCCGGCCAAGAAAGATCACGCCGTAGAACTTGACCATCACGTATGCGGCGAGCGCGGCGGCAAGCACGAGCGCGGCTGCGGCGAGCGGAACGAGCATGTTCACGAACGATTGCGGCAGCGTCGGCGTGAACAGGAACGCCTGCAGAAGCAGCCACTCGGAGACAAAGCCGTTGAGCGGCGGCAGACCCGCGCAGGCGAGCGTCCCCGCTAACGCGAGCCAGGCCACCCACGGCATGCGATGGATCAGCCCACCGAGCTTGCCAAGGCTGCGCTCCTTGGTCGAGTGCAACACCGATCCCGTGGCGAGAAAGAGCAGGCTCTTGAAGAACGCGTGATTGAGCGCGTGATAGAGCGTCGCGGTGAGCGCGATCGCGGCGAGCAGCGGCTTATCGTAGCTCTTGAAGAGAATCGCCAGCCCGATTCCCGCGACGATGATGCCGATGTTCTCGATCGACGAATAGGCGAGGAGCCGCTTCATGTCGGTCTGCACGGTGGCGAAGAGCACGCCGAAGAGCGCGGTGAGCAACCCGAGCACGAGCGCGAGTACACCCCACCACCAGAGCTGGAAGCCGAGCAGATCGAAGCTTATGCGCAGCAGTCCGTAGATCGCCGTCTTGAGCATGACGCCGCTCATGAGCGCTGACACAGGTGAGGGCGCTGCCGGATGCGCCTCGGGAAGCCAAACGTGCAGGGGCAGCAGGCCAGCCTTGGCTCCGAAGCCGAATAATGCGAGCAGGAACGCGACCGAGCTCCATGCGATGGAACGGTTCGCAAGGCGCATCGAGTCGAAGCTGTAGTCGCCACCTTGCAGCACGCCGAAGCAGAGCAGGATCATGATCGCGCCGAGATGCGCGATCAGCAGATACAGGAATCCCGCGCGGCGGATCTCGGGCAGCCGGTGATCGGTCGTGACAAGGAAGAACGACGCGAGCGCCATCGTCTCCCAGGCGACCATGAAGACGTAAGCGTCGTCGGCGATCAGCACCAGCGCCATCGCGGCGAGAAAAGTGTGGTATTGCAGGCTCACGAGACCTGGAGCCGCGCCTTCGCTTGGACGGAAGTACCCGGCGGAGAACATCGAGATGCCGGCGGAGGCTGCGCCCAGCAACAGCAGGAAGAACGACGACAGCGCGTCGAGCCTCAAGTGGAACGGAAGATCGGGCAAGCCCAGCGGCAATACCAGGCCCTGCACGGCGTTCCCGATCGACATGAGCGCGACGAGCGCAAGTCCCAGCCCCACAAGCGCGCTGGCGCTGAACAGAACGCGGCCGACGAAGCGCAGATTGCGCGGGCGCGCGAGCCCGATCGCGCCGATCGCTAGCCAGGCGCCTATCGCGCCGAGGACCAACGTGAGCGAGCTGACCACCTACTTCACGCGCATGCCGGGCGTGGCGCCCGAGTCAGGCGCGAGCAGGTAGATGCCGGGTCCGTCGCCCGATGCGGCGAGCACCATCCCTTCCGAGATTCCGAACTTCATCTTTCGCGGCGCCAGGTTCGCAACCATGGGGGTGAGGCGTCCGATCAAGTCCTCAGGCTTGTAAGCCGATTTGATTCCCGCAAATACGACTCGATGACGCGGCGCGCCGTTCTCGGTCTCCCCGATGTCGAGCGTGAGCTTGAGCAGCTTGTCCGCACTGCCGACATGCTCGGCGTTGACGATGCGCGCGATGCGCAGCTCGATCTTTGCGAATTCGTCGATCGAGATCGTTGCGGCGCCCGGAGCTGTCGCTCCCTCGCCCACCGACGAGGGAGAGGCTTGCAGGGAGGGAGCCGGCGAAACCTCAAACAACGCATCGATCTGCTTCGGGTCGACGCGAGTCAACAGGTGGGAATAAGCGTTGATCGCGTGATCCTTGGCGAGTTGCTTGGGGATATCCGCCCAGGCCTGCGGCACAATCTTAAGGAATTTCTCGGCACTCTCGGCGAAAGCGGGCAGCACGGGCTTCAGCAGCGTGACCAACACGCGGAAGTCGTCGATGCATTCGGAGCACACCTCGAGCGCGCGCGGTAGGGTAGCTTTGTCGCGCGCCAGATCCCAGGGCTTCTTCGAGTCGAAGTACTCGTTCGTCTGATCGGCCAGCTCCATGATCTCGCGCATTGCCTTGCCGAATTCGCGTCGGTCGTAGAGCTCGCCGATCTCCTTCGCCGCGGTCTCCGACTTGATTCGATGCCGCGCTTCGAATGACTGACCCGTGGCGAGCTTGTTCCCGTGCTGCGCGATGAATCGGGCCGATCTCGCGGCGATGTTCACCAGCTTCCCGACGAGATCGCTGTTCACTCTCGCCATGAAGTCCTCGGCGGTGAAGTCGAAGTCCTCGACCCTGTCGTTGAGCTTCGCGGCGATGTAGTAGCGCAGCCACTCAGGGTTCATGCCGACTTCGAGGTAGCGCTGCGGACTCAAGCCTGTGCCGCGCGACTTGGACATCTTCTCGCCCGAGACTCCGATGAAGCCGTGCACGTAGACGTTGGTCGGGACCTTCCGCTGCGCGAACCTTAGCATCGCCGGCCAGAACAGCGTGTGGTGATAGACGATGTCCTTGCCTATGAAGTGATATTGCTCGACCTCCGACGAGGCGGCGATGAACTCGTCGAATGATCGCGTCTCGCCGTTCTTGCGCGCCTTGCCGCTGTCGAAGTAATTCTTGAGGCTCGCGAGATAGCCGATTGGCGCATCGAGCCAGACGTAGAAGTACTTGCGCGGCGCGTCTGGAATCTCGATGCCGAAATACGGCGCGTCGCGCGAGATGTCCCAGTCGGCGAGCTTGCTTCCCTTCTCGTCGCCGACCCATTCGGCGATCTTGTTCTTGACCTCCTGCTGCAATGGCGTCTTCGCTGTCCAGTCGCGCAGGAACGCGACGACCTTAGGGTCCGACAATTTGAAGAACAGATGCTCGGCGCGGCGCAGCTCGGGCTTGGCTCCCGTAAGGACCGAATACGGATTCTTGAGATCGGTTGGCTGGTAGGTCGAGCCGCAGTTCTCGCAGGCATCGCCATACTGATCCTTGGTCCCGCACTTCGGGCACTCGCCTTTGATGTAGCGGTCGGCGAGTGCCATGTTCTTCACCGGATCGTAGAACTGCTCGATCAGCTTCGCAGAGATCAGACCCGCGCTCTTGAGGGCGCGATAGATCGAATGCGACAGCTCGACGTTCTCGGCGCTGTGCGTCGTGTACCAGTTGTCGTAGCTCAGATGAAACCGCGCGTAATCGCGCTTGTGCGACTCGCCGATGCGCGCGATCAGTTCCTCGGGCGATATGCCGTCCGCTTCGGCTCGCAGCATGATCGGCGCGCCGTGCGTGTCATCGGCCCCCATGAAGTGCACGGCGTGTCCCTGCATGCGCTGGAAGCGCACCCAGATGTCGGCCTGGATGTACTCCATGATGTGGCCGATGTGGAACGGACCGTTGGCGTACGGCAACGCCGTCGTGACAAACAACGTTCGGCGCGACATGCGGCGAGAAACCTTTGATGCGACAGGGGAATGATGAATTCTAGCAAAGCGGTCTCTGTCTGAGTACCGAGCGGCACGCTTTTTCGCTAAACTTTCATTCTTCCACGCATCTTCCGCTGTTCATCCCATGGCCATCGCCGAAGCCGACGTTCAAGGCAGCCTGCACGCGCTGATCGATCCGAACAC
>DATKJP010000277.1:0-10124 GCA_035543635.1 Casimicrobiaceae bacterium
AAGACGATCGGCGAAGTGAAGGCAGTCGACGACGTTAGCTTTTTTCTCAACAAAGGGGAGACGCTGTCGCTGGTCGGCGAAAGCGGCTGCGGCAAGACCACCACTTCGCGTTGCATCCTGCGCGCGATCACGCCGACGGCCGGTCAAGTCCTGCTCTCGGACAACGGCCACACCATTGACGTGACGACGCTGCCGAAGGGCGAGCTGCGCTCGCTGCGGCGGCAGATGCAGATGATCTTCCAGGATCCGTTCTCGTCGCTCAATCCGCGGATGACGCTGCTCGACATCGTCGGCGAACCGCTGTTCGTCCATGGCGTCGGCTCGCTGCAGGAGCGCACTGACCGCGTCGTGGAGCTGCTGCGGCTGGTGGGACTGCGCCCGGAATACATGCGACGCTATCCGCACGCCTTTTCGGGCGGACAGCGCCAGCGTATCGGCATCGCGCGCGCCCTCGCGCTCAATCCGCGGCTGGTCGTCGCGGACGAGCCCGTCTCGGCGCTCGACGTCTCGGTGCAGGCGCAGATCCTCAATCTGCTCCTCGAGCTCCAGGAGCGGCTCGGGCTGACCTACCTTTTCGTGGCCCACGATCTCTCGGTCGTCAAGCACATCAGCGCGCGAGTCGCGGTGATGTATGTAGGGCGAATCGTGGAGACTGCGCCGACGGAAGAGCTCTTCGCGTCGCCGAAGCACCCGTACACCGAAGCTTTGTTATCAGCGGTGCCGAAGCCGGATCCGCGGCTGCGTTCGGAACGCATCGTGCTTCCCGGCGAGGTGGCCGATCCCGCCAACACGCCGTCGGGGTGTCACTTCCATCCGCGCTGCAAGTACGCGCGCGACGTGTGCCGTGAGAAGACGCCGCCGCAGGAGGAGATCGCGCCCAATCACTTCGTGCGTTGCCATCGCGCGAGAGAGCTGACGCTGCAGGGCGTCGCGCGCGGATCGGCGTAGGACGCCGCAACGGCGCTACATCGTTCGCGGCAACGCTACGCTCAACTCCCGAGCGCAGCGCACGATTGCTTCCCACGACTTGGCGTCGAAGGCCACGCCTTCGCGTTCTGCCTGCTCGATGCCGCGTGCGGCCTGGTCGCCGGGGACCCGCACCGGGTGCTTGCGATCGATCGGGTGGTTGCTTCTGCACTTCTCCGACAGAAAGTTCATCTGCTCCGCGAATGAATCACGACCGGCGAAGAAATCCGGATCGATCACCTGCAGGAATACGTTGCCGCCCCAGCGCGTCGGCGCGTCACGGCGCCCGTGTCCGCTCAACCCCTGCGACAGCGCCTCGTTCATCAGCGCGAGTCCGAAGCCTTTGTGGCCGTATTCCTGGCCGCCGAGAGGCTGCAGCGATCCGCGCGGCTCCGTGTTCTCCAGCACCGCAGGATCGCGAGTAGGGTGGCCGGCTGCATCAAGCAGCCACGCATGCTCGAACATCTCGCCTGCCGCGAACTTCTGTCGCGTCATCGATACGGTGGTGATCGACGCGCAGATGTCGATCAGGACCGGGTGATTCGGGCCGGGGTAGCCGATCGCGAACGGATTGGGCGTGAGCAGCGGCTCCGTGCCGCCGTACGGCGCAACGCGCTGCCCGGCAGGATCGGAGTTGGCGATGATCGCGACCAAGCCGCGGTCGGCTGCCTGCTTGACCAGCGCAGCGAGGCAGCCGATGTGGTGGCTGCGGCGTATGGACACGGTCACCACGCCTTGCTCGGCGATGCGCGCGATCGCCATATCGATGGCGCGGTTCACGAGCCACAGTCCCGGGAGATAAGCGCCATCCCACAGCAGCGTCGCGCCGGTGTCTTTCACGACTTCCGGCTCTCCGCGCACCTGCATCGCGCCTTTGCGGATGTCGTCGATGTACAGCGGCACGATCGCGAGCCCGTGCGTGCGCCGCGCCATCATGTCGGTAAGGACGAGCAGTCGCGCGACCGTGCGCGCCTTCTCGTCGTCCATGCCCGCGGCAGACAGGAGCGAAGCTGCGAAGGACGTCAGGGTCCTGATGGAATAGCGCGAATTCGCGGTCAATCGTTCGTCGATCCGTTCATTTACGCTGCGCGCTGTCGTGCTGTAAATACTCCTGCTCGACCGCGACCGTCATGCTTGGGACCTGGGGCTGCTGCTTTCATGGGAGTGAATGCAGATAGCTGTACAGCGCCGCGATCTCCGAATCGCTGAGCTGCGACAGGTGGATCCGCGCCGTCTCGCTCATGACGGGGAGGTTTCTTCCGCCGAGGGCTACCCCGGTCCGCATCAATTGTGCGAACGCGTCGGGTGAGTAGGCCGCGACGATCTTGAGATCCGGGCTGGTGAAATCGGGATTGGTATCACCGCGCAAAGCCGTGCCGTGGCACCCGGCGCAGACGGTCCGGGCGAGATAACGGCCCTGCTTGGCCTCTGCGTTGGTGGCATCGGGCGGCGGGACCGTTTCGGCGATGAGCCGCGCCGCCGTCTTGAACTCGCCTGTAACTACGCCGAGGCGCCCGATTGGCCCCAGCGAGATACCCCCGCCCGGCCCGGCGGCTTCCGGCACGCTCTTCAAGGAGGCGATGATCCGTCCGAGATCTTCGTCCGTCAGCTCCACGAACGCTTCGGACGGCATGATGAGCACGCTGCGTCCATCGGGCCGTAGCCCATTCCTGATGATCACCGCGAGCTCCGCATCGCTGTATTTCCTCACCGACGTCGTGAGATTGGGCGCGACGAGCCGCGCGATGATCGGCTGGTCGAACATGACCGCACCCTCGCCGTTTTTGCCATGGCAGGCGCCAAAGCAACCGCGCAGGGTGGCGAGCCGGCGACCTTCCGCGATCGACGCGGCGTCGGTCGGAATCGACAAGCTGACCGCAGGCCGCTCGTAGGTGCGCCGCAGGATTCGCTCGGAGAGTATGTAAATGACGATGTACGCGACGATTGCCAGGCCGACGAGGCTTGCCAGGACAATGCCGATCCAGCGAAGGATGCGTTTCATCATGATGAGTCTCACTGAGGAAGGCCGACGCGGCGAACCAAATCCTTGAAGCGTGGGTCGCCGCGCAGGCTGTCGAGCCGGGGGTCTGCCGTCAAGTGAATCGCCAAAAAGGAGGAACGTTCGCTGTAGGCTCGCTCGAGCCAGGCGAACGCTTCGTTCTTGTCGCCCAGGCCCAAGTGAATGATCGCGATGTTGTAGGGCGCGACGTATCTCCCCGCGGAGTGCTTCTTCAGTTCGTCCAGGGTCTGCCGCGCCTCGGCCTTGCGATTCAGCGCGCCGAGCGCAAAGCCTAGATTTGCCCAGTTCTCGCCATTGTCGGGCTCCAGCTCGACCGCGCGCCGGAACTCCGTCAAGGCCTCCTCGTACATGCCCTTCTGCACGTAGGTGAGACCGATGACATAGGGCGTGTACCAGAAGTTCGGATCGAGCTCGCGAGCGATTTTCAATTGCTCGAGGGCCTGCTCGGGTTCATGCGACCACATCAGTACCGCTCCAACGCACGCGGCAACCAGCCCGGAGACCGGGTCGATCTGCTGAGCGCGCCTGGCCGCGGCGATCGCTTCGTCATTCCGCTTTATCGACGCCAGCAACCACGAGTTGAAAGCATAGGGGAGAGGATCATTCGGATCGAGCTCGCTTGCTCGCTTGAATTCGCGCTCCGCGTTCGCCCAGTCCCAGTCGTACCAGTGAGCAATGATCCCGAGTACGACGTGAGCGTCCGAGTTGTCCGCCTGGAGCGCCAGTGCCTTTTGCGCGGCAGCCCTGGCCTTCGGTGCCGCTTCTCTCGGGGCGATGAACCAGTCCTCGGCACTGATGTAGTTGTACGCCAGACCGCTGTAAGCCGAGGCGTAGTTGGGATCGAGAGCGATGGCCTGGTCGTAGTATTCGACACCCTTCTGAAATCCCTCCCGGGTGACCTTGTTCGTGTAGTAATTCCCTTTCAGGTAGGCGCGATAGGCGTCCGGATTTGCCGTGGAGACCTGCGCGAGCTTCAGCGCTTCGGCTCCCGACAGCCTCGTCCTCAGCTTCGCCAAAATGTCGCGGGCGATCTCGGTCTGCAGCGAGATGAGGTCCGCCTGGTTACGACGGTATTGCTCGCTCCATAAGACCTTGTCCTGCGAGACGTCGAACAGCTCGACGTACAAGGAGAGGTCCTGCCCGTGTTGTGCGAGGCGGCCGTTCAGCAGGGCCTGGACCTTCAACTCCTTGCCGATCGCCTGCGGAGTCGCATCCTTTCCCTTGTAGTTGAAAACAACCGAACGCGCTTTGACGTTCAGCGTCGGCAACTGCGACAGGCTGCCGATCAGGGTCTCGGTCATGCCGTCGGAGAGGTACTCGAACTCCTCGCTACCGCTGGCGTTGACAAAGGGCATCACGGCGATCGATTCGACTTGCGTGCCGGCCGGCCGCAATTGCCAATAGCCCACGACCGCAATGAGCAGGACACCCGCAGCGACGGAGGCTGCTGCAATCAGCCAAGTCCGGCGTGCGCCGGCTCCGGTCAGCGTGATCTTGCTGGCCGCTCCGCTGGTCGGATGCGCGTCGCGCGTCGCGTCCGCAGCGTTGTTTTCCGAGAGCATGTTGCGGACGCGCTCGACGAACTTTGCAATCGATTTGTCATCGGAAAGGCGCGACCACTGCCGCTCGCGAAAGCGGTCCGGCACGCGCGCGGTTGGCTCCAGAGTTTGATCGATCACCACGGGCAGCAGGAACGCCTGATCGTCGGCCATCAAGTGCGAGCGATCGACCGCGAGCTTCCATTCGAGGCGGAAATAACCTTCGCTGCGCGCGTTGGCGTGGGCCGAAACAAAGGGAACGAACAACGCGCACTCCTTGATCTTCTTCCGGATCGAGGCATCCCACGCGTCTCCACCCCTCAACTCGCTCTGGTCGAACCACACCTCGATCCCCGCCTCGCGCAGAGCTTCGCAGACGCGTCGGGCAGATTCCGCGTCCTCGGAGGCGTAGCTGAGAAAGACGGCTCCAGCGAGCTCGCTCATAAACGATCTAGTCTCTCTAGTAGTGTCGGTCGCGGTGCGTGAATGTTACCAAGTCAGCGGCATGCTAAGCTCGCCGCATGGATTTCTCGCTCACGCACGAGCAGACCGAACGCCAGCGCCGCGTCCGCGAATGGGCTGAAGCGACGCTCAACGACGAGCTCGAGGCACGCGACCAGGCGGGCAGCTTCAGCCGCGAAGCGTGGCGCGCGTCCGGTGCGCTCGGATTGCCGGGACTGATCGTGCCCGTGCGCTACGGCGGACCGGGGCTCGATCCGGTCTCGACCGCGGCGGCGCTCGAAGCGCTCGGTCGCGGCTCGCGCGACAACGGCTTCAGCTTCGCCATAAACGCGCACCTCTGGGGCTGCGTGAATCCCATTCTGGCTTTCGGGACCGACGCGCAGCGCGAGGCGTACCTGCCGCGACTCACCAACGGCGAATGGATCGGCGCCCTCGGCGCGACCGAGCGCGAGGCCGGCTCCGACATCTTCAGTCTCAAGACGCGCGCGACACGGCGCGACGACGCGTACGTGCTCAGCGGCGGCAAGACCCTCATCACCAACGCGCCGGTGGCCGACGTGCACATCGTGCTTGCGACGCTCGACCCGCAGCGCGGCGCGTTCGGCTTGACGGCGTTCATCGTCGAGCGTGGCACGCCCGGACTTCGCGTGAGCGAGCGCATCGACAAGATGGGACTTGCGACTGCGCAGATGGGCGAGCTCGCGCTCGAAGAATGCATCGTGCCCGCGCGCCAGCGGCTCGGCGCCGAAGGCGCGGGTCTCGCGATCTTCAACCACACGATGGAGTGGGAGCGCGGCTTCATTCTATCTTTCGCGGTGGGCGCGATGGAGCGTCAGCTCGAAGCCTGTGTGGCTTACGCGCGCGGGCGCAAGCAGTTCGGCCAGCCCATCGCCCAATTCCAGGCGCTCTCCGATCGGCTGGGCGACATGCGCGTGCGCTGGGAGACCGCGCGCCTCGTCCTCTATCGCTTCGCGTGGCTCAAGCAGGAGCAGAAGGCTGCGCCGGCCGAGGCGGCGATGACCAAGCTGGCATTGAGCGAAGCGTGGGTGCGCTCTTGCGAGGACGCGATGCGCATCTACGGCGGCTACGGCTTTCTCACCCGGACCGGCGTGGAGCGGGAGCTCCGCGACGCGCTGGGTAGCCTATCCTTCTCCGGCACGGCCGAGATGCAGCGCCGCGTCATCGCGGGCCTGATGCAGCTCTAGCAGCAGGACGGCGCACGCCATGCTTCACCAGCTCTTGCGCGAAAGCGCGGCTCGCTATCCGGAGCGAACCGCGATCGTCGATCGCGCACAGTCGCTGACCTATCGCGAGCTGGACGAGGCTTCCACCCGCATCGCCGGCGAGCTTCGCGCAGGCGGAGTCGGCCCCGGCACGCGCGTCGGCCTCTATCTCGACAAGTCGCTGCACGCGGTGATCGCGGTGTGGAGCGTGCTCAAGTCAGGCGCGGCTTACGTCCCGCTCGACGTCGCCTCACCCGCGAAGCGCGTCGCGCGCATCGTCGACAACGCGGATCTCTCCGCCATCCTCACCGTCGCGGCGCGATGGCCGGCGCTCGAGGTGGAGCTGGCGCGACCGCCGCGCTTCCTCGGCGTGGCGGAGACGGCAGCGCGGCGCGCTGAGATGGGCTTCGCTTTCGAGACGCTCGCCTCGGGCGCTTCGTCCGAATCGACGACGGCTTCGCGCAGGCCGATCGATCATCCCGCTGCAGCGGCTGTCGGCGATCCGGGGCATGCCGCGTACATCCTCTATACGTCGGGCTCAACCGGCCAGCCGAAGGGTGTGGTGCTCTCGCATCGCGCGGCGCGCTCGTTCGTCGACTGGGCCGGCGATGTCGCCGAGCTCGGTCCCGCCGACATCGTGTCGAGCCACGCGCCGCTGCACTTCGATCTGTCGACGTTCGATCTGTTCTCGAGCTGCCGCGCCGGCGCCTGCGTCGTGCTCGTGCCGCCGGAGCTCAACGTCTTTCCGCGCAATCTTGCCGACTGGATCGCGCGCGAGCGAATCACGGTGTGGTACTCGGTGCCGTCGCTGCTGTCGCGGCTCGCGCTCGTGGGCGGGCTCGAGCGTCACGATTGGTCGGCGCTGCGCGAGATCATCTTCGCCGGCGAGGTTTTTCCCGTCGAGCATTTGCGCCGCTTGCGCGAGCTGATTCCGCGCGCGCGCTGCTGGAATTGGTACGGGCCGACCGAGACCAACGTCTGCACTGCGCACGCGGTCGATGCGATCCCGCCCAAGCAGATTACGCCCGTGCCGATCGGTACCGCGTGCGCGAATTGCAGGCTGCTCGTTCTCGACGACGATGGATCCGTCTGCGCGCGTGGCGATACCGGCGAGCTCTACGTCAGCGGCCCGAGCCTCATGACCGAATATCATGCGATGCCGGAAGCCACGGCGCGCGCGCTCGTCACGCGCGACGACGAAGCCGAACGCACGCTCTGGTATCGCACGGGGGACCTCGTGCGCGAGGATGCTGACGGCTTGCTGCATCTCGTGGGCCGCCGCGACGGCATGATCAAGAGCCGCGGCTATCGCATCGAGTTAGGCGAGATCGAGAGCGTTCTTCACGCGCATCCCGCGGTCGCGGAGGCCGCCGCAGTCGCTCTGCCCGATCCGGACATCGGTCACGTGATTCGAGCGGCGGCGGTCGCGCGCACCGGACAATCACTGGAGGCTTCCGCGCTGCGCGCGTTCTGCGCCGACCGTCTGCCCGCCTACATGATGCCGGTTTCTTTCGAGATCCTGTCATCACTGCCGCGCGGAAGCACGGGCAAAGTCGATCGAGTGAAACTGCGCGGAGAACTTTCTCGCGCAAGTTAGTAAAGGGCGTTCAGCATTCTGCAAGTCTACTGCCCGCTCGCTCAGCATTCGTCTCATCCCGCATTAATCGCAAGTCTCGCGTTGTTCGAAGCACGCGCGCGCAACTAGCGTCAGCAGCTAGCAAGAAATATTGTTCAAGGCCGGACTGCGTGCGATATTTCTCCACGAATCCATAGCAAAAATTTCGACACGCGCGACGACTTGCGGCAGCAATGCTCGTGTCTCGAGTGAAACTGCGCGCGGAACTTTTTCGCGCCTGAGTCGCTCGCATTCTGTCGCTCAATGTCTAGTCGTGTGCAGCCCGGGCTGCGACGACGACGCGAGCTTGCAGAACGCTTTCAGCATGAACAATGTCGACACATGCGACGACTTGCCGCACGCGCGGCTGTACAGGGACGATTTGCTGTCGCGGGTGCAGCCGCTGAACGATCCGGTCTGGACCGATACCTACGGTCATCTGCGTGACGAGGACCCCGTGCTCGGTCTGTACGTGAACGGCGAAGCGCGAGCGCTGCCGTGGTGGCTCATGAGGAACCACCATGTCGCCAACATCGACATCCGCGAGCTGCCGGTGGTCGTGACGCTGTGCAAGATGTGCAGCGGCGCGGCCGCCTTCCGCGCCGACGTTGGTGCGAAGCGTCTCATGTTCCGTCTACGTGGCCTATACAACGCCACGCTGCTGCTCGATGACACGTTTACGGGAACGCTCTGGTCGCCCTTCACCGGCGTCGCGCTCGCTGGTGCAATGCAGGGTACTACGCTCGAGCGCCTGCCGCTGTGGCAATGTCTATGGCGCGAGTGGGTGGCGATGCATCCAGCGACACGCGTTCTATATGGCGAGCAGTCGATTCGGCTCGGGCGCGGTAACAGGTACTCGCCCGGCTCACCAGAGATCGAACCGGGAATTCTTAACTCGTTGGCGCGGCCGATCGACAAACGGTTGCGGCACGGCACCCTCGTGCTGGGCGTCGAGAACCGGACTGCGGCTCGAGCCTATCCACTGGAGACGCTGGCTCGGATCGGCCCGGTCTTGAACGACGTTCTCGCGGGCGATGAGATCGTCGTGCGTAGCCGGCCGGGGACGCTGCTGGCCCTTGCCTTCTACCGCCGTACGGGCAACAAGGTTCTGATCTTCCGCTCCTCCGCGACCGGTGATGTCTACGATGAGGAGACTCGGTCGGCCTGGAACGAGATGGGCGAGGCCGTCTCGGGGCCGCTCGCCGGAACCCAGCTACGCTTTCTTGATTCGGGGATCGGAGAGTGGTACGTATTCGCTGCTTACCACGCCGACGCAGAGATCTTCGCCGCCCACTGAACCGGCCGCTCGCGCCTGTTCACATCTGCAAGTCAAACTCTTACAATCCGCTGTCGGACCTTTCGAGCGCTCCTCGGCAGGGTAACAATTCCCCTGCCCGAGAGCGCCGCGGTATCCAGGGTCGCGTCGAGATCAGGAGAAATTTGATGGCGGAGTGTCGGGAAGCGCTTCGAGTGAGTCGATGACATACTCGGACGAACAGATCTTCGATGCGCTTGGGTCGTACTTCGTCCAGCAGGGGATCAGTCGCGAAGGCACGGTCGAGCTCACGCCCGACACCGACATCGTCGGTCAGGGACTCATCGACTCGCTCGGCATCTTCAAGCTCATCGCCTTCGTCGAAGAGAAGTTCGCAATCACGGTGGAGCCCGACGAAGTGTTGCTGGAGAATTTTCAGACACCGCGGGCGTTGCGGAACCTGATCGTGAAGAAGCTCTCGGGCGCGGGCCAGACCCAGGCCGCGCGATAAGCCCTTGCGATTCGCTTTCGCATGAACGCAGTCCCAGCATCCTGCGACATCGTCGTGATCGGCGGAGGTCCGGCCGGGAGTCTCGCCGCCACCTTCCTCGCCGACAAGGGTTACTCGGTCGCGCTGTTCGAGCGGCAGAAGCACCCCCGCTATCAAGTCGGCGAGAGCCTGCTTCCCGACATCTGGAAGTATTGTGACGCGGCCGGCGTCACCGACGCGATCGCAAACGAAGGTTTCATCCGCAAGGCCGGCGGCAGCGTGGATTGGAACGGCGAGATGCGCCGTCTGTCGTTCAGCGATTTCGGCTACACGCGGCCGGCGCTGCACGTCGAGCGCGACCGCTTCGATCAGATCCTGCTCGAGCGCGCGCGTACTCGCGGAGCGTACATCGCCGAGGAGGTCGCGGTGCTCGAGGCCGACTTCTCGCGCGCCGATGACGTGGCGAGCGAAGTCGAGGTTTCCTATCGACCGGTGGGCGAGGACAAAGCGTCGCGCATCCGCTGCCGCTGCGTGCTCGATGCGAGCGGGCAAACT
>DATKJP010000278.1:0-7608 GCA_035543635.1 Casimicrobiaceae bacterium
CCTTCGGAGGCCAGCCGAGATCGCGCTCGCCTCCCGCGACCACGGCTGGCCTCCGAAGGCGCTCGACGCGGCGAGGGCGACGCTCGAAGCGCACGGCGATCGAGTCAATGCCGCGCATGCGCGGTATCTCGAAGTCCGGCGCCTGCTTCTGATCGGGCGTCTCGACGACGCGGAGGCTGCGCTGGACGAGCTCGATCCCGCGCCGCTGCCGCCGGCATTCAGGGCCACGCACGAGCTGGTCGTCGCAGGCATCGCGATGCGGCGTCTCCGGGCGAAGGCTGCCCGCTCGGCGCTCGCTCGGGCCGAGCGCGCTGCTCGCGACGCGCGCATCCCGGCGCTGACGGCGGAGGTCGCGAGCGCATCGATCGTGCTGGACACGCCGGCGGCGCGCCTGAGTGCGAATGGCGGCGGGCGGCTTCTGTTGCTCGAGGAAGTTGAAGCCCTGCTCGACTCGAAAGCGCTGGTCGTCGATGCGTGCCGCTATGTCGTAAGCGATGCAAGCAGCGAGGTTTCGCTGGCGCGGCGTCCCGTGTTGTTCGCGCTCGCGCGCGCGCTGGCAGAAGCGTGGCCGGCCGACGTCTCGCGCAGCGAGCTCATCGCGCGGGCATTTCGAACCAGGCACGCCGACGAATCGCATCGGGCGCGGTTGCGAGTCGAAATGGGACGTCTTCGCACACAGCTGCGGACGCTCGCCGCCGTGACCGCTACGGAGCAAGGTTTCGCTCTCGCGCCGCGCCGCGCACGCGAAGTCGTCGTGCTAGCGCGGCCGGTCGAAGAGAAGCATGCCGCCGTGCTCGCCTTCCTCGCCGACGGCGAGTCGTGGTCGAGCTCCGCGCTCGCGCTTGCGCTAGGAGAGAGCCAGCGCACCGTGCAGCGGGCGCTCGATTCGCTCGCGGCACGAAGCAAGGTGCAGTCGTTCGGCCGCGGGCGAGCGCGGCGCTGGATGACTCCGCCCGTGCCCGGGTTCACGACGACTTTGTTACTCCCCGCTCCGTTACCGAGTGATTAGGATGGAGGCAGTGACTACCCTCCTCCCCAACGAACCCAGGACGGAAACATGAAACGCGCAGCAGCTGAAATCGTTCGCGAGTATGGACCGTTTCCAGGCGTGGACCACGTGCATGGAGTCACGTACGACGGTCAGCGAGTCTGGTTTGGCGCCGGCGACAGGATGATCGCCTTCGATCCCGAGAGCGGGAAGATGGTGGGCTCGATCGACGTCGCCGCACATGCGGGAACGGCATTCGATGGAGAGCACCTGTATCAGATCGCCGATGATCGCATCCAGAAGATCGATCCGAAGACCGGCCGGGTTCTCGCCACGATCCCGGCGCCCGGCGGCGGCGCCGACTCGGGGCTCGCGTGGGCGGAAGGGACGCTCTGGGTCGGTCAGTATCGTGATCGGAAAATCCATCAAATCGATCCGCAAACCGGGGCGATTCTTCGCACTATCGAATCCAACCGCTTCGTGACAGGAGTCAGCTGGGTCGACGGAGAGCTCTGGCACGGCACGTGGGAAGGAGATGAGGGCGATTTGAGGCGAGTCGATCCAGGAACGGGAGAGGTTCTCGAGAAGCTCGATATGCCGCGCGGAGTCCACGTGTCGGGACTCGAGTCCGATGGCGGCGACCGATTCTTCTGCGGCTCGAACGGCGGGAAGTTGCGAGCCGTCCTGCGGCCGAAGCGGGGATCCACATCGAGCGGTCCTCAGGATTCGCGCCGCGTTGATCAGCCCAAGAAAGCAGCTAAAGCCTGGTCCGCGAAAGCGCGCTGAGCCGCTTCGTTGGTGATGTAGGTCATTGATCCGACGCGTTAATTATCATGTATACTCAGTTTGGGTACAATCATTCCCATTCTGGGTATGAAACCGATCGTCCGACCGAAAGTAGCGCCCGCTCGACTTAGCGCGACCCTCGCGGATGCATTGTTTACCCGCACGCAGCAACGCGTGCTCGGGCTCCTCTTCGGCCAGCCAACCCGCAGTTACTATGCGACCGAGTTGATCGCGCTGGCGGGTGCTGGATCGGGCGCCGTGCAGCGTGAGCTTGCTCGCCTGGTCGGCAGTGGACTCATCACCGTACGCCCCATCGGAAACCAGAGACACTACCAGGCCGATGCGAACTCGCCGCTCTTCCACGAGCTGTGCGGCATCGCGCAGAAAACGATGAGCGTCGCCGAATCGCATAGCGAGGCTCGTGCAAAGAATCCGCGCGCATGACCGGCTACGAAGTCGTCAAGGTATTGCACATCCTCGGCACAGTGTTGATCTTCGGCACCGGCATGGGCACGGCATTCTTCCTGCTGATGGCGTACCGCAGTCGCGATCTCGATGCGATCCGCGTGACGGCGCGCCATGTCGTCATCGCTGACTGGCTGTTCACCGCGCCGGCAGTCGTGATGCAGCCGATCACCGGCGTGATCCTGATGCGCATGATCGGGCTCTCCTTCGACTCGGGATGGTTCGCGGCGATCGTGGCGCTCTATGCGTTCACCGGCTGCTGCTGGGTTCCGGTGCTCTTCATTCAGTATCGGCTGCGCGAACTCTCGCGCGCCGCAACGACGTACGACTCGCTGCCGGCGCAGTTCCACCGCTTGATGCGTTGGTGGATGACGCTCGGCGTGCCGGCGTTTTCGGCTGTGATGGTGATCGTGGTGCTGATGGTCGCGCGGTCGCGGTTGGGCTGACTGGCGACCATTACCTCTCGGGCCCTGCAGAGATCCACGTCAGGGCGACGAGGGTGCCCTCCTCGCCGCGCCTGAAACGAAACGCGCCATTTGTCGTGGACAGATTCATCTCTTCGACCTTCTTTTCGATCCCGGCCTCGATCAGCTGCACCAGCCGACCTTCGCTCAACTCTTCGGCGAGCAGGCGCTCCAGGTCGACGCCGCGGCGTCGCTCGATGAGCCGAGCCGTGGCATGCCCGGAAAGCTGGGCGAAAACCACGAAGTTCGTGTTGGAGCTGCGCAGATTGTGGGTGACCGCGATAAGGTCGACCCAACCGGGCTTTTCGCCCGGAAGAGCAACGACGTGTATGAGCGTCCGGCCGTGGCGTTCTGTCGCCAGAAGCCACCGCCCGAATCCTTGTTCCAACGCCTCTTGGATCGCTCGGGCACGAACTTCGGGCTTCGTCGACTCGCCCTTCGATCCAAGATGGACCGCGGCGATGCGCTCGTGCAATGCGTGCAGGCGTCCGACGGCGATGCGCCGAGCGGTGCTCTCGTCGAGGCTCGGCAGCCTTTCGCTGTCCGCAGGGTCTTTCGTGCTCATGGTTGCAGTATATGCGGCCTCCCGCTCCTCCCGGCGCGTCTGGATGTGACGAGGTCGCTGCTGTTACGCTAGAGAAGTGTGGCAGATCCAACTTCTCGGCGGGCTGCGCGCGACGCGCGGTAACGCCGTCCTCGCGCAATTCCCCGGTCGCCCGGTCGCAATGCTGCTGGCGCTGCTCGCGCTCAATCCGCAACGGCGACATTCGCGCGAAGAGGTGATCGAGATGCTGTGGCCCGGCGTCGAGCTGGACGTCGGCCGCAACCGGCTTCGTCAGGTGCTCTCGACGCTGCGGCGTCTCCTCGAGCCGCCGGACGTGCCGCCCGAATCGGTGCTGATCGCGGATCGGCAGACGATCGGCCTGAATGCGGACGCAGTGTCTTGCGACGCGAGCGAGTTCGAGCAACTGCTTCGGCGCGGCGCGATCGCGCAGGCGCTCGAATGCTACCGCGGGGATTTCCTGCCGGGATTTCTCGACGAGTGGGTCGAGGACGAGCGCACGCGCTTGAGCGCACTGCACGCTCGAGCGCTCGTGCGCGGCGATGCCGCGATCGAGAAGGCGCGCGCGCAGGAACCGGCGCGAGGCGAGGCTCAGCGCACGACCGGAGCGGAACGCGCGCGCGACTCGCATAACCTCCCCTCCTACGTCAGCGTCTTCTTCGATCGAGACGACGAGAAGCGCCACATTCTCGACGCGCTCGCCGAGCACCGCCTGATCACGCTCGCGGGACAGGGCGGCTTCGGGAAAACGCGCCTGACCGTGGAATCGGCCCGCGCCGCGCAAGGATTCGACCCGGTGGCGTTCGTGCCGTTGGCCGAATGCAACGACTCCGCGCTGATCGCGGACTGCATCCGCGGCGCGCTTCGCATGGAGGTAACGCAGGAAGATGCGCTCGCGCAGCTGAGCGCCTTCCTGAGCGAGCGCGACGTGCTCCTCGTGCTGGACAATTTCGAGCAACTGGTCGACGACGGCACGCGCGTTGTCCTCGACCTGCTCGAGCGGCTGCCTCGCCTGCGCTGCCTCGTCACTTCGCGTCGCGTCCTTGACGTTCCCGGCGAGCACGTGCTCACGATCGACCCGCTGCCGGTTCCGCAGTCTTCGATGAGTGCCTCCGAAGCCGTCGCGACGCCTAGTCTCGCGCTTTTCATCGATCGCGCCCGCGGCGCCCGCGCTGATTTCGCGCTGACCGACGACAATCGCGCGGCGCTGATCGAATTGACGCGCGCGCTCGAAGGCCTGCCGCTCGCAATCGAGATCGCCGCGTCGCGCATCCGGACGTATTCGCCTCGCGAGATGCGCGATGCGCTGGCCGAGCGTTTCGATCTGCTCACCCGGCAGGGACAGGGCGGCACGCGCTACGGCCGGCACGCGTCGATGCAGGCGACGATCGAATGGAGCTGGAATCTACTAAGCGATGCGCAGCAGAGGTTCTTCTCCGCTTTGTCCGTATTTCGCGGCGGATTCGATGCCGTCGCCGTCGAAGCTGTCTGCGGAACGCGCGACGCGCGCGCGCAGCTCGAGGCGCTCGTTTCCGCTTCACTCATACGCACCGAGGTGGATCCAACCGGCGGCACGCGCTTCTCGATCCTCGATACGCTGCGCGAATTCGCGCAGGAGCGGCTCGGCGAGGCGCGGGAGCTGCGTGCGCGTCATCGCGCATATTTTCTCGACATTGCGCGCCGAGCGGCCGCGGCCGACGATGCGGTCGCAGGGCGCGAGATGCCCAACGTCAAGCACGCGCTCGTCACCGCGATGGAAGACGGCGATCCCGCGTATGCGCTCGAGCTCGGCGTGGCGCTGCGCCCGCATTGGGAAGCGCACGGAACGCTTCCCGACGAATTGCGCCTCCTCGGCGAGGCTGCGGATCGCTGCGCGAAAGATGCTCCCAGCCTGCACGCGGGCCTGAATCTGCTCGCGCAGCTCAGCCTCACTGGAGGCGACAGCGAGCGGGCGCGCAGCTACGCGCAGCGTGCGCTGAAGGAGGCCGGTAACGAGCCTGCGCTGAAGGCTGCGTCGCTAACCATGCTGGCGCGCGTCGACTGGGAGCGCGATCAGCGCGACAAAGGCGTTGTGCGCAGCCTCGACGAAGCGCTCGCTCTCGCCGCGAAAGCAGGCGCCGAGAGCGTGCAGGCCGACGCGCTGCACGTCAAAGCCACGATCGCGCTCAAGCACGGCGAGGACGATGCCGACTTTCGCGCCGCGGGCGAGTTCTGCGAGCGCGCCGAAGCGCTCTACCGCAAAATCGACCGACCGCGAAAGGCGCATCGTGTGCTTCTGTCGCGCGTTGGAGCGCTCACCGGGCTCAAGCGCTACAAGGAAGCGCGGAAGCTACTCGCCGAGTGCGAGCGCTACTTCGGCAAGCTCGATTCGGTCGCCGATCTCATCGCCGTTGCGAACATGACAGGCTTTATCGACTCCGCACAGGAACATTGGAAGGAAGCGCTCGTGGCCGGCCGCCGTGTCGTGCAACTTGCGTGGGAGCGGCACGCGCATCTGTGGCTTGCCACGGCGCTGTGGAATCTGCCGCAGCCCATGTTGATGCTGGGCGACGTCGAGGCAGCCGAGCGATTGACTTCGTTCGCGGTCGGTTTCTGGGAGCGCGGCATCGGGCCGCTGTCGGCGCACGACGTCGCAGTCGTCGAAAAGCAGCGCAAGAGCATGGCGAAGAAGCTCGGAGCTCAGGGTGAAAAGACGCTCTGGGCGGAAGGTGCGGCGCTGTCGCTGGCTGAAGCGGTGCAACTTGCGCTGACCGGGCGTAGCTAAAAGGGCACAATTCCGGGCTCGGTGTGTCACCGCAAGTGACTGTTTTCATTGTTTATTTATCGGTCCTCGTCTCGCCTCAAATCTTCTAACGTTTCTCCTAGCGTTTGCCTAACGGTCGGTTTCTAGAGTTCGCACCAAGGTGTGAGAACAACCGCACCGAGTCCAACCAACCGACCAAGGAGATTCGCCATGTTGAACCACCAAGTTTCGAAGTTCGGCCGCATCGTCGCACTCGTGCTCGGCATCGCCGCGATGTTCCCGTCTCTGGGTCACGCGCAAGCGCCGCCGATGGACATGTCGTGGGCCCTCCGCGCACAAGCGCAATATCAAGCCCAGGGTGACGCCAGGGCGCGCGCAACCGCGATGGCGTACTACCGTTACATGCAGCAGCTTCGCGCTGCCGGTTACACGGGTCCGTCGCTGCCGACGGGAGTCACCCCCGAGTCGCTGCAGCGGAGCATCAACGCCGCCAATCGGGCGGGCCAGGAATACAACGCCGCGCAGTTCGCCAACGCGCAGCGCCGCTACAACACCGCGTACGACTACGATATGCGCGCCATTCGCGGCTGCACGCGTTACGTCGATCAGTGGGGGAACGTCGTGTACGGCGGTTGCTGAGCGACTCTGCATCGCCGACGAGAGTCGGATCGAAACCGGGGCGGGCCGCGAGGCTCGCCCCGATCTATTTCATCAACGCGCAAGCGCGCGCCAGACCCTCTCCGACGTGAGCGGCATCTGCAGACCATCGAGGCGAGCGCTGGCGCGCACGAGCGCGTCCATGACCGCGTTGACGACCGCCGGCGTGGCCCCGATCGTGCCCAGCTCGCCGACGCCCTTCACACCCATCGCGTTGGCGAGGCAGGGCGTGGATTCGTCCATGGTCATCTCGAAATGCCGCACGATGTCCGCGCGCGGCAGCGCATAGTCCATGAAGCTCGCGCTGAGCAATTGCCCCGACTCGCGATCGTGCACGAGCTGTTCGCACAGCGCCTGGCCGATGCCCTGCGCCGCGCCGCCTTCGAGCTGTCCTATGACGATCATCGGATTCACCACGCGCCCCACGTCGCTCACCGACCAGTAACGGTCGACGACGACCGCTCCTGTATCCGGATCGACTTCGACTTCGCAGATGTGGCAGCCGTTGGGCCAGCTCGGCCCCTGCACCGCGCTCTTCGAGTCGATCATGATCTGTCGCAACGGCTGCCGGCGCGCGAGATCGAAGAGTCCGATGCGACGGTCGGTGCCGGCGATCGCGAACGCGCTGTCGCGATACTCGATGTCCGCGACCGCCGCCTCCATTTCGTGCGCGGCGAGCTCGCGTCCCTTGTCGACCGTGCGTTCGGCGGCCACGCGCACGGCGGACCCGACGACGAAAAGCGAACGCGAGCCGGCGCTGCCGAAGCCTTGCGCACGATCGGTGTCGCCGAAGACGACCGCGATCTTCTCGATCGGCACGCCGAACACGTCGACCGCGAGCTGAGCGAACGTCGTCGCCAGGCTCTGACCCATCGACTGCGCTGCCGACGCGATATCGATCGAGTCGACAGCGCCGTCGGTGCCCGCCTTTACCGTCACGAGC
>DATKJP010000279.1:0-9458 GCA_035543635.1 Casimicrobiaceae bacterium
CGTCGCGCGCACGATTGCGCAGTCGCCCCTGGTCAAGACGGCATTCTTTGCCTCGGACCCGAATCTCGGCAGGATCGTCTGCGCGATCGGCAACGCCGGGCTCGACGATCTCGACCCGAGCGGCGTCTCGTTCTGGCTGGACGAAGTCAAGGTCGTGGCCGATGGAGGCCGAGCGGCTTCCTATCGCGAGGAAGACGGGCAGCGTGTCATGGCGAAGGCGGAGATCGGCGTTCGCGTTTCGCTCGGGCGGGGCGAAGCGAGCGCCACCGTGTGGACCTGCGACCTGTCCCAGGATTACGTTCGCATCAACGCCGACTATCGAACCTGATGGCGCGCAAGAACGCCGGCGATTCGCTCTCGCGCGCGCTCGACCGCGCTGAAGGCGTCCTTAAGCGGCTCGAGGCCTGCCTGCCCCCGCCGCCGCCGCCGCCCGACTGGAGCGCCCGCGCTTTTCGCTGGCGCAAGCGCGGGACGCGCGGGTTCCTGCAGGCGATTACCGATCCGCAAGCGATCAAGCTCGACTATCTGGTCGCGATTGACGACCAGAAGCGCGCCATCGACGGTAACACGCGTCAGTTCGTCGTGGGGCTCCCCGCGAACAACGTGCTGCTGACCGGCTCGCGTGGCACCGGCAAGTCTTCGCTGGTCAAGGCGATGCTGGTCAAGTATGGCGCCAAGGGGCTGCGGCTGATCGAAGTGGAGAAGACCGATCTCGTCGATCTGCCGGACATCACGGACGTAATCGCCGGGCGGCCGGAGCGATTCATCGTCTTCTGCGACGATCTTTCCTTCGACGCCAACGAGCCCGGTTACAAGGCGCTCAAGGTCATGCTCGACGGCAGCCTCGCGCAGCCTTCGCTCAACGTGCTGATCTACGCGACGTCCAACCGGCGACATCTCATTCCAGAATACTTCAGCGAAAACCTCGAGACCAAGCACGTGGGCGAAGAGGTTCACCCCGGCGAATCGATCGAGGAGAAAATTTCGCTCTCGGAGCGCTTCGGATTGTGGATCTCATTCTATCCGTTCAGCCAGAACGACTATTTGGCCGCGGTGGACGGCTGGCTCGGCGTATTCGGGGCGAAACTCCCGCGCGACGCGCGAGGCATCGAGGCACTGCACCGCGAAGCGATCCAGTTCTCGCTACACCGCGGGTCACGCAGCGGGCGCGTGGCTTGGCAGTTCGCGCGAGCGCACGCTGGCCGTAGCGCACTTGCTTCCGGCAAGGAACGTTGAGCGAACCACCGATCGTCCCGGTCGCGGTCGCGGTCTTGCAGCGACCCGATGGCCGTGTGCTGCTTGCGCAGCGGCTCGCGGGAACACCATACCCAGGATACTGGGAATTCCCCGGAGGAAAGCTCGAGCCCGGCGAATTGCCGCGAGACGCGCTCGCGCGGGAGCTGCATGAAGAGCTAGGCATCGAAGTGGTGCGCGCGGCGCCATGGCTCACTCAGCGCTACCACTATCCGCACGCAAACGTTGAGCTCGCTTTCTTCCGCGTGTTCGACTGGCGCGGCGAACCGCAGGGACGCGACGGACAGGCGATCGCCTGGCAGATTCCCGGCGCGTTCCAAGTCGCTCCATTGTTGCCGGCAAACACGACGATCCTGCGCGCGCTCGAGTTGCCGCCGGTTTATGGAATCTCCATGGCCGACGAGATGGGTGAGGATGCATTCCTCGTTCGCGTCCGGCATGCGGTCGACGGTGGCCTGCGTCTGATCCAGCTTCGCGAGAAGAGCTGGCCGGTCGAACGGATCGCGAGACTCGCCGAGCGAATCCTATCCGTTGCGCGTCCCGCGCGCGCGCGCGTCTTGCTCAACGGCGATGCCGCGCTCGCCCGCGCTCTCGGATGCGATGGCGTGCACTGGCCCGCCGCGACCTTGCTCGACGAGCGTGTGCGCGCGGATGGAATGCTCTGTGCCGCGTCGTGCCACGATCGAGCGGAGCTCGAGCACGCCGCGGCGTTGGGAGTGGATTTCGCCGTGCTCGGACCCGTAGCGGCCACGCCGACGCACCCGTGGAGCGAGCCTCTCGGCTGGGCTCGCGTCGCGGCGCTGCTTCCCGGCGTCTCGATACCTGTCTATGCGCTGGGCGGATTGAGCGCAGCCGACCTGGAAACGGCAATGGATTGCGGCGCGCATGGCGTCGCCCTGCGCCGCGCGGCGTGGGAAAGCTAGTCACGACGGGTTTTCCGGACGTTCGTCGTCGGCTTCGACGGATTCCTCGGCGACGGGCACGCGATAGGACTCGCTCGCCCAGGCGCCGAGGTCGATCATCCGGCAGCGCTCGGAGCAGAAAGGACGGAAACGACTTGCCGGGGTCCACGCGACGGGTGCGCCGCACTGCGGGCAGCTCACGATGCGTCCTTGCGTCATGACCGCTACAGATTACAGAACATCAACTCGAACTCGACGTCGCCGTCATAGACCGAGCCGCGGTCCATGCCGTTCACTCCGACAAAGCGAATGTTGAGCGCGTACTTGTTGGCGCTGATTTCCGGAACGCACGGCAGGTCGGCGCCGAGGGAAAGCCGAAGCAGCTGCGCGACCTTGGTGGTCGTCAGCATCGACTGAAAGACGCCGCGATATGCGACTTGCTGGCTCGTCTTCCCGTTGTCGCGAAGCAGCCGCAGGATGATCGCCAATCCCGAGTGGATCGGCAGCAGCGGCGCGAGCCATCCTTCGAGATCGCGTTTGCGCGCGGTCGGCGCTACGTGCAGCCAATGGTGGTAGGCCGGCAGATCGAATTCGCAGGCTCCGCCGGGAATGCCGGTGCGCTGCTTGATCGCCATCAGCCATTCGTTGTCGCGCAACTGCTGTCCGATCTTGCCCGTTTGAGCGAGCAGGTTCGCCGCCACGTTATCGATCTCGGCGAGCACCGCGTCGAGCGCTTCGGCCTCGATGGCAGGATTGTTCCGCAGTGGCACCAGCAGCTGGCGCTGTCGCTCGAGCTCCTGCAGGATGTCCGTCTTGAGATCGGCACGCGCGGCGACATCGATTATTTCGAACAGCGACAGCAGCGCAGCGTGATGGTCGGCTGCTTCCGTTTCCGCGGTGAAGAAGAGCGCCCGCCGGTACAGATCTTCGAGGCGCATCAGCGTGCGGATGCGCTCGTTCAATGGATGCTCGTAGCAGATCACGCGCGGTGCCAGTTCAGACGGTGTCGCCATTGTGCACCAACCGCGGCGTGTGGCGTTGCAAACGCGCTTTCCGGAACGAATTTCATGACGCGCAGCGCGCGGCTGCCAATTCGCGATAACGGCGGTCGAGCGCCGCTACTTGCGGTGCGATCGCTTCGGGCGCTCCCGCGTTGTCGATCACGTCATCGGCCGCCGCGAGCCTGCGCTCCCGCGGCAGCTGTGCAGCCATGATCGTGCGCACTTCCGCGGGAGCGATGCCGCTGCGTGCGACGACTCGTCGGACTTGCTCCTTCTCCGGACAGTCGACCACCAGCACGCGATCCACGACCGCGCGCAGTCCCTCGTGCTCCAGCAGCAGCGGCACGACGACGACCCCATAAGGGCCGGACCATCGAGCGATCAGCCGCCGAGCCTCGGCGCTGATAAGCGGGTGCAGGGCGTTCTCCAGCTGCGCCCGTTTCATCGGGTCTGCAAATACGATCCGCCGCAGCGCCGCGCGATCGATCTCGCCGTCCGCGAGCAGCGGAACACCGGCAAGCGCAGCACGGATCGCAGCAAAGCCGGGCTCGCCCGAAGCGGATAGTCGATGCGCAAGCTGATCGGTGTCTACGATCTCAATGCCCAATCGGCCAAAGGCATGCGCCACAGCTGTTTTGCCGCTGCCGATGCCGCCGGTGAGGCCAACGACACAGGCCACGTTCAACCCGGAAGGTAGAGCGCCATCAGCGACCGACCGAAAAAGAGGGCGATCGCGCCGGCAATGGCGAGGAACGGCCCGAAAGCGAGCGGAATCTGGTGATCGCGGCCCTTGAATACCACGAGACCAATGCCGACTGCGGCTCCAACCAGCGAGGAGAGCAGCACAATCGGCAGCAGCAGCTGCCAGCCCATCCACGCGCCGAGCGCGGCGAGAAGCTTGAAATCACCGTAGCCCATCCCTTCCTTGCCGCGAATCAGCTTGAACAACCAGTAGACGATCCACAGGGCAAGATATCCGGCCACCGCGCCGATAACGGCATCGCGCAGCGTCACGCCTGGCAGGATCCCGGCCGCGTTGACGATGAGGCCGGCCCAGAGCAACGGCAGCGTGACACTGTCAGGCAAGAGTTGAGTGTCGAAATCGATGAAGGTCAACGCCACCAGCGTCCAAAGGAGCAGCGAAGCGGCGGCGATCGCCGGGACGCCCTGGAAACGCAGCGCGGCAGCGACGGTGAGTGCGCCGGTCAGGAGCTCGACCAGCGGATAGCGCGCCGAGATCCATGCTTTGCACGCCGAGCAGCGCCCGCGCAGCACGAGATAGCTCAACACCGGAACGTTCTCTAGCGCCGAAATCGGGTGTCCGCAGGACGGACACTGCGAGCGCGGGGTCACCAGGTTGTAGCGTGGCAGCTCCGCCACGCTCTCACCTGCAAGCTCGGCGCACTGCGCGCGCCAGCCGCGATCGAGCATTTTGGGCAGGCGGTGAATAACGACGTTAACGAAGCTCCCGACGCAAAGACCGACGATGCCGGCGACAACCGCAACGGTCTGCGGATCCGTCGCTAGCGCCGGCATGAGTTGACGGCGAAGTCTTAGATCACTGCGCCGAGCTTGAAGATCGGCAGATACATCGCGACAACCAGCCCACCGATCACGACACCGAGAAAGACGATGATGATCGGCTCGAGCAAGCTCGAGAGCGCGGCAACCGCGTCGTCGACCTCGCGCTCGAAGAAGTCCGCTACTCGAGACAACATTCCATCGAGCGACCCGGATTCTTCGCCAATCTGAGTCATCTGCAGCACCATGCTTGGAAAAAGTCCCGTGTTGTGCATGGCGTTGGTCAGGGTCGTACCCGTGCTGACCTCGGTTTGAATTTTTTTTGTCCCCGCGGCGTAGACGGCGTTCCCGGCCGCTCCGGCGACTGCGTCTAGCGCCTCGACCAGCGGCACGCCAGCCGCAAACATCGTCGACAGCGTGCGTGTCCAGCGGGCGATCGTGGCCTTTTCTATGATGCCGCCGACAATGGGCACCTTGAGCGAAATCCGATCGAGTGTGTAGCGGAACGCTGCGGAGCGGCGATGCAAAACGAAGAGCCCCATCACGGTACCCGCAATGATGGCAGCCATCACCCACCACCAGGCGACAAAGAAATCGGATATCCCAATGACGACCAATGTTGGCGCGGGCAGATTGGCTCCGAAATTGGTGAAGACCTGCTTGAAGGCGGGAATCACCCAGATCATGATCACGGTTACCACGCCGATCGCAACCACGACCACGGTGGTTGGATAAAAGAGCGCGGACTTGATCTTGCTCTTGATGGCGAGAATCTTCTCCTTGTAGGTTGCGAGTCGCTCGAGGATTCCATCCAGCATCCCCGCAGTCTCGCCCGCACCGACCAGGTTGCAGTACAGCGAGTCGAATTGTCCGGGGTGCTCCCGGAAAGCCTGCGAGAGGCTCGAACCCGCTTCAATCCGCCCCTTGATCTCCATCATCAGGCGCGCAAAGCGAGGGTTCTTGTGCCCGCGAGCAATGATCTCGAACGACTGCAGCAGCGGTACCCCGGCTTTGAGCATCGTCGCCAGCTGGCGCGTGAAGAACGTAATGTCCTTCTCGTTGACCCGACCGCCACCGCGGAAGGTCTGCCGCCGCAGCTTGGTGATGCGGATTCCCTGGCGCCTCAGATTGGAGTTGACGACCGCTTCGGAGGCCGCCTTCGTTTCGCCGCGCACATGGCGGTTGTTGCGGTCGACCCCTTCCCACAGGAAGGTGTATTCCTTGATTTGACTTTCCCGGCGCTGCGCGATCGCGGTGGCCATATGATTTCGGTTCCGTGGTGATTACTCGTTGGTGACCGCTTCGATCTCCTCGAGCGAAGTCACACCCTGTTTGACTTTCAACAAGCCCGACTGTCGCAAATTGCGGATGCCTTCTTTCTGAGCCTGCGCGGCGATGTCCAGTGAGGTTCCACTGCGCATGATGAGCTGTCGCATTTCGTCCGAGATCGGCATTACTTCGTAGATGCCCAGTCGTCCCTTGTAGCCCGTATTGCGGCACTCGCTGCAGCCGGTCGGTCCGTACGCCTGCCACGACCCGTCGATATCCTCTTCGGAGAAGCCGGCACCGACCAACGCTTCGGGCGGAATGTCCTCAGGCTTCTTGCAATTCGAGCAGAGCTTACGTGCGAGCCGCTGTGCCGTGATCAGGAGTACGCTCGATGCGATGTTGAACGGCGCCACGCCCATGTTCGCGAGTCGCGTCAAAGTCGCCGGCGCATCGTTGGTGTGTAGCGTAGACAGCACCAAATGGCCTGTCTGCGCAGCTTTGACCGAGATCTCTGCCGTCTCGAGGTCGCGGATTTCCCCGACCATGATGATGTCGGGGTCCTGGCGCAGAAACGCGCGCAGCGCGGTGGCGAAGTTGAGGCCCGCCTTGTCGTTGACGTTGACCTGGTTGATGCCCGGGAGCTGTATTTCGGCCGGGTCTTCGGCAGTTGCGATGTTGATGCCCGGCTGGTTCAGAATGTTGAGGCAGGTGTACAGCGACACGGTCTTGCCGCTGCCGGTTGGGCCGGTGACGAGAATCATGCCGTAGGGACGGGCGATCGCGTCCATGAGCAGGCGTTGCTGGTCGGCTTCATAGCCGAGGGCCTCGATGCCGAGCTTGACGCCCGCCGCATCCAGAATGCGCAGGACCAATTTTTCGCCGTAAAGCGTGGGCAGCGTGCTGACACGGAAGTCGATCGTCCGATTCTTCGACAGCACGAGCTTCATGCGCCCGTCCTGCGGCACACGCTTCTCCGAGATGTCCAGCTTGGAGATCACCTTGATCCGCGATGCGACCTTGTCCTTGATGGCAATCGGTGGCTGCGCCACCTCCATCAGCACCCCGTCGAGCCGGTAACGCACGCGATAGAACTTCTCATAGGGTTCGAAGTGGATATCGGAAACGCCGGCGCCAATGGCATCGAGCAGAATCTTCTGGATGTAACGAACGACGGGTGCGTCCTCGACGTCGGGGTTCGCTTCGTCGGCCGTGCTCTTGTTGCCTTCGTCGAGATCGACCTCAAGATCGCTTTCGCTGACCGTGAGATCCTTCAGCGTCTGACCGGCAGTCTCCAGGACCTTCGCGATCGCCTGGCCGAGCTTGTCGTCCTCCACCACGACCGGGTCGATCACGAGGTTGGTCTTGAATCGGACTTCGTCCAGCGCCTGGAGGTTGGCTGGATCGGAAACCGCGACGAAGAGCCGGTTGCCGCGCTTGTGCAGCGGCAGCACGCGGCGTGTCGCGGCAAGCTTCGGGTCCACGAGATCCTTGTTGATGTGCTCGAGGTCGAAACCGGCGAGGTCGAGTAATGGCGTGCCGAAGGCGCGCGACGCGAAGACCGCCACCTGTGCGGCGGTCATCTTCTTGCTGCTGACTGTCTGCTCGACGAAGCCGATGTTGGCGGACTGGGCTTGGCTCTGCAGCGCTTCCGCATCGTTTTCCGAGAGCAGCCCGTGCTGCACCATGGCTCGTGCAAGCCCGCTGATGTTCCGGATTGCTGCCTGCGTTGCCATCAGCCTCTAGTCGTCCAGTCTTGCTGGAAGATCGGCTCCTAAGCGCCTATTCCAGCAGCATAAAAGTTAACGAATCGATGATGCCTGCTCCCCGCTGGTTTGTAAAGCAGGAGCCGTGCCACGGCCCAGAGGTGGAAGCAGCTTTGCGACCCGGACCGCCCGGTCCTGAACTTGAAGGACTTCAACGCTCTGGCTTGCGATGCGCAATCTCGCGCCGGCGACTGGAATCTCGCCGAGCTTCTCGACGATCAGCCCGTTGAGCGTCTTCGGTCCGTCGACCGGAAAGTCCGTTCCCAGCTTGCGATTGAGCGTGCGCAGCGGCGTCATGCCGTCGACGATCGCGCTGCCGTCCGCCTCGCGCTGCAGCGATTCGGACCCGCCCGGGCCTTGTGTCGTGAACTCGCCGACGATCTCCTCGAGTATGTCTTCGAGCGTGACCAACCCGAGAAGCTCGCCGTATTCGTCGACGACCAGGCCCAGGCGCTGCTGCGCCGCCTGAAACTGCTGCAACTGGGCGAGCAGTGGAGTGCCCGCGGGAATGAAGTACGCGGGACGAACGATGGTGCGCAATTGCTCGGCGTCGATCTCGTCGGTTTGCTGCAGCCGCAACACCTGCTTCACGTGAATGATCCCGACGATGTTGTCGAGCTCTTCTTCGTAGGCCGGAAGCCGCGTGTGGTAACTGTTAGCAAGCTGTTGCGTGAGCGTTGCCGGTTTGGCGCCCAGGTCGATCGCCTCGATGTGGCTGCGCGGCGTCATGACGTCGTCGACGCTGACCGCTTCCAGATCGAACAGATTGGCGAGCATGGCGCGATGCTTGCCGCGAAAGTAATGTGCTTCGAGCACGAGGCTCCGCAACTCTTCCTGCGACAGCTTCGCGTGCGGGTCTGCCTCCGGATTGAGCCAGAGCAATTTCAGCAGTCCGCGCACGACGAGGTTGACTGCCCACACCGCGGGATAGGCGAGGCGTAGCAGCGGCGCGAGCACGAAGGCAAGAAGCGGCGCGATGCGATCTGCATACGCCGCACCCACCACCTTGGGCGTGATCTCGGAGAAGACGAGGAGCGCGAGCGTGATGGCGACAGTTCCGAGCGCCAGCGCAACTTCACCTTCGCCGAAGAGGCGCTTGGTGATCACCGCCGTGAGGGTGGCGGCGGCCGCCGCGACCAGCGTGTTGCCCAGCAGGATCACTCCGAGCAGCTTGTCGGTCTGCGCCAGCAGCGAGAGCGCAAGCTTGGCGCCGCGGGCGCCCTTCTTCGCGCGATGACGCAGCCGATACCGATTGACCGCCATCATCGCTGTTTCGGCGATCGAGAAGAATCCCGACACCACGAGCAGAGCGCCAAGGGCGACGAGCAGCGTATTGAGCGAAAACTCGGTCATCGAGGTCCGTTAGCGGCCGAGAATAACCTCAAGGACGAACTTGCTTCCGAAGTAGGCGAGCACAAGCAAGACCGTTCCGGCGAGCACCCACATAAGGGCGCTGCGGCCGCGCCAGCCGTAACGATGGCGACCGACGAGGAGCGCGCCGAAGGTGAACCACGCAAGCACCGAGAACACGATCTTGTGCGTAAACCGGAACGGTCTGCCGAACACGTCTTCGGAGAATATCGCGCCGCTCGCGAGGGTAATGGTCAGCAGGACAAAACCCGCGTCCAGCAGACGAAAGAGGAATTGCTCGAGCGTGAGCAGCGGGACAGGGCCGGCGTGTGGATCGGGAAGGCCGCGATGCAGCCTGCGCTCGAGGCCGAGCAGCACAAGAGCCTGCAGCGCCGCGA
>DATKJP010000280.1:0-12332 GCA_035543635.1 Casimicrobiaceae bacterium
GCTTGTCGTTGCTCATGATCTCTCTCGAGGGGATATTGCGGCGAAAAGCGACGAGCAGTCAGTCGAATTCTACCAACGAAACTAATCCACCGCCGCCGGCTCGGATTGGGCCACGCTCGCCCGCCAGCGCTCGTAGGCGGTCAATACCACCCCGCTGCCGGCGATGACGATGATGCCGCCGAGCGTCCAGCCGTCGGGGAAGGTGTCGAATACGATCCAGCCGGCGAGCGTCGACCAGACGAGCTGCACGTAGGTGAACGGCGCGATCGCGGACGCCGCCGCGCTTCGAAACGCACGAATGAACAGGAAGTGTCCGATGAAACCGACTGTGCCGATGCTCAGAAACGCGGCGGTATCGACTACGGGATGCCAGGCGTTGTCGGGGAAGAAAAATGGCGTGAGCGCCGAGAGCACAGCCGTGCCGACCATGCTCGGATAGACCAGCAGCACCATAAGATCCTCGCCGGCGAGCTTGCGGGTGAGAATCTGGAACGTTGCGTACAGAAACGCCGCGCCAACCGCGAACACGGCCGCCGGCGTGAGCATGTCGCTCCCCGGGCGCACGATCAGGAGCATCCCGACGAAGCCGGCAGCGATGAAGGCCCAGCGGGGACGCGTCAGGTGCTCGCGCAGGAATGCCGCCGCCATGAGTGTGACGATGATCGGCGAGGTGTAGTTCAACGCCGTCACTTCCGCGAGAGGCAGAAGGCTCAGCGCAGCGAAATAGCAGATCGAGGAACCGATCAACACCACGCCCCGGACGAGCTGCATCGGCAGCCTTGCCGTGCGGAACATCCCGACGCCCATCCTGGGCGCGAGCAGCGCGACGATGATCAACGTCTGCACCGACCAGCGCGCCCACACGATCAGCGGCACCGGATAGCGCTGGGCGAGGACCTTCACCGTCACGTCGACGGCGGTGAAGCAGAGGCACGAAAGCACGATCAGCGCGATCGCGGAGAGCGGAGTGTGCGTCTGCTTCACGGAATGTCGCCCGGAGCGAGCGACCAAGGCGGGCTGAAAGGGCGCATCTTAGCGGAAGCGGCCGGAAAGCTCGATAATTGGCTGGTTCGTCAAGCCACAACGAATCGAGGAGGCAGCATGAACACGACGCTGCGTGGGGTCATCATCCTTTCCGCGATCGCGACAATCGCAGCGTGGATCGCCGTTCCGCGAGCCGGCGCGCAATCGACCGCCGCACCGAAGAACCGCGTCGTGATCCAAGTAAGCGACGCCGAGCCGGCGAAATGGACTCTCGCGCTCAACAACGCACGCAATCTGCAATCCGACCTCGGTGCAGCCAACGTCGAGATCGAGATCGTCGCCTATGGGCCCGGGCTTGGCATGCTCAAGCGCGACTCCGCGGTCGCCACGCGCATCGACGAAGCGCTCACCTCCGGCGTGAAGGTCTTCGCCTGCGGCAACACGATGCGCGCGCAGAAGCTCACCCAGCCCGACATGCTGCCGTCGATAAGCTATGTCGACGCGGGCGTGGTCGAGATCATGCAGAAGCAACAGCAGGGGTGGGCGTACATCAGGCCCTAAGGCGAGCCTGCGTTCCTTCCGCCCCATCCCAAAGCACCGGAGTCTGCCGATCGACACTTACTACGAAAGCGACCTTGCGTGGGTGCACCACACGGGCTATTCGCAGCACGTCGAGCGTTGCGCGCCCGGAATCGTTCGGCTGCTGCGCGACGCGGTCCCGGCCGGCGGCCGTGTGCTCGACGTGGGCTGCGGCAGCGGGCTGCTCGCACACCGCCTGCTCGCCGAGGGTTATGCGGTGACCGGCATCGATGCTTCGCCGGCGATGATCGAGCTCGCGCGCGAACATGCGCCGGGCGCAAGCTTCGAGGTCGTCAGATTGCCGACCCGTGCACAGGCCGGCGCTCATCGGAAGCTGCCTGAGAGCGATGCTGTCGTGTCGACCGGACACGTGTTGAATTACCTCGAGCACGGCGAGATCGCTTACGCGCTGGCCGAGCTCGCGCAGGCGCTGCGGCCGCGAGGTCTCCTCGCGATCGATCTCATGACCGAGACCTTCGCACGGCAATCCGAGTCGCGCGCAACGCACGCGAAAGTTGCCGACGACTGGGTCATCGTGACGCGCTTCTCGCGCCCGCAACCCGACCGCCTCGATCGAGACATCACCGTCTTTCGCCGCGCCGGCGACGCTTGGCGCCGCAGCGACGAGCATCACCGCAACGCGACATTCGATTCCCAGGAGGCCCTGCTAGTCCTGCGCGACAACGGCGTCGACGCGCAGCCGCGCCCGGCGTTCGGCGAGGAAACGCTGCCCGAAGGCCTGATCGTGCTGACCGGCGTTCGACGAGATTTAGGTTAACCGCGTGACGTCGAGGTCCGCGAGCTGCGCGGGATCGAGAAACTTCCGCGCGTACTCGGCATAGACGCCTTCGCGCCCGAACACGTCGAAGAGATCCGGATCGATGTAGCCATGCGCCATGCGTACGGCGGGCGCCGGCGCCATTCCTGCGGCGACGCTGGTACCATCTCCGAGGGAGGAGTGTCGGATGCCCGTTGCGAAGGTCTGGCGAATCGGCAGCGCGGTTGCCGTGTTCGCGCTCGTCCTCGTCGATCTCACCTTCGCTCAGGCGCCTGCCTATCCCACGCGGCCGGTGCGCATCGTGGTACCTTTTTCTCCCGGCGGCGCGGTCGACGGACCGACGCGTCTCATCGCCGACGGACTCAGCAGGCGGCTGGGCCAGGGTGTCGTCGTCGAGAACAAGCCTGGCGCCGGCGCGACGATAGGCGCCGACATCGTCGCGAAAGCTCCTCCAGACGGCTACACGCTGCTGCTCGCTTCGCAGACCAATGCGATCAGCGCGACGCTCTACTCGAATTTGTCGTACGACCCGGTCGAGGACTTCGCGCCGATATCGCTCATCGGCCGCGAGCCTGGCGTGGTCGTCGTACATCCGTCGCTTCCGGTGCGCAGCCTCCAGGAGCTTATCTCCTACGTCAAGGCGCATCCCGGAGAGGTCGATTACGCATCATCCGGCAACGGCAGCGGGCAGCATCTGTTCGCTGCGCTACTCTGCTCGATGACCGGCATGAAGATGAATCACGTGCCATACCGAGGCAGCGGGCAGGCAACGACCGATCTCCTTGCCGGACAGGTGAAGATGGCGATTCCCGGGACCGCCGGCATGGTCGCCCACATCAAGGCGGGGAAGCTGCGCGCGCTCGCCGTCACCGGCGCGAAGCGCTCGCCGTTGCTGCCGGACGTGCCCACCGTCGCCGAAGCCGGCGTTCCGGGCTACGAGGCCTACGTATGGATGGGGCTGCTCGCACCGAAGGGAACGCCCACAGCGATCATCGAGCGGCTCAATCGGGAACTCGGCGCCATCCTCGCGACCGAAGAAGTGAAGCGCTACATGGATGGCGCCGGACTCGAAATCGTGGGCTCGACTCCGGCGCAATTCGGCGCGTTCTACCGCGCCGAGAAGGCGCTATGGGCGAAGGTGATACGCGAGACCGGCGCGAAGATCGATTGATCGGCGCCTTGTGAACCCTGCCCAGTCCAGCATCCATCGAGGAGATTTCGTGCAGAAGATCACTCCGTTTCTCTGGTACTCCAAAGAGGCTGAAGAAGCCGCATCGTTCTACGCTTCCGTTTTTGCGAATTCGCGCGTCAACCGCGTCATGACGATGCCCAGCGAATCGCCGAGTGGTCCGCCGGGCTCGGTCAAGATTGTCGAATTCACGCTCTTCGGGCAACCGTTCGTCGCCATGAGCGCCGGGCCGCTTGATCCGTTCAACCATTCGATCTCGTTCGTGGTGAGCTGTGACGATCAGGCCGAGGTCGACCGCTACTGGAATGCGCTGCTCGACGGCGGCAAGGCGGAAGCCTGCGGCTGGCTCAAGGACCGCTACGGCGTGTCGTGGCAGATCGTCCCCAAGGTCTGGGCCCAGATGATGGCCGATCCCGACGCGGCCAAGGTCAAGCGCGCTTGCGACGCCATGCTGAAGATGGTGAAGCTCGACATCGCGAAACTGCAGGCAGCGTTCGACGGAACGGCGTAGCGTGCCAATGAATTCGCACCTACGGTCGTAGAGACGAATCCATTCGGCCATCGGGGAGACGGTCATGAACGACACGAGCGCATCCAGGAGCGTCAACGGCGTCGAGCACTGGACGCACAAGAAAACGCCCGACGGCGACGTGCGTCTCTTCCTCTGGCAAAAGCATGCCGGGTCGACTGCCGGCAAGCCGATCGTGCTGTTCGTCCACGGCTCGTCGATGGCCTCCCAGCCGACCTTCGACTTGAGTGTGCCGGGGCGCCCCGATTCTTCGGTAATGGACTGGTTCGCACAGCGTGGCTTCGACTGCTGGTGCGTCGACATGGAAGGCTACGGTCGCTCTGACAAGAAGCGCGACATCTTCTGCGACATCGCCAACGGTGCCGACGACCTGGTAGCCGCGACCGCCTACATTCTGCGCACGCGCAGCGCGAGCAAGCTCATGGCCTATGGCATCTCCTCGGGCGCACTGCGCGCGGCGCTCTTCGCGCAGCGCCATCCTGAGCACGTGGCGCGGCTCGCGCTCGATGCCTTCGTGTGGACCGGAGAAGGCGCCCCCACGCTGGTCGAGCGGCGCAAGAAGCTGCCGCAGTTCCTGGCCTCGAAGCGCCGGCCGATCGATCGCGCCTTCGTGCGCTCAATCTTCGCGCGCGATCACCCGGACTGCGCCGAGCCGCGAGTCGTCGAAGCGTTCGCGGACGCGATCCTCGCGCTCGACGACTCGATCCCCAACGGCACCTACATCGACATGTGCTCGAAGCTTCCGATCGTCGATCCGCAGAAGATCACGGTTCCCACCATCGTGATGCGCGGTCAGTACGACGGCATCGCCACCTTCGACGACGTGCTCGAATTCTTCCGCCGGCTGCCTCACCCGGACAAGCAGTTCTCCATCATGGCCGGGATCTCACACGCGAGCTTTCAGCAGAAGAACTACCTCAATGTCTACCACATCCTGCATGCGTACTTCGCACAGCCGGAAGCGGTGTATGCGGGGGATTGGAGCGGGTGAAGGGAATCGAACCCTCGTCGTAAGCTTGGGAAGCTTCTGCTCTGCCATTGAGCTACACCCGCGACGACGCGAGTGCATTGTAGCAAACGGGGGACAGGCGCCTTTCCGGGCCCTGACGGTCTGTTACAGGGTGTAACTCGGCTACCCCGCCCGCGGGCGATTGCGCGATAATCTCCTGTTTTCCGGCGCAACCAGACACCAGCGCCGGGGGATCAATGTCGACGCAAAAGAAGGTTTTTTCCGGGATTTTCCTGGTGGCGATCATCGCCGTGGCGGCTTTCGTCGTCTTTCAGGCGAACCGCGGCTCGCGCGCCGACACGCAGAAGGGTCCGCCGCCGGTGCCCGTGACCGCCGTTGCGGTCGCGCTCAAGACCGTCCCTGTGCGGCTTTACGCCATCGGCAACGTCGAGCCCTACACCACGGTCGCGGTAAAAGCGCGCGTCGACGGGCAGATCGTCTCGGCGCATTTCAAGGAAGGCGACGAAGTGCGGCAGGGGTCGGTGCTCTTCGAGATCGACCCGCGACCCTTCGCCGCCGCGCTCAAGCAGGCGCAGGCGAACCTTCTCAAGGACAAGGCTCTTCTCGATCGGGCGGTTGAGCAGGACAAGCGCTACAAGGATCTGCTCACCAAGAACTTCATTTCGGCCGATGCCTACGAGCAGGTGCGCACCAACGCCGAGACCGCCAAGGCGACAGTCGCAGGCGACGACGCCGCGATCGAGAGCGCCAGGCTTTCGCTCGAGTATTGCACGATCCGATCGCCTGTCACCGGTTACGCAGGGCGAATCCAGATCCAGCAGGGCAATCTGGTCAAGGCGAACGACATCAATCCCTTGGTGACGATCAACCAGATCGTGCCGGTCTATACGTCGTTCTCGGTGCCCGAGCAGAGCATCGCCGACATTCGCAAATACCAGGCGACCGGTGACCTCAAGGTGCAAGCGACCTTCCCGGCGGGTGGGCACGCGCCCATCGCGGGCAAGCTCTCGTTCCTTGACAACTCCGCGGACACGACGACGGGAACGATCAAGCTGAAGGCGGAGTTTCCCAACAGCGACAAAGCGCTCTGGCCGGGGCAGTTCGTCAACGTGGTCCTGACCCTCTACGATCAGAAGGACGCGGTGGTTGCGCCCTCCGCCGCGGTACAGAACGGCCCCAACGGGCAATACGTATTCGTGGTCAAACCCGACCTCACGGCGGACCTTCGCAACATCAAGATCGCGCGCGCCGAGGGCGATGACACAGTCGTTGCGACCGGCTTGCAGCCGGGCGAGCAGGTGGTCACGGTCGGACAGGTGCGGCTCGCGCCGGGCACGAAAGTGAGCCTGAGCAAGCCACCCGCGAAGTCGACGTGAACATCGCCGCGCTCTTCGTGCGCCGGCCGGTAATGACCCTGCTGGTCATGATCGGCATTCTGGCGTTCGGCATCGTCGCGTATCGACTGTTGCCGGTGAACGCGCTGCCCAACGTCGACTTCCCGTCGATCCAGGTGCAGGCGCAGCTGCCGGGCGCGAATCCGGAGACAATGGCTTCCGCGGTTGCCATTCCGCTCGAAAAACAGTTCTCGACCATCGCCGGCATCGACACGATGACCTCCGTGTCGACGAACGGGCAGACCACGATCCTTCTTCAATTCTCGCTCGATCGCAACATCGACGGCGCCGCACAGGACGTTCAATCCTCGATCGCAGCCGCCGCTCGATCGCTCCCGTCGTCACTGCCCAATCCTCCGACGCAGCGCAAGGTCAACCCGGCCGACTTCCCGGTGCTGCTGCTCGCGCTTACCTCGGAGACACGGCCGCTTTCGGTGGTCGATGACTACGGCGAGAACCTGCTTGCACAGCGCATCTCGACCATCAACGGCGTGGCGCAAGTGCAGGTCTACGGGTCACAGCAATACGCGGTGCGCATCCAGCTCGACCCGAACCAGCTCGCCTCGCGCGGCATCGCGCTGACCGACATCGAGCAGGCGATCGGCAACGCGAACGTCAACATTCCCACCGGGACGCTCTACGGTCGCGACAAAGCGACGCAGGTGCAGGCCACCGGCCAGCTCAACGACGCGGCCGGCTACGAGCCCATCATCGTCGCTTACCGCAACGGCGCACCGGTGCGCCTGTCGCAGATCGCGCGAGTTTTCGACAGCGTGCAGAACGACAAGGTTGCCGCCTGGTACAACGGCACGCGTGGCGTGGTGCTCGCGGTGCAGCGGCAGCCGGGGACCAACACCATCGAGATCGTCGACGCGGTTCGCAGGATCCTGCCGACGTTCGAGGCGCAGCTGCCGCCTTCGATCAAGCTCTCGATTCTCTACGATCGCTCGCAGTCGATCCGCGAATCGGTGCGCGACGTGCAGCTCACGCTGCTGCTCGCGCTGGCGCTCGTGGTCGGCGTGATCTTCGTTTTTCTGCGCAGCGCGTCGGCTACGTTCATCCCGAGCCTGGCGCTGCCCATGTCGATCATCGGCACCTTCTCGCTGATGTACGTGTTCGGCTACAGCCTCGACAACCTCTCGCTGATGGCGCTCACGCTTTGCGTCGGGTTCGTGGTCGACGACGCGATCGTCATGCTGGAGAACATCACGCGGCACATGGAGATGGGCGAGTCGCGCATGCAGGCGACGATGGAAGGCGCGAAGGAAATCGGCTTCACCATTGTGTCGATGACCCTCTCGCTCGCGGCGGTGTTCCTTCCCGTGTTCCTGATGGGAGGGATCCTCGGACGACTGCTGCACGAGTTCGCGGTGACGATCATCGTCGCCGTGCTGATCTCCGGTTTCGTTTCGCTGACGCTGACGCCGCTGCTCTGCAGCCGCATGCTCAAGGTTGAGCGCGAGCAGCAGCACGGGCGCATCTATGCCCTGTCCGAGCGCGTGTTCGATGGGATGCTCGCGGTATATCGGGCGGGGCTCATCTGGGTGCTCAGGCATCGCCGATTCACGATGGCGGCCTTCGCGGCGATCTTCGCCGGCACGGCCGCACTCTTCTACTACATGCCCAAGGGCTTCCTGCCAAGCGACGACGTCGGGCAAGTGTTCATCATCACCGAAGCGGCGCAGGACATCTCCTTCGAAGCGATGTCGAACCTGCAGCAGCAGGTCACCTCCATCGTGCGCGAGAATCCACACGTCGAGGGAGCGATGTCGTTCGTCGGCATCGGTGGACCGAGCGCGTCGCTCAACAACGGCCGCATCTTCGTGACGCTCAAGCCGCGCCACGAGCGTCCTCCAGCCGACGAGATCGTGCAGGAGCTGCGCCCCGCGGTCATGCGCGTCCCGGGGATCAAGGCCTACGTCCAGAACATTCCCGCGATCCGCATCGGTCAGCTCACGAAGAGCGCCTACCAGTACACGCTGCAGGACACCGACACTGAGCATCTGTATCAATGGGCCCCCAAGGTCGAGGAGAAGCTGAAGTCGCTTCCGGGGCTGGTCGACGTCACCAGCGACCTGCAAATCACCCAGCCGCAGGTGACCGTCGAGATCGACCGCAACAAGGCCTCCTCGCTCGGCGTTTCCGCGCAGGCGATCGAAAACACGCTCTACGACGCCTATGGCTCGCGGCAGGTATCGACGATCTATGCGCCGACCAACCAGTACTGGGTGGTGATGGAGCTGGAGCCGCGCTATCAGACCGATCCTTCGGTGCTGGGTTTGCTTTATGTGCGCTCGAACACCGGGGCGCTGGTGCCGCTCAACGCGGTAGCCACGCTCAAGCCCAGCATCGGCCCGCTCGCGGTCAACCATCTCGGACAGCTGCCCGCGGTGACGATCTCCTTCGATCTGAAGCCAGGCGTGTCGCTCTCGCAGGCGCTGGCGCAGATCCGGCAGGCCACTGCCGAGATGCGCATGCCGGCGACGATCGTCACTTCGTTCCAGGGCGCGGCGCAAGCGTTCCAGGCGTCGCTGCAAGGCATGGGCGTGCTCCTGGTGCTTGCCATCTTCGTGATCTACCTCGTGCTGGGCATTCTCTACGAGAGTTTCATCCATCCCGTGACGATCCTCTCCGGCTTGCCGACGGCGGGGTTCGGCGCACTCGTGACACTGTGGGCTTTCGGCCTCGACCTCAACATGTACGCCTTCGTAGGCATCATCATGCTGGTGGGCATCGTGAAGAAGAACGCCATCATGATGATCGACTTCGCGATCGAGGCGCAGCGCAAAGACAACAAGACACCCGACGAGGCGATCTATCAGGCCTGCCTCATCCGTTTCCGTCCGATCATGATGACCACCATGGCAGCGCTGATGGGAAGCCTTCCCATCGCGCTGGCGCTCGGCGCCGGCGGCCAGGCGCGGCGTCCGCTCGGATTGGCGGTCGTCGGCGGGCTTCTCGTATCCCAGTTGCTGACGCTCTTCCTGACGCCGGTGATCTATCTGTACTTCGAGCGCTTCCAGCAGTGGATGGCGCAGAGGCGCGCTGGGCGCGCGCCGGCTCCGATGGCAGTGCCCGGCGATGCTTCTGCAGACTGACCGTGTGGCGTGCTGAGCGGCACGCCGGCGTCTCTCCTCGCTCGCAATGAACCAGGCCCCGGTCAGCGCGCGGCCCGGCATCCTCGCCGGAATAGGCGTGAGGCAGATCCGTCTCGCCTGCGGGCTGATTCTATTCACCTACCTGCTGTCGCATTTCGCCAATCACGCGCTCGGCAATATCTCCTATGCCGCGATGGAGCAAGGGCTCGACTACCATATGCAGTTCTGGCGATATCCGATCGTGGCGGTTGTTTTCTACACCGCAGCCGTCGTGCACTGGATGCTCGGCCTGTGGGCCCTCTACCGGCGGAGACAGTTTCGGTACAGAGGCCCCGAGCTCACCCAGCTGCTGCTCGGCCTGTCGATTCCTTTTCTCATCGTCATTCACCTCGTCAACGTGCGCGTGAGCTCGGCGCTTTTCGAACGCGACGTCTACTACTCGGGCGTGTTCTACGCGTTCTGGGTGAGTCGTCCCTACATGCACTGGGTGCAATACGCCTTGCTGCTGGTCGCCTGGACACACGGCTGCATCGGCCTCTATTTTTGGCTGCGGCTCAAGGGATTCTTTCGTCGGGCTGCGCCCTATCTGCTTGCCGCTGCCGTTTTAATGCCCACGCTCGCACTCCTCGGACTCGTTCAGGGGTCGCGCGAAGTCATCGCGCTGAGCGCTAGCCCGGAGTGGCGCGCTAACAGCCTCGGTCCACCGCTGCCGGAGGAGGAGCGCAGGACGCTCGACGACATCATCGCGTGGTCCGCGGCTGGATACGCGGCGGCGCTCGCGCTGATTTTCGTAGCGCGTGCCGTGCGCACGCTCGCCGAGCGTCGCGGCGGGCTGGTCAAGCTCTCGTACCCGGGAGGGCGAGTCGTTCAGATCCCGCGCGGATGGAGCGTGCTCGAAGCGAGCCTGCGCCACCGCATTCCGCACGCGAGCGTCTGCGGCGGACGAGCGCGCTGCTCGACGTGCCGCATACGAATCGTCGGCGACATCGCTTCGTTGCCGAGCCCGTCGCCGCGCGAGGCCTTCGTGCTGGCTCGCGTCGGCGCGAGCGCCGATCCCGCGGTGCGCCTCGCCTGCCAGTTGCGTCCCGAAAGTGACATCGCGTTCTTTCAGATCTTCCGACCGCAAGTCACAGCGGCGTCGCTTCCTGCGGTAGCGCGCGTGCATGCCGGCGAGGAGCGCTACGTCGTGTGCATGTTCGCCGACATGCGCCGCTCGACGAGTATGGCCGAGAAGCGGCTCCCGTTCGACACGATGTTCCTCGTGAATCGCTTCGTCGCAGCTGTGTCGAGCGCCGTCGAAGTTGCGGGCGGTCAGCCCAATCAGTTCGTTGGCGATGCCGTGCTGGCGCTCTTCGGGGTCAGCATCGCGCCCGAGATCGCGTGCCGTCAGGCGCTCGCCGCGATCGAAGGAATCGCCACCAACATCGACCAGCTGAACAAGGATCTCGCCCACGATCTGCGGGAGCCGATCCGCTACGGCATCGGCGTCAACGGAGGAGAAGTCGTTCTGGGCGAGATCGGGTACGGCGCGCGCAACGTGTTCACAGCGCTCGGCGATGCGGTCAACGTCGCGGCGCGGCTGCAGGACATGGCGAAGGAGCTCGGGTGCGACATCGTTCTGTCGGAGGACGTCTGTGCGCGCGCAGGCGTGATGTCATCCGCCTTGTCGTCGCGGGAAGTCGAGATCCGCGGACGCAGTGCGCCGCTCCAGGTGCGCACAGCGGCGACGGGACACGTACTGTCGGCGCAACCAGCGTCATCGCCCGGGAGTTGATATGCTGCGCAAAGCAGCCATCGCGCTTGTTGCTGTCCTGAGTGTCTGCGCGGGCAGCGTCGCGCTTGCCGCGGACGCGCAGCTGACCGGCCGGCTGGTCCGGATTGGAATTCTCACGACCGCATCGCGGAGTCTCCTTGCGCAGTTCGGCGTGCTCGATCCCTTCCTGGAGGGACTGCGCGAGCTCGGCTATGTCGAAGGTCGCAATGCCGTCCTCGAATGGCGACTGGCGGAGGGCAGGCCGGAGCGACTGCCGGGCCTCGCTGAGGAACTTGTTCGACTGAACGTCGATGTGATTCTCGCCTCGGGTCCGGCCGCCGCGCGAGCGGCTCGAGATGCGACGTCAGCCATCCCGATCGTGTTCACCCTGGTCGACGACGCCGTCGCGGAAGGGCTGGTCGGAAGCCTCGCCCGGCCCGAGAAGAATATCACCGGCGTCTCACTTGCCGGCGGACCTGACATCGTCGGCAAGCGCATGCAGTTGCTTCGGGAGGCCGTGCCGTCGATCAAACGGGCGGGACTGCTGGTGAATCCCGGCAATCCTTCGCATGCCCCGCTGGTCCGCGAAATGCCAAGCGTCGCCAAGGCTGCTGGCGTCGAGCTGCGAATCTTCGAAGTTCAGAGATTGGAAGATTTCGACAGCTTCTTCGCGTCCATTCCGGACGCACACATCGACGGACTCGTCGTCCTCGACGACGTGATCCTCGCGCTGCGATCGCAAGCATTGACGGACTTTCTCACTCGCAACCGCATTCCGGCGATCTACGGCGCCACCGAATTCGCAAGAGTTGGCGGTCTCATGTCGTACCAGACCAGTTTCGCGACGATTAACCGGCGCGCTGCTGTCTATGTGGACAAGATTCTGAAAGGTGCAAAGCCCGCTGACCTGCCGGTCGAAGAACCCAAGGAGCTGGAACTGGTCATCAATCTCAAGACTGCGAAGGCGATGGGCCTAGCGCTGCCACAGTCGCTGATGTTGCGCGCGGACAGGGTGATCGAGTGATGCTATCACGGTCGGTTGCCCGGCTCCTCCGAAT
>DATKJP010000281.1:0-3105 GCA_035543635.1 Casimicrobiaceae bacterium
CTCTGCCAGGTTCAGCACCGTCTCGATCTCGTTCTTCACCATGCGGCCAACCGGCACACCGGTCCAGTCCTGCACGACGGACCCGACGGCCTGCTCGTCGACGCTCGGCAGGATCAGCGGCGACTCGCCCTGGAGTGCCGCCAGCTTTATCTGAAGATCGCGCAGTTCCGCGAGCAGACTCTGGCGCTCCTCGGCCGTGACGGCGGCCGGGGACGGAACCGCAACCGAAGCGCCAGCGGCCGCTGGTGCAACCGAGACGGCAGCCGACGCAACGGCGACCGCCTTCTGCGATTCAGCAGCCTGTTCGAGCTTGCTTCCGGTGCCTTCCACGGGCTGCGCGCCCTGCCGCAGCTTCGCGCGGATCGCCAGCACGCGTTCGACGAGCGCTTTCTCCGCGTTCCATCGCTCCTCGAGCGAGGCGCGCTGCGTTTCGCTGGCCGCAAGCTTTTCGTCCACGGCTTTTCGGCGCTCAACCGTGTTCACCCCGACGGTTTCTTCACGGCCGATAATCTCGAGCTCTGTCTGCAGCGCTTCGATGCGGCGCCGGCAATCTTCGAGTTGCGGCGGCACGCCGTGCTGGCTGATCGCGACCCGCGCGCAGGCGGTGTCGAGCAGGCTGACGGCCTTGTCCGGAAGCTGCCGCGCTGGAATGTATCGATGCGAGAGCCGCACCGCCGCTTCGAGCGCCTCGTCGAGCACCTGAACCCGGTGATGTTTCTCGAGGATCGAGGCCACGCCGCGGACCATCAGAATCGCCTTGTCCTCGGTCGGCTCCTCAACCTTGACGACCTGGAACCGTCGCGTGAGCGCGGGATCTTTCTCGATGTACTTTTTGTACTCAGCCCACGTCGTCGCCGCGATCGTGCGCAAGGTGCCTCGCGCCAGCGCCGGCTTGAGCAGGTTCGCCGCGTCGCCCGTGCCCGCGGCGCCGCCGGCTCCGATGAGCGTGTGCGCTTCGTCGATGAACAGAATGATTGGCTTTGGCGAGGCCTGGACTTCGTCGATCACCTGGCGCAGCCGGTTCTCGAACTCGCCTTTCATGCTCGCGCCGGCCTGCAGCAGGCCGATGTCGAGCGTATACAACGACACGTTCTGCAGCGGCGGCGGCACGTCGCCCCGGGACAACCGCAGCGCGAAGCCTTCGACAACCGCCGTCTTCCCCACGCCGGCTTCGCCTGTGAGAATGGGATTGTTCTGACGCCGCCGCATCAGGATGTCGATGATCTGACGAATCTCCTCGTCGCGCCCGCTGACGGGATCGATCTCGCCCTTGGCAGCCTTGTCGGTCAGGTTGGTCGCGTATCGTTTCAGTGCCTCCTGCTTGCCCATCTGGGCCGGCGCCATCGCGTCGCTCGCTTCGCCGGGCGACGCCAGCGATGTGCGATCGGTCGCGCCGAGCGCGTCCTCGGGCGATCCCTTCACGATCCGCGCGAAGTCTTCGGTCAGCGTGTCCGCCTTGATCGTCTCGAACTGCTTCGAAATACCCATCAGCGCGTTGCGCAGCGACGGGGTTTTCAGCATCCCGACGACGAGATGACCGGTCCGCACGCGAGTTTCCCCGAACATCAACGTCGCGTAGACCCAACCCCGCTCGACGGCTCGCTCCACGTGCTCGGACAAATCCGAGATCGAGCTCGCGCCTCGCGGCAACCGATCGAGCGCGTCTGTCACATCCTTCGCCAGGCGCGACGAGTCGAGCTCGAAATGGCGGACGATGCGATGCAGATCGGAGTCCGGCGTCTGGAGAATCTGCTGAATCCAATGCACCAGCTCGACGTACGGGTTGCCCCGCAGTTTGCAGAATACGGTCGCGCCTTCGATCGCCTTGTATCCGAGGCTATTGAGCTTACCGAAGAGCGACGCGCGACTGATCTCGCTCATGCCGCACGCTCCTTTCTGGCGAACCAGGCCTCGGGATCGACGCGCAGATCGGCCGGCGGCACATCGTTGCGCCGCTTGCCGAGCCAGCTTGTCCACCCAAGCCGTTGCCCTCCACCCAGTCTCAGTCGGGGAACCGCACAGGCCGCAAGCGACAGTTGCACGTCCCAATCGAGCTCGAAACACAGATACTGCCGGATCCAGTCGACCAGCTTCTTGAGCGTCGTCGTACCCGGCAGGAAACTCTCGTACTGCTCCAGCGTCAGCGGCCCGAGATGAATCCGGAACTTGTGCTGACGATCCCACACGCGAGCGCCAAGCACGGCCCCGGAACCAAGAATCGCCGTGTCCGAAGACAGACAGGTCCGCTCTCGCGCGCCCAGCGACATCCAGTGCCCCACGAACTCCTCGATGCGAACCGGCACGCGGAAGAAGTGCCGGAGAATCTGCGTCAACCCATCGACGTTGCGCACATGGCGGATGAGCGCGCCGACGTGAAACAGCTTGGCCAGGTCAGGCACCGAATCGCGGTCCCGCAGCGTCGCGGGTGCCATGCCGACAAACGCGCCGATGTATACCTTGAAGCGGTCGTCCTTCGGCCGATCGTGGTTCACCGCCGGCTGCGCCTGCGCCCATGCCCGATAGAACAGCGCCATGAACCGATGGTGGAAGATATCGACGAAGCGGCAGAACGTCGGATCGTCCGCATGCCGCAGGCGCTCGCGCGCGTACTCGGTGAGATGAATCGGCAGCGGTCCATTGGGCCCGAACAGGCCGAACAATCTCACCTGCAGACGCGGCGGACGCGCGCCGTTCATGGAAAACGACGAAAGCGGCGCGATGGCAAACGACAGATCGGGATCCTGGCCCAGGCGCACCGGTTCGTCGACGGGACGCAGCGCACGACCCCAGCGAGGCTGCTGGTCATGCAGGCATTCCAGCCGGCGAAGCGTGTGATAGAAGTCGTACCGGTACGGCGCGTCGGCCAACGCCTGAAAGAATGCTAGAGCGTCGGCCTCGCGCCCGGCTGTGGCACCCATCGATACATCTCCCCGCGCCCCTCGGATCGCAGCACGGTTTCGGTGAACGAGTTGATTGAGACGTGACGAGCAAAATACCGATCGAGTACCGACCCGAGCACATGCGCGCTGGCGCCTTCGAACGCCAGCTCGTCGATCTGCAAGGCAATCTCGAGCCCGCGGCCAAACGCCAGCGGGCCGGCTCCAC
>DATKJP010000282.1:0-2481 GCA_035543635.1 Casimicrobiaceae bacterium
GCACAGGCCTGGGCGTCCGAAAGCCTCGCTGCGCATGCGGGGGTCTCGTCTTCGCGCGTCAGCGAGGCTGCGCGCTACGCATTTCGCCGAGCCCGGCGGCCCTCGACGACACAGTCCTCGAATCGACACGCACCCTCGAGCCCGCGGCGATCATCGAGCTTGTCGTCCGGCTCAGCGTGCTCCAGATGCTGCACCGTCTCGGCGCGTACTATCGGGCCTAAGCACTTGCTGAACCCATCGCACCGAAAGGCGGTGCTACCCCGTTCGAGCAGCGCGCGAGAAACGGCGCTGCAAGGGCGACGAACGCTTCGGAATGATCCTCGTGTGCAAACAGCTTCGCCCCCGGAATCTCAATAAGCTCCGCGGTTCCCTTGAATTGGGCCAGCGCGCGCCGCGCCTTGGCGACCGGAAAGAATGGATCGTCCGCCCCCCAGATGCACAGGACCGGGGCCCCGATGCGCGCGTGCACGGCGTCCAGGCCATCGATGAGGCCGAAGTCCAGATTGCGCAGGAGCGCCATCTGTCCTTCGGCAACTCGCCGCGATCCGATTAGCGGGCGCACGAACCAATCGCCGAAGTCGCCGTCTACGAACGCGGGGTCGCGGAAGATTCCGCCGAACGCGAGAAACGAGCGCCGAATGGCCGAAAAGCGCATCGTCGAAAGCACGAGCGCGGCAATCCGGGGCCGCTTCGCCGCCCAGGCATAGAGCTCGACGAGCCAGGGACGGTGGCCGGGGATCTCGCTGTTTCCCATGACCAGACCCTGCACGCGTGGGTCGTCGGCAGCGAGCAGCCGCGCGACCACGGCGCCGCTGTCATGTGCCAGGAGCGCGTATCGTGAAAGACCGACCGCATCGATCGCCTTACGCAACGTCGTCGCGTGGGACGCGAGATCGATGGGACCGTCCCACTCGCTGTGGCCGGTGCCGGGCAGATCGATCAAGTGCAGCGTAAAGGTCCGAGCGAGGACGGGCACGATGCGGCGAAATGTGGCGGAGTGCAATGGCCAGCCGTGAATGAGGACAACCTCGGGACCGCGCCCAAAGCGCCAATACGCGAGCCGTCCGTGGTCGAGGGTAACGTAGTCGTGCGGTCGAGCGAATGCTGCCGAAGCCTCGTCCGCGTTCGCCGGGATGGAGTTCGTCGAGGGTGCGAGCATGGGAAGCCTCCTTCGTAGTCGATTGACACGATTATGTGCGCGCGCTCTCGTCCCGCAATTACCTCGAGAGGTAAACGACGCCGTGAAACAGGCAGACTAAGGTTCTTCCATGGCTCACTCGGAGGCGCGTCTGTTTCCGGCGCTCTTGCGTCACTGGCGAACGCGCCGCGGTCTCAGCCAGCTCGACCTTGCGCTGGCGGCCGATGTATCGCCGCGCCACGTGAGCTTCCTCGAGACCGGGCGTGCACAGCCGAGCCGAGAGATGGTGCTGCGCCTCGGTGCAGCGCTCGGTGTTCGACTGCGCGACCAGAACGACATGTTGCGAGCGGCTGGATTTCCCGATCAGTTCTCGGAGCCTCGCCTGGAGGACGGTCTTCCCCCGGGAGTGGCGCAAGCCATCGAGCGGATGCTCGCGCAGCACGAGCCATTCCCGATGGTCCTGTTCGATCGCAATTATCAGATTCTGCGAACCAACCAGGGAGCCGCGCGCGCCTTTGCGCGACTGGTTGCCGACCCGACGGCGATGCCGGCCCGTCCGAACGTGTTCGCCATGCTGTTCGATCCGCGCCTCGTGCGGCCGTTCGTCGTCGACTGGGAGCGTGTCGCTCGCATCCTCACGGCGCGCCTGCACCGCGAGGCGCTCACGCGGCCGGACGACACCGGCGTCGCTGCGCTGCTGCGCTCGCTCTTCGAGTATCCCGACGTGCCGGAGAGTTGGCGTCAGCCCGACTTCTCGATTCCCAGTGAGCCGACGCTCACGCTGCGGTTCCAGCGCAACGACCTGAAGCTCGCGTTCCTCACCACGCTCACCGTGTTCGACGCGCCGCAGAACGTGACGCTCGAAGAGCTCCGCATCGAAAGCTACTTCCCCGTAGACGACGCGACCGCGGAGGCATGCAAGGCAACGAGGTGATCCATGCGTCTCGAACGGACTCTCGTCAGCAACGCGAGACGCCCTCCGGGGCGCAAGAGGCCCGTTCAGCCCGCTCGAGCGCTCACGGCCCACAGTAGTCCGCGCAGCCTGCCAATCGGGTCCGCGGCTTGCGTAACACACCGTCCCTCTCGTTACGGCTGAGGGCTCTCAAGCACCTCTAGCTCCGCGAAGGAGCCCGCCCTTCCTTCCTACCCGCCTGACGTTTCCCTCGTGACGAAGCTTCGCCCTCGGCGCGGTGGCTTTCATCCGTTGCCTCGGCCGGACGGGGGGCTCCCCGTTGACCATCTGTTGGGCCAAGTCTACCTCGCGCATGCTGCTGCGATGAGCAAAGCAGCGAACCTGCTCAGCGGATTTTTTCTCGACAACTTTTTGCTGCCCCGTGGTACCG
>DATKJP010000283.1:0-9096 GCA_035543635.1 Casimicrobiaceae bacterium
AAGCGTTGCGCGCGGTCTCGCCGCCCGCAGCCACCGGAGTCAGCCACGACTTGTACTTCGGATTGCGTCCGCTCACGATGTCGAAGAACATCGACTGCAACTTCTGCGTGATCGGGCCGCGCCGCCCGGAGCCGATCGGACGGTTGTCCAGCTCCCGGATCGGCGTCACTTCGGCCGCGGTTCCGGTGAAGAACGCTTCGTCGGCGATATAGAACTCGTCACGCGTGATGCGCCGCTCCGTTACCGGAATGCCAACCTCTGCTGCCAGCGTGAAGATCGTTGCCCGCGTAATGCCGGCCAGGCCGCCGCCCGAGAGGTCGGGCGTGTGGAGCGTGCCGTCGCGGACCAGGAACACGTTCTCTCCCGAGCCCTGGCAGATGTATCCCTGGGGATCGAGCAGCATCGCTTCCTCGTATCCGTCGTGAGTGGCCTCCTGATTGGCGAGAATCGACACCGCGTAGTTGCACACCGCCTTCGCGTTGCACATCGTGGTGTTCGGATGGTGGTGCGTGAATGAAGAGGTCTTTACGCGAATCCCTTTCTCGAGTCCCTCCGCACCGAGATAGGCGCCCCACGGCCACGCGGCGATCGCGACGCGGACCGGGTTCGATTTTGCGGCGACACCCATCGCTTCCGATCCGTAGAAAACGATCGGGCGCAGGTAGCAGGCCGTGAGACCGTTCTTCTGCACGCATTCCTTCTGCGCGGCGTCCAGCTCGTCTTTGGCATAGGGGATCTTCATCCCGAAGATCTGAGCCGAGCGGAACAGTCGATCCGTGTGATCCCGCAGCCGAAAGATCGCCGGTCCTGTCGCAGTCTCGTAGCAGCGCACGCCCTCGAAGACACCCATCCCGTAGTGCAGCGTGTGGGTCAGCACGTGCGTGGTCGCGTCGCGCCACGGCACCAATTTGCCGTCGTACCAGATGAACCCGTCGCGGTCGGCCATCGACATGGTCGCGGTCCTTGCCAAAAAGAATAATTTTAACCGAAATCGCCGCTCATCCGGCCGTCCGGGGAGCGCCGAACACCCGCAACCAAAGCCGATCGACGGCGGCCCGGCGCTCCGCCTGCGGCACCGGATCGACGCGCGCGGCGGGCGCGCCCTGCAAGCGAATCTGGTGCTGCAGCTTGCGGTAGTCCCGATAGGCGTCGGCAGCCTTAACGGCAAGGTCCGGCGGCAGCAGCCCGAGCTTCGCGGCCAATCCGAGGAGCGCGATATTTCCCGCGTTGCGTGTGAGATCGCGATGAGCGTGAGCGTAACCGAGCACGAGGTATTGCACCGCGAACTCGACGTCGACCATCCCGCCGGGGTCGTGCTTGAGGTCGAAACCCGGCCCGGGATTCGGATGGCCCGCTTGCATCCGACGCCGCATCTCGGTGACGTCGGACTTCAGTCGATCCAGGTCTCGCGCCAGGCGCAGGATCGCTTCGCGCTCGGCTTCGAATGCTGCGCCAAGCGCGGGGTCTCCGGCGACGAATCGCGCGCGGGTGAGCGCCTGATGCTCCCAGGTCCAGGCGTGTTCGCGTTGATAGTCTCGAAACGTGCCGAGGCTCGATACCAGCAGTCCACTCACGCCGTCGGGGCGCAGTCGCAGATCGGTATCGTAGAGCCTGCCTGCAGCGGTCAGGCTCGTGAGCCAGGTGTTCACGCGCTGCGCCAGTCGTGCGTAGCGCTCTGCCGCGGCGGGATCGGGATCGTCGTACAGAAACACCAGATCGAGGTCGGACGCGTAGCCCAGTTCCTTGCCGCCGAGCTTGCCGTAACCAATGATCGCGAATCGCGGCGGTGCGTGTGCAGAGGGGGAGATCAGCGGCCAGCATTGTCCGAGCGTGCCCGCAAGCACGATGTCGGCGAGGGCAGAAAGATGATCGGCCAGCCGCTCGACAGTGAGCATCCCGGTCAGGTCCTGGGCCAGCAGACGGAAGACCTGCGCGTGCTGGAAGTGACGCAGCGCATCGATCTGCCGCTCGGCGTCGTGCGGATGCGCAGCGAGCACCGTGTCGAGGTCTGATCGCCACGCGCTCCAGTCGGGCTCGGCTAGAAGCACCCGGCTGTCGAGCAGCTCGTCGAGCAGGATCGGATGCCGCAGCAGATAATCGGCGGCCCAGGCGCTGGCGCCCATGAGTTGCGCGATGCGCGGCAGCACGGGGGGATGCTCGGTGAGCAACGCGAGATACACGCTGCGTCCGCTGACCGTCTCGAGCAGCGCAAGCAGGCGCTCGAAGATGTGCCGCGGATCGCTGGTGGTCGCGGTTTGTGCGGCGGTCATGGCGGTGCGCAGGAGCTGCGGCACCAGCGCGTCGAAGCGTTGGCGGGACAGGGTCGGCAATTGCAAGTAACGACTGCTTCGACGCAGGCGCGTGAGCGATTCCAGCACCGCGGCCGGCTCGCGGTACCCCGCCTCAGCGAGCAAGCGGACCTGCCCCTGCTCGGGCGCAGGATCGACCCAGACTGCGGCCAGCGCGTCGTCATCGCTCCGCTGCTCCTCACCGAGCACGGCGGAGAAGTGCCGTTCGACGGCCGCGCGATGTGCCTCCAAGGCGGATGTGAACGATTTGGCATCGGCGAAGCCGCAGGCGCGCGCCAGCGTAGTGCGCTCCGCTCCGCGGCTCGGTACATCGTGCGTCTGCGCATCGTCGCGATATTGCAATCGATGCTCGAGCCGGCGCAGGAAGACATACGCCGCAGAGAGCTCCTCAACTGCCGTGCGCGGAAGCAATCCTCTCGCACCCAGCGTCGCGAGTGCGGGCATTGTTCCGCGCTCGCGCAGTGCCGGCTCGCGACCACCGCGGACCAGCTGCAAGGCCTGGACGATGAATTCGATTTCGCGGATGCCGCCGGGACCGAGCTTGATGTTGCGCTGGTAGCCTCTGCGCCGACCCTGTTCGCGAATCTGCCGGTGGACGTCGCGCAGGCCCGCGTAGGCGTCGTAGTCGAGATATTTGCGAAAGACGAACGGCTCGACGAGTCGCTCGAGCTCCGCAGAGCGATCGCCGGTGAGTGCGCGGGCCTTGAGCCAGGCATAGCGCTCCCAGGTGCGTCCCTGTGCCACCAGATACGCCTCCAGCGCTGCAAGCGAGCTGGAGAGCGGCCCGCTGTCCCCGTACGGTCTGAGCCGCATGTCGACTCTGAACACGAAGGCGTCCTCGGTCACGTCTGCAAGCGTTCCGATCACTCGCCGGCCGAGCCGATCGAAAAATTCCTGATTGGCCAGCGGCTTCGGTCCGGCGGTCGCGCCGTCTTCCGGATACACGAATACGAGGTCCACGTCGGAGCACACGTTCAGCTCGCCCCCTCCGAGCTTGCCCATCGCAACGACCATCATTCGTTGCGGCTCACCGCTGTCGGCGCCAATGGGCTCGCCATGCGCATGCGCGATCCAGCCGTGATGCGCGCGGACGCTCGCGCGAATGCTCTCTTCGGCGAGCCGCGTCATGGTCGCGCATACTTCACCGAGATCAGCGCGTGCGGTGAGATCGCGCAGAAGCGTGTGCAGCAGACTCCGCTGCCGCAATTGTCGCAGCGCGGCGTTGAGGCCGGCCGGCGTTTCGGCATGCTGGAGGTCGCCGAGAACAGCTTCGCTCCAGACGAATGGCTGGTCCAGCGTTGCCTGCACGGCCGCTGCCATGGCAGGCTGCGCAACGACGAGCCGCGCCGCATAGTGGCTGAACTCGATCGCCGCGCCAGGGTCCCCCGAGAGGGACGACGGGTGCGTGGTCATCGCTCGCGCTGGCAGGCCGAGGCCCTCGTGGCCATGCAGCGGCCTGTAGAATAGCCCGAGCCTATCATGTCCTCCCTGCACGCCCGTTCCCTTCCGGCTTCCGACTTCCGCCTCGCACCGCTCTTCAGGTGGCTAGGCCGATTCGCGGTTCGCGTGCTGCTGCTCGGGATCATCCTGTTCTGCGGCGCCCTCCTGGTACTGCGCCACTTCGTGTTGCCCGACATCGACAGCCATCGCGCGCGGATCACGCAGCTCCTCCAAGACCAGATCGAGCAACCGGTCCAGATCGGGCGGCTCGCCGCCGATTGGGACGGCTGGAACCCGCGGCTCGATGTGAGCGACTTGCGGGTGCTCGACGCCAAGAGTCACGACACGCTTCTCGAATTGCCGGAAGTGCATCTCACCGTCAGTTGGATCTCATTGCTGTTCGTTGATCTGCGCTTCAAGGAGCTGGTCCTCGATCGGCCGCAGTTCGCTTTGCGCCGCGATGCGCAAGGCATGCTTCATGTCGTCGGGCTGACGCTCGATCCGGGGCAGCACAGCAACGACGTGGCGCCGGCGAACTGGCTGCTGCGGCAGCGGCGCATCGTCATTCACGACGCCGCGATTACATGGTTCGACGACGAACGCAACGCACCTCCGCTCGCGCTGCAGCACGTCGAGTTCCGACTCGAGAGCCGCTTCGGCCGGCACCGCTTCGGGTTGAAGGGAGCCCCGCCCCCGGAGATGTCGGCACCGCTCGACCTTCGCGGCGAGCTGACTGCGTACTCGCCTTCGGATTGGCGTGCGACCTCGGGGCGTGTGTACGCGCGGCTCGATTACGCGGATGTGGATGCTTGGCGGCAGTGGCTGCCGTTGCCGGTGCCGATCAAGAGCGGAAAGGGCGGGTTGCGACTGTGGCTCGAGTTTGCGCACGGCGAGCCGCGCGAAGCAATCGCCGACGTCGTGCTGGCCGACGTGCAAGCGAAGCTCGGGCCGGACCTCCCTGAGCTCGTGCTTTCGCGTCTGGAAGGACGTGTCGGCTGGCGCGACGACGAGTCGCACAGCGAGTACTTCACGCAACAGCTCGCGTTCACGGAGCCAGGCGATGTTCGCGTTGATCCGACCGATTTTGATCTCAGCGTCTTGAAGGCGGCGAACGGCAGCGCGCCGGGCGGAAAGATCGAGTTCAACAATCTGCAGCTCGGTCCGCTCACCGCGATGGCGGCGCATCTCCCGCTGCCGGAAACCTGGCGCGCCAAGCTCGCGGCCTATGCGCCACGCGGCACGCTGTTTCAGGGATCGCTCGAGTGGCGGGGCGAGGCGACGGAGCTGGCGAGCTTTACCGCTCGAGGCCGCTTCCTCGATCTCGGGCTCGCGGCGCAGGACGCGCTGCCCGGTATCGCCGGTCTCACCGGAAGCTTCGACGCCACGCAGCGCGGAGGGACGCTGCGCGTACAGAGTCACGCGCTCGCGTTGGCAATGCCACGCGTGTTTGCGGAACCGATCGCGTTCGACAACGCGCAGGCTCGAATCGGCTGGTCGCTCGATGGAGGCGAGTACGCGATCAACATTGAGCAACTCGTGTTCTCCAATCCGCACGCGACGGGTACGGCGAACGGCACGTACCGGACCGCGCCCGACGGACCCGGCACGATCGACCTCTCCGTGCAGCTCACCCGAGCCGACGTGGCACACGTCTTTCGCTATCTGCCGCTCGCGCTCTCGCCCACCGTTCGCGACTGGGTGAAGCGCAGCCTCGTCGCCGGCACCTCGACGGACTCGCGGGTCAGACTCTCCGGCAATCTCGCCGACTTTCCCTTCGCCAACGGCAAGGGCGGCCAGTTCCTGGTGACGAGCAAGGGGCAGGGCATCACCTTCGACTACGCCGAACATTGGCCTGCGTTCTCGGACGTCGACGGCGAAGTCCGGTTCGAAGGTGCGCGGATGAGCGTAGAGGCGCGTCGCGGCCGGGTGTTCAGCTTCAACCTCGACCACGCCAAGGCAGCGATCGCCGATCTGAGGGTGCCTGCACCGGTGCTGCACGTCGAAGGCGACGCAGCCGGGCCAACGGCCGACATCCTGAAATACATCGCCGAAAGCCCGATCGGCGCGTGGACAGGTGATTTCACCGCCGGCGCCGAGGTAAACGGCAACGGCAAGCTTGCCCTGCAGCTCGATCTGCCACTCGGCAAGTGGGATGCGAGCAAGGCTGCGGGCGAATACAGCTTCGCCGGCAACCGGCTCAAGCTTGCAGGCGGAGTGCCGGCGCTAAAGGATTTGAACGGGAAGCTAAACTTCACCAATCACGATCTGCACGCGAGAGAGCTCACCGCCGAGCTGCTGGGCGGACCCGCGCGCTTCTCGATTGAAAGCCGAGGCGGAGAAGTACATCTCAGCGGGCAGGGGAGCGCTGATCTCGCCCAGTTGCGCAACGAATATCCGAAGCAGGTTGTGGCCAAACATATCTCGGGCACGGCGGGCTGGCAGATCGCCATCGTCAGCCGGCCGGAGCTTTCGACCTGGGTCATGGAGTCAAACCTCAAGGGAGTGACGATCGATCTTCCCGCCCCGATGTCCAAGGCCTCCGCGGAGGTGGTACCGCTGCAGATCGAGCGGCGCGCCAACGAGAGCGGACGCGACACGATCGCGATCCGTTACGGCAGCATCGGACGACTCGCTCTCGAGCGCAAGCTCGGCTCGGGCGATGCGACCATCGAGCGCGGCTTGCTCGCACTCGGCGGCGCGCAAGGTGAGCCCGATCGTCCCGGACTCTGGGTTCGCGGCAGCGTCGATGCATTGAACGTCGACGGGTGGCTCGAGCTCAAGCAGGAAGCTGAGGCGTCGGGCATCGGCGATGCGATGCCGATCAATGGCGTGGATCTTCGCGCCAACACGCTCGACGTGTTCGGGCGGCGCTTCAACGAGCTGCGCATCGGAGCTACGCGCAGCCCCGGCGGCTGGCAGATGGATTTGCGCGGGCGTGAGCTGACGGGGGCGGCGCGCTGGCAGGGCGCGGCGCCCTCCCGTCCGAACGGATACGTCAGCGCGCGATTGCAACGATTCACCACGCCGAGCGCCGCGCCAGCGCAGGAAAGGGCAGCGGCCGCAGCGACGAGCCGCGCGGAAATTGCCAGCGCTGCGAACAGCTGGCCCGAAATCGACATCGTCGCAGACAGCTTTTTCGCCAAGGATCACGATCTCGGCAAGCTGGAGCTGACCGCGCAGCCTCGCGGCGCCGACTGGCAGATCGAGCGCCTGCAGCTAACGAACGACGACGGCAAGCTCGCAGCAGACGGCTGGTGGAGGGGAGGGCGCAAGCAGCAGACCAAGATCGATGCGACGCTCGACATCAGCGATGCCGGCAAATATCTGGCGCGCTTCGGTCTGCCCGGTGCGGTCCGAGGTGCGCCGACGAAGGTCCGCGGCGATCTCGCCTGGGACGGGGGTCCGCAGGCGTTCGATTACCCCTCGCTTTCAGGGAAGCTTCGCATCGAGTCCGGTTCCGGACAGTTCATCAAGATCGACCCCGGCGCCGGGAAACTCCTCGGCGTGCTCTCTCTGCAATCCCTGAAACGAAGGCTGAGCTTCGATTATCAGGATCTGTTCGGCGAAGGCTTCGCTTTCGACGAAATTACCGGCGATGTCTTGATCGATAACGGAGTCATGAAAAGCGACAATGTCCGCATTGTCGGACCTGCGGCGAACGTTACCATGAGCGGCGAGACCAATCTCGCCCGCGAAACGCAGCAGCTCAAGGTCCACGTGCAGCCGAGCCTCTCGAGTAGCGTTTCGATGGGCACCGCCGCACTGTTGCTCGCCAACCCCATCATCGGCGCGGCGGTCGGCGCAGGAACGCTGCTGGCGCAGCAGATGTTCGCCAGCGACTACGTGATCGGCGGGACCTGGTCGGATCCGACCGTCGAGCGCGCTTCGCGCGCCGCGGCAGCCGGGCAAGCGGTGCCGACGAATCCGCCGGAAGGCAGTGCGCGGTGAGCGCGGGCAGGTCGGCCGATCCTCGAGACTTCACTCCTCGGTCTCGTTTTCGTGTCGCCGCGGTGCAGACGGTTTCCGGCAGCGACGTCGACGAGAACCTGCGCGCGATTGAACCTTTCGTCGCCGAAGCAGTGCGTCAGGGCGCGCAGCTCGTACTGCTGCCGGAGTATTTTGGAATACTGGGCGCAAGGGCGACCGACAAAGTGGCTGTGCGTGAAGGCGATGGTCATGGCCGGCAGCAGGACTTTTTGCAGCGCCTGGCGCGCGAGCACGGTTTGTGGGTCATCGGTGGCACGGTGCCGATCGTCACGACGGATCCTGAGCGCGTGCGCAGTGCCTCGCTTGTCTACGCGCCAGGCGGCGAGCGCGTCGCCCGCTACGACAAGATCCATCTGTTCGCTTTCAGCCAAGGCGATGAGCGATACGACGAAGGCAGAACCATCCAAGCAGGCAGCACTCCGATCGCATTTGACGCGCCATGCGGTCGTGTCGCGCTCTCCGTGTGCTACGACTTGCGTTTTCCAGAGCTTTACCGCGGTTTCGACGATCTTGCCCTGATTGTCGTACCGTCTGCATTCACGGCGGTCACCGGCGCCGCGCACTGGCACACCCTGCTCAAGGCGCGGGCGATCGAGAACCAGTGCTACGTGCTGGCCGCGGCGCAAGGCGGGCTGCATCCAAACGGCCGCCGCACCTATGGGCACAGCGTGCTGATCGATCCATGGGGCGTGGTGCTGACCGAGCGTGACGAAGGCCCGGGCGTCATCGTCGGCGACATCGATCAGGAGCGCATGGCGCAGGTGCGGCGCGAGCTTCCAGCGCTCGCCCACCGTCGCCTGCGATGACGGCAGGCTAGCTCAGCGCAGGGCGATGCTCGGCGACTTGAGCAGGACCAGCACCGCGCCGCCGCCACCCGCGTGCCGCGGGGCTTCGCAGTACGCGAGGACATCATCGCGCTGCGCGAGCCAGCGGCGCACCTTGTTCTTCAACACGGGATCGCGGTTCGGCGAGCCGAGTCCCTTGCCGTGCACGACGCGCACGCAGCGCCAGCCGTTGCCTCGAGCCTCAAGCAGGAAATCGGCGAGGGCGTCGCGGGCTTCGTCGCGGTTGAGCCGGTGCAGATCGATTTCTCCCTGCACCGACCAATGGCCACGCCGCAGACGCTCAAGAACGTCGGTGCCGAGGCCCTTGCGGAGGAAGGTTTGCTCCGCTTCTAGTTCCTGACCCACTTCCCAATCCGCGGGCGAAGGCTTGACGCCGAAGCGACTGGCCGCGAGCGCCTCAGCCTCATCGGCAAGACGCTGCTTCGCTGTTGTCGTTGCGCGAGGCTGTGCGCGAGCAGTCCGATTTTGCCTTTCCAGCGGTTGAACGTCAGCGAACGCCTTGCGCAGATCGATGT
>DATKJP010000284.1:0-5834 GCA_035543635.1 Casimicrobiaceae bacterium
GTGCGCGGCGACTTCGGCCGATCGCTGCGCAGCAAGCGTCCGGTGTCGACCGAGATCGGAGAGCGCTTCGCGCCGACGTTCTGGCTGACCGTCTGGAGCATGGTCTGGTCGGTCGCGTTCGGGATGGCGATCGGCGTGATCTCCGCCGTATGGCGCAACCGCTGGCCTGACCGTCTCGGCATGACGCTTGCCGTGTCGGGCATTTCTTTCCCGGCTTTCGCGCTGGGGATGGTGCTCATGCAGATCTTCTCGGTGCAGCTGAACTGGCTGCCCACGGTCGGCGCCGACACCTGGCGTCATTACATCCTGCCTTCGGTCACGCTCGGCGCGGCGGTGGCGGCGATCATGGCGCGCTTCACACGCTCGTCCTTCGTCGACATCCTGCAGGAGGACTACGTGCGCACCGCGCGCGCCAAGGGACTGCCGGAGTCGCGCGTGATCGCGAAGCACGGGCTGCGCAACGCGCTGATCCCGGTGGTGACCATGATGGGCCTGCAGTTCGGCTTCCTGCTCGGCGGCTCGATTGTGGTCGAAGTCGTGTTCAACTGGCCGGGCATGGGGCGGCTCCTCGTCGACTCGGTGGACGCGCGAGACTATCCGGTGATCCAGGGGCTGGTGTTGCTGTTCTCCCTGGAGTTCGTGCTGATCAATCTCATCGTCGACGTGCTCTACGCCGTGATCAATCCGACCATCCGCTATCGCTGACAACATGCGCCCGGAAGACGCGCGCTCCGAAGCGCTCACCGACGAGCAGATCGCTCCAGGCGACATCGCCGACAGCACCGGCGTCGATGCGGCATCGATCGCCGCGGATAGCGTGGCTGCGGTAGCCACGGCGGTGCGAACGCCGTGGAGCGAATTCGGGCGCAAATTCAAGAAGCAGCACGTTGCGGTGGTCGCGGCTTGGTTCGTCGTTGCGCTCGGGTTGCTCGCGCTCGCCGCGCCATGGCTCGTTCCCTACGACGCCGAGAATTTCTTCGACTACGACAGCCTCAATGCACTGCCTTCCGCAAAGCACTGGTTCGGCGTCGACCCGCTAGGTCGCGACATCTTCAGCCGCATCCTGATGGGCTCGCGCATTTCCCTCATGGCCGGCTTCGTATCGGTCGCGGTCGGCGCGATCGTCGGGACGGCACTCGGTCTCGTCGCCGGCTACTACGAAAGCTGGGCCGACCGCATCATCATGCGCATCTGCGACGTGCTGTTCGCATTTCCCGGCATCCTGCTCGCGATCGGTATCGTCGCCATACTAGGCGGTGGCATGTTCAACGTGATCATCGCCGTAGCGATCTTCAGCATCCCGACCTTCGCGCGGCTCGTGCGCGGCAACACGCTCGTGCTGAAGCATCTCACCTACGTCGAAGCGGCGAAGAGCATCGGCGCTTCGGACTGGACCATCGTGCTGCGCCACATTTTTCCGGGAACGATCGCCGCAGTCGTCGTCTACTTTTCGCTTCGCATCGGAACCTCGATCATCACCGCGGCGAGTCTGTCCTTCATCGGCATGGGCGCGCAGCCGCCGACGCCCGAATGGGGCGCGATGCTCAACGAAGCCCGCGCCGACATGCTGACCTCCCCTCACGTCGCTCTGTTTCCGAGCCTCGCCATCTTCTTCACCGTGCTCGCCTTCAACCTTCTGGGCGACGGCCTGCGCGACGCGCTGGATCCGAAGATAGAGCAGCGATGAGTGCGGCGTGCGAGGCGAAGCCGAGCAAGGCTCGGAGAGCGCAGCGCCGCACGAATCGCAAGCGGCCGGCACTCCAAGTCAGCGCTTCGTTATGACGGCCCGAGGAGGCCGCATGAGTACGGCGAACCAGCTGTCCGCCGAAGAGCCACGTGTCCACCGCTGGCTGCGGCTCGGCGTGCTCGCGGCCTTCGCCGTGGGCATCGGCGCGTTCTTCGTCCTGGGAGGGCCGCAGTACCTGTCGCTCGATGCGATACGCGAGCATCGCGACACGCTGCTCGCGTATACCGGGGCTCACTACGGGCAGGCGGTGGTTCTCGCCTTTACGACCTTCCTCGTCGCGACCTTGCTCTGTCTGCCCACCGGCACGCTGCTGTCGCTCACCTTTGGATTGATCTTTGGGCGCTGGGTCGCGGCAGCGCTCCTCGTGACGGCTGGAACGCTGGGTGCGACCCTCCTCTTCCTCGGTGCGCGCTATCTTTTCGCGCGGCCGCTGCGCCGGCGGCTGGGCGCGATCGGCGAGCGCGTTAACGAAGGTTTCACGCAGGACGCCTTCCACTGGCTCCTGTTTCTGCGGCTGACGCCCATCTTTCCCTATTTTCTCGTCAATCTCGCACCAGCCCTTACCGACATCCCGGTTCGCACGTACGTCGCAGCCACCTTCATCGGCATCTTCCCGAGCATATTCATTCTGGCCAACGTCGGTCAGACGCTCGGCCGCATCGAGTCCGTGCAGCAGCTATTGGCACCCGAGACGCTGACCGCCCTGGCGCTGCTGGGAGCGTTCGCACTGATACCCGTCTTCGTGCGGCAGTGGCGATCCAGACGCGCCTGACGCGCGCCTACGAGGACAACCTCCGGATCTCTTTCGTGCCGTTCAGGTTTCCGTCGTCGCGCAGACGGTGGAAGGTCCAAGCTTCTCCTTCGCTACCGCCACCTGCGCGATGTCTGGTAGAGCGACGCCGTTCTTGACCGCGGTGATCTCGGCGAGGATGGAGATGGCGATTTCCGGCGGGGTGCGGCTCCCGACGTAGAGCCCGATCGGGCCGTGCAGACGCGCAATCTGCTCGCGCGTGAGATCGAACTCTTCGAGACGCTTGCGCCGCTTCGCGTTGTTGGCGCGCGAGCCGAGCGCCCCGACGTAGAACGCCGGCGACTTGAGCGCTTCCATCAGTGCGAGATCGTCGAGCTTGGGATCGTGGGTCAGCGCCACCACCGCGCAACGCTCGTCGAGCTTCATTTCGATCACTGTGTCGTCCGGCATGGTCTTCACCAGCGTGACCCCGGGAATGTCCCAGGTGTCGGTGTACTCCACCCGCGGATCGCACACCGTGACCTGATAGTCGAGCCCCACGGCTATCTGTGCAAGATACTTGGATAGCTGTCCCGCGCCGATCATGAGCATGCGATAGCGCGGCCCATGCACGGTGACGAGGGTCTCGCCATCGAAGGCGAGCCCGTCGCCCGCGCGTGCCGGCGCGAGCGTTACACTTGCGCTCTCGAGATCGAGCCTGCGCGCGACGAGCTGGCCGCGTTGTACCTCCTCGAGCAGCTCCGCGAGACGGCTGTCACGAGAAAGAGGCTCGAGCACGAGCTGGATCGTGCCGCCGCAGGGCAGGCCGAATTTGCGTGCGTCGTCGGCGCTGACGCCGTAGGTCACCGCCTGCGGACGCTTCACGTACGCGCCTTCGCGACGCGAACGCTCGACGATGTCGTCCTCGATGCAGCCACCGGAAACCGAGCCGACGACCTGACCGTCTTCGCGCACGGCAAGCAGCGCGCCCGGCGACCGCGGCGAGCTGCCCCAAGTCTTGACCACCGTGACGAGCAGCACGCGCTTGCCGGCGTCGAGCCATTCGACGCTTCTGCGCAGCACTTCGAGGTCGACACTGTCCATGGGTGTAACGAATATCTAGCAATGAGACCCGTGCGGGGTCGATTCGTTCTTCGCCATTCTACTTCGCGCCGGACTGCATGAACCAGTAGAGGGCGATCGCGACGATGATGGCGATCACCAGCGCGAGGCGGATCCACAAGTTGCGTGACGCCGGCGCCGCCGCGGGCTGCGCGACCCTGGCCTCCGGCGGCGTGAGACGCTCGGCAAAGCGGGTGAAAAAATCGTCGGCGATCTTCGCCGCGGCGCCATCGACGAGGCGGGACCCGATCTGCGCGAGCTTGCCTCCCACCTGCGCCTTCACCGTGTAATCGATCCTCGTTGAGCCGTCCTGCGCCGCAAGCGCTACACGCGCTTCGCCGCTGGCGAAGCCGGCGGCACCGCCCTGCCCTTCGAAGCGGATCGTGTACGAGGTGGATGGAACGATGTCGCTCAAACGAACCAATCCCGAGAAGCGCGCGCTGACCGGCCCGACGCGCGCAGTCATCGCCGCTTTCAGCTCGTTATCTCCGCTGCGCTCCAGCGATTCGCAGCCCGGAATGCAGGCCTTCAGCGTTTCCGGGTCGTTGAGCGCAGCCCATGTCGCCTCAACCGGAGCGGGAACCGTGCGTGTGCCCGTCATCTCCATATCGAGTCCTTTGCGCGCTCACGCCGCCCGGCGACCGAGCTCGAAATCCATCTCGGCGCGTCGGCGCAGGGTGCGCGGCTGTGCGAACACGGACGCCAGCTGCTTAAGGCTCTCGAGATTGTGCACCGGCAGGAAATCATCGACGTAAGGAAGCATTGCGCGAATGCCCGCCGGACGCGCTTCGAAGCGGTCGTAACGCAGCAGCGGATTGAGCCAGATCAATCTGCGGCACGACTTGGCGAGCCGCTCCATCTCCGCCGATAACCCATGGCCGACGTCGCTGTCGAGCCCGTCGCTGATAAGAAGGACCACCGCCCCCTGCGCAAGCAACCGCCGCGACCAGCGCCGATTGAATTCGGAAAGACAGGCTCCGATGCGCGTGCCCCCCGCCCAGTCGGACACCGCGGCGCTGACGCGCGCCAGTGCGATGTCGACGTCGCGACGTCTGAGATGGCGCGTGATGTTCGTCAGCCGCGTGCCGAAGAGCAGCGTGTGGACGCGGTCGCGATCGTTGGTGATCGCATGCAGGAAGAAGAGCAGCATTCGCGCGTAGCGATCCATGGAGCCTGAGATGTCGCACAGCACAACGAGCGGTGGCGGACGATGCCGTCTGCGGCGCCAAGCGAGTGGAACGACTGCCCCGCGCGCGGAGGTCATGGCACGAAGGGTTGCGCGCAAATCGACTGCGGTGCCCCGGTCCGCAGCCTGGCTTCGCCGCGTGGGAAGCTCCCGCAGCGGCAGGCGCAGACGTGCCATCATGGCCTTCACCTCGGTGAGCTCCGCCGCGGTCATCGATTCGAAGTCCTTGCTTTGTAGCACTTCGCGCGGCGAGAAGGTGAAGGTCGCGTCGATCGTCGACTCCTGATCGTAGACTTCGCGCTCGGCATCACGCGGCGGCGACAATGCTTCTGCGAGCCGCGCCGGAAGCGGCGCCTCGGCCTCGCTGCGCGGCGTCCGGCCATAGACCTTGGGCAGGAGAAGCTCCATCATGCGCTCGAGGAGCCGCGGATTGCGCCAGAACAGCTCGAAGGCCTGATCGAACAGTGCGGCCTGATCGTGCCGCTCGATCAGCACCGACTCAAGCGCAGCGCGGAAATCTTCGCGCTGCTCGATCCCGACCGCTTCCACTGCTTCCAGCGCGGCGATGACTTTCGCAGGCCCCACCGGCAGCCCCGCGGCGCGCAGCACGCGACAGAAATGCATGATGTTTTCCGCGAGCCGCTCGGGCTTGAACAATCGCGTTACCGAGGCGCTCACGACGCGGGTCCGATCGCCTCGGCTTCCGCGCGCGCTTCGGCCACGAGCTGTGTGGCAACTTCGGGCGTGACGGCGCCGATGTCGTCCTGGTACTTGAGCAGCGCTCCGAGCGTGTTGGCGATCGTCTCCGGATCGAGTGCAAGCCGGTCGAGTGCGACCAGCGCTTCGGCCCAGTCTAGCGTCTCGGCGATACCCGGCGACTTGAAGAGATCCATGGCGCGCAATCGCTGCGTGAACGCGACGACCTCGCGCGAGAGCCGCGCGTCGGCGCCCGGCACCTTGCGCCGCACGATCGCGAGCTCGCGCTGCGCGCTTGGAAAATCGACCCAGTGATAGAGGCAACGCCGCTTGATCGCGTCGTGGATCTCGCG
>DATKJP010000285.1:0-5970 GCA_035543635.1 Casimicrobiaceae bacterium
CGAATGGCCGTGGCTAACCGCCGAGTAAGCGGAGAGCATGTCGAGCTAGCGGCGACCGTGCTCGTCCCACAGCCATACGCCTTCGCCGTGCGCCATGACGACCGGCAGCGGCTCGTAGTTGTTCGCACCGTAGATGCGTTCGGTCTTGATCAGCGGCGAGGATGCGACGGGGCCGCGATCGGTTGTGCTCGGGATACCACGTCTCGATTTCATACTCTCTCTCCTTCGACTGCTCCGAGGGTCGCTCGTTCGTCAATGCCTTCGGCGCGCTGCTCCTTTTGGGAGCGCGCACCGTTCTGTGCTCAGGGAGAACCAACGGCGCTTTCCCGACTCGCGGTCGGGACGCGCGAATCAGGAGTGAAACCGGTGGCAACTTCGCCAAGACATGCCGCGATTTTACTCGCAATAGCATGTCGCGCCCACCCCTCGCCCGGAAGGTAAGGTGGTCAGACCGGCTTCAAGACCCGCTGCAGGAAATCGCGGGTGCGCTCGTGCTTCGGATCGGCGAGTAGCTGTTGCGGAGGACCCTCCTCGACGACGCGCCCGTGGTCGAGAAACAGCACTCGATGCGCGACCTCGGCGGCGAAATCCATCTCGTGCGTGACCACGGCCATGGTCATGCCCTCGCGGGCGAGGGTGAGCATCACCTTCAGCACTTCGCCCACGAGCTCGGGATCGAGCGCGGAGGTCGGCTCGTCGAAAAGAATGGCCTTGGGCTGCATCGCGAGCGCCCGCGCGATCGCGACACGTTGCTGCTGCCCGCCGGAGAGCTTCGCCGGGTAGGCCTCGAGCTTTTGCGCGAGCCCCACCTTCGCCAGCAGCGCGCTTGCCTGTCGATGCGCCTCGGGCCGCGGCACGCCTTGCACGTACACCGGTCCTTCCATCACGTTTTCGAGCGCGGTGCGATGCGGAAAGAGATTGAAGCGCTGAAACACCATGCCGACTTCGCTCCGGATCGCGTGAATGGAAGGCTGCTCGCGGTGCACTGCCTCGCCGTCGATCGAAACTTGGCCTTCGTCGTAGCTTTCGAGGCCGTTGATGCAGCGGAGCAGCGTGGACTTCCCCGACCCCGACGGTCCGATGATGCACACCACTTCGCCTTTCGCCACTTCGAGATTGACCCGATCGAGCACGCGGTGCTCGCCATAGGACTTCACGATGTCGCGCACCGAGATCATTTGCGTCCGAACTTGCGCTCGAGCCGGTGGGCGAAATAGGTGAGCGGCAGGCTCATCGCGAGATAGAGGAGCGCCACCAGCGTGAACACGGTCATGTTCTTGAAGGTCGAGGCCGCGATCAGCTGCCCGCCGCGCGTGAGCTCCGCCACCGTGATCGCGGAGGCGATCGATGAGTCCTTGAGCATCATGATCATCGTGTTGCCGTACGGAGGCAGGAACACGCGAATCGCCTGAGGAAGGATGACGCGGCGCATGACGAGCGCGGGCCGCATGCCGAGCGATTGCGCGGCCTCGATCTGTCCCGGATCGACAGCCTCGATGCCGGCGCGGAAATTCTCCGCCTGATACGCCGAATACGCGATGCCGAGCCCGATGAACCCGGCCTGGAATGCCGATAGCTGGATGCCGAGATCGGGCAGGACGAAATAGATGTAGAAGAGCTGCACCAGGATCGGGATGCCGCGGATCACGGTAATGATCGCGACCGCCGGCGCAGAAAGCGCGCGCGAGGGCGACAATCGCAACAGAGCCCACACGAAGCCAAGCAGCGTCGAAAGCACCAAGGCGGCGAGCATCAGCTCGACCGTGACAACACAGCCCTGCAGGAGGATCGGTAGGAAGTCGCGCGCGTCGCGGAGGAACGCCTGCATCTATCGCCCACGCGCGTCCTGGGAGCAGATAGCTGGCGCCGTTCGCAGTACGGCCTAGGGGCGCGTCTGCCCTGCTACTTCAGATTCCATTTGGCGAGAATCTTGTCCACCGTGCCGTTGGCGTTGAGTTTGGCGAGCGAAGCGTTGATCTTCTTCAGTAGCTCCTGATCGGTCTTGCGGACGCCGATGCCCACGCTGCCGGCCATCTTCGGCTCGTAGGTCGACACGAGCTTGGCCTTGAAATCAGGATTCTGCGCGAGCTGATACTTGAGGATCGGCGCGTCGCCGAAGCCGGCCTTGATGCGTCCAAGGCTCACGTCGCGCAGTATGTCGGCGAGCGAATCGTAGACCCTCACGTCCGCGAATTCGCCGTTCTTCTTGAGAAAGTCGACGTACACCGTACCCACCTGGGCGCCGACGATCTGACCTTTCACATCGGCGAGCGTCTTGTAGGGCGTGTTATCGCTCGCGCTTACGACCATGCCTTCGGGGTAGGGAAAGACGGGATCGGAGAAATCGATCACCTCCTTGCGCTGCGGGTTAATCAGCATGGCCGCCGAGATGATGTCGATCTTGTTGCTGGTGAGCGAAGGGACCAGCGCCGAGAACGGAGTCGCCTGCACGTTGACCTTGAACCCCGCGTCCTCGCCGATCGCGGTGATCAAGTCCACCATCGCGCCCTGGATGGTGTTGGTCTTGACGTCGAGGAAGGTGAAGGGGACGCCGGTCGGCGTGGAGCCCACGTTGTAGGTCGGCACCTGCGCCGGCGTGGCTGCGCCATATGCCAGCGAGGCGAGCGCCAGTGCGTGTCCCAAGGCGCGAAGCGAGCGATAGAGACTCATGTTCTCTCCTCCGGTCGGAATTCGAATCATGCGGCGATGCCCAGAGCGTCGCGCAGGCGATAGTACGCGATTCCCGCCTGCAGTGCGGGCTGCCGCAGCGCATGCAATGGAATCGGCTTGAGCGCGGCGGCGGGATACGCGAGCCTGTGACCGCCGATCAGCATGTCGCCCAGCACCAGCCCCATCGTCGTCGCCATCGCCACGCCGCGGCCGCAGTAACCGAGCACAGTCCACACGCCGGGAGCCAGCTCGGCGAGATGCGGCAGCCAGTCGCGCGTGATGCCAACTCGTCCATACCAGCGGTATGCCCACGGCACTCCGGCGAGCGCAGGGTACATGCGCGTGGCGACGCTGCGCAATGCGGCATAGACGCCTGGTGAAACCTTGTCTGTTGCCGATCCCCGCCCGCCCATGATGAAGCGGCCATCGCCGTCGAGCCGGAAATAGTAGAGGAGCTTCCGCGTGTCGGACGCCACCGTCCCTCCGGGAAGGATGGTCGCGCGGATGGCATCGGAAAGCGGCTCGGTCGCGGTCTGCACGCTGGTCACCGCGACTTGGTTCGTGACCAGCTCCGGCCACAGCGGGCCCGAGTACGCGTCGGTAGCCAGCACCAGCTGCCGCGCGCGCGCTTCGCCGCGCGGTGTCATCGCGGCCCATTCATCGCTGTGATGGACCATCTCGGTCACCGGCGTGCCTGTGTGAATGCGCGCACCGAGCTTGAGCGCCACTCGTGCAAGACCGCGTGCGTAGGCAAGCGGATGCAATGCGCCGCCGCGGCGGTCGAGCCAACCGGCGCGATAGTGATCGGTGCCCAGCAGTGACGCGAGCCGTTGCCCGGCCAGCAGCTCGACAGGCGCGCGCCGCGCAGCCCACTGCCGGCAGCGAGAGACGACCGTTCGCGCAGCGGCCGCTGAATGCGCCGGCTGTATCCATCCGCATTGCCGCGCTGAACATTCGATGCCGTGCTTCGCGATCAACGCGAACACGCGGTCGGCGGCGCCACCTGCGAGCCGCACCAGCGCTTCGCCGTGCTCGCGTCCGTAGCGAGCAACGAGATCATCGGGATCGTGCTTCAAGCCGGGAATCACTTGGCCGCCATTGCGGCCCGACGCGCCGTGACCGATCTCCTTCGCCTCCAGCACGATCACGCTGCGGCCCGCCTCGGCGAGCGCGAGCGCGCATGCGAGCCCGGTGTAGCCCGCACCGATGATCGCGAAATCCGCTTCGACGCGTTCCTCGAGTGATGTGGTCGCCGGCGCGTGCGGCGCGGTCGCAAGCCACAGCGAGCGTTGCTGATCGGGGCCGATCGTCGCCGCGGTCATTTTCCGAGGAGCGCGAGCAGCTTGTCGTGGATGCCGCCGAAGCCGCCGTTGCTCATGATGAGCAGATGGTCGCCGGGTTTCGCGGCCTTGGAGATCGACTGGATGAGCGCATCGAGCTCCGCTTCGACGTGCGCGCGGTTACCGAGCGGAGCGAGCCATGCCGCCGCGTCCCAGCTCAGGTTCGCCGCGTAGCAGAAGACAAGGTCCGCTTCCCCGAGGCTTCCGGCAAGCAAGTCCTTCATGGTGCCGAGCTTCATCGTGTTGGAGCGCGGCTCGAGCACCGCAATGATCCGCCCCTTTCCGACGACGCTGCGCAGACCCTCCAGCGTGGCGGCGATCGCCGTCGGATGGTGAGCGAAGTCGTCGTAGACCGCTACCCCGCCAGCTGTGCCGCGCAGCTCGAGCCTGCGCTTCACGCCGCGGAAGCTCGCCAGCGCCTCGAGGCTGTCGCGCACCGGCACGCTGACATGACGCGCGGCGGCGATCGCGGCCAGCGCGTTCAACTGGTTGTGCCTGCCCGGCAGGCTGAGCGACGGCAGTGCGCCGATTGCCGCGCCGCCGAACTTGATCGCGCCGTCCGGCGCGACGATCCAGTCCGCGGCCGAGCCCGCGTCAGTCGTAGCGCGGAAGCGCTCGACCTCGCTCCAGCATCCGCGGGCAAGCACACGCGCGAGGTTTTCGTCCGCGCCGTTCACGATCAAGCGCCCGCGATGCGGCACGGTGCGCACGAAGTGGTAGAACTGCGTCTCGATGGCGGCCAGATCAGGAAAGATGTCCGCGTGATCGAATTCGAGATTGTTGAGAATCGCCGTGCGCGGCCGGTAGTGGATGAACTTGGAGCGCTTGTCGAAGAAGGCGGTGTCGTACTCGTCGGCTTCGATCACGAAGAACGGCCCGTCGGTAAGCCGCGCAGAGATGCCGAAGTCGATCGGCACCCCGCCGATCAGGAAGCCGGGATCGAGTCCCGCGTGTTCGAGAATCCGCGCCAGCATCGCGCTCGCCGTGGTCTTGCCGTGGGTGCCGGCAACCGCGAGCACCCATTTGTCGCGCAGCACGTACTCGGCGAGCCATTGCGGACCCGATGCATAAGGGCGCCCGCTGTCGAGGATCGCCTCCACCAGCGGGTTGCCGCGCGAGAGCGCATTGCCGATCACGAACACGTCGGCCGTCTTCGCCACTGTGTCGAGCTGCCTTGCGTCGTAGCCTTCGATGAGCGCGACGCCGAGCGAGGCGAGCTGATCGCTCATCGGCGGATAGACGTTGGCATCGCAGCCGGTCACGGTGCAGCCCGCCGCGCGCGCGATCTCAGCGATTCCGCCCATGAAGGTGCCACAGATGCCGAGGATGTGAATGTGCATGATCTCGCGGGCCTGATTCACCCGGCCGACTCCAATGCCTGCATGTACGCCGCTTCGAGCGCCCGAGTATAGCGGTCGAAATCGGCGATCCCGGACCGGGGCAGCTGCTCCGCCATCGCGGCCGCGATCGAAGCCCGCCAGCCTGCTTCAGTGCCGAGGCGGCAAGCAATGGCCACATATTCCTCGTCGGTGCTCGCCGCGGTCTCGGTGACGCCGAGATGCGCAAGCAGGCTCCAGGTCATGCGCTCGGCGGCGCGCTCGCCCACGCGCGTCACTACGGGAAGGTGCATGTCGAGGGCCGCTGCCGTCGTGTCGCCACCGGTGTAGGGCATCGTATCGAGCACGACATCGATCAGGCGATAGCGGGCACGGTCGTCGGCATCGTTACGAGTGCATGGGATGAAAACGATCCGCTCGGCCGGGATGCCGAAGCTATGGAGCCTCCGGACGTAGAGCGGGCGTTCGCGCTCGCGGTGCGGCGAGAAGGCGAGAACGCCCTGCGGCACGCGCTCGAGTATTTCCCGCCACAATCTGAGACAGCGCGGCGAGAGCTTGACGAGGCTCACGAACCCGCCGAAAACCACCGCCGCGCTGTCTCAGATTGTGGCGGGAAATACTCG
>DATKJP010000286.1:0-8757 GCA_035543635.1 Casimicrobiaceae bacterium
ATCCAGAGATTGGGGCATAGCATAAAAAGCGCTGTTGTCAAGTGAATATTCACAAATAGGGGGTGATTATTCGCATTCCATTGGGAACCCGCTTGCCTCAGACTTCGCCCCTGTAGCACTCCCCCTTCAACAACCCGGAAAGGGAGACACTAAGATGGCAACACGAAATAGGCAGGTGCTCTTCGTCGCGATCGCTGTGTTTGCGGTGGCGGGCTTGGCGATCTACACCGCCGACTTCAAGCCCGACGCCCTCAAGAACGCGTTCGGGACGCAAGCAGCGAATTCGGCGAATGCGTCGAACGCCTCGAATTCGTCCAATTCGTCGAACTCTTCGAATTCGTCTAATTCGTCGAACGCCTCGAATTCGTCCAACTCGTCGAACTCTTCGAATTCGTCTAATTCGTCTAATTCGTCGAACGCCTCGAATTCGTCCAATTCCTCGAACGCCTCGAATTCGTCCAACTCGTCGAACGCCTCGAATTCGTCCAACTCGTCGAACGCCTCGAATTCGTCCAATTCGTCGAACGCCTCGAATTCGTCCAACTCGTCGAACGCCTCGAATTCGTCCAACGCTTCGAACGCGTCGAGTTCGCACTAGGAGGACGGGGCCAACGCACGACGGACCTCGATAGGTTAGGTGGTCGCGGCATCGAGATTCGCGGCCGCCACAAGAGCGGTAGTCGATTGGCTACCGCTTTTGGTTTTTGCTTCGTGAGGGCTGTAACGATCGAAATGAACTACTGCGATCGATGAGCTACTCTATCCTTGTGGCCAGCGTCATCCCGCTGGCATTTCTCTTTCTGATCAAGTGGTTGAACTTCTTCGAAACGCATCGTATCAGGCTCGTATTGCTTGCTCTGGCCTGGGGCGCGATTTCGGTGGAGTTCTCGTATCTCGTGGACCATCCACTGAGACTTGACTTGGGGCTGCCGTTCGTCGCGACCCACACTGCGCCGTTCGTCGAAGAGATCTTCAAGTCCCTCGTTTTGCTGTATTTGATTCGCCGCGCGGATACCACATTCTTCGTCGACGGCGCGGTCTATGGTTTTGCTTCCGGAATTGGATTCGCCATTGCTGAAAACATGTTGTACCTAAGCCGGGTTGATGTTGACACCGGGATCGTCATCAGCACCTCACGCGCTTTCGCCTCGTCGGTTATGCACGGGAGCACGACGGCGATTGTTGGCATGGCACTCGCTGGGTTTCCCATGGCGGGCCTGAACAGGCATCCGCTGGTTGCATGGGCCATTGGTCTCGCAGTCGCGATCGGCATTCATACGGCTTACAACAATACCGCGTTCCACACCTTCGTCTTTGGGCAGACAGGTTACTTGATTCTCGCCACGATCGCATTTTCGGCGCTAGTGTTCGTTGCCGGAGCGATCCTTTGGGGCTTGCGCCGCGAACGGCGCCGGTTGCGCAAGTCGCTCGGCATCACGGCTCGCGGATCGAAGGGCGAGGGAAGACTCGTTCAGCATATCGACGACCTCGACGACTTGCTCGCGCCGGTCGAGGAGCGCTTCGGCGAGCTTAAGCGCGAGCAGGCGGCGAACGCGCTTCTGCTCGCGGCGCAACTGGCGATGAAGCAGGACCTGATCAAGAGGACCAGGGACCCAGAACTGCGGACAGAGCTCGCTTCGCAGATCACCGAGCTGAAGCGAGACCTCAAACGCCAACGGGACGAAGTCGGCATTTACGTCATGTCATATGTGCGCTCGATCATGCCCAAGACGACGTGGTCACTATGGGCGCGTCTCGGCCAGTCGCTCGCGGAGCGCGAAAAAGCGCCAGCCGCCGGAGCAAGTCTCTGGGATCTGCTGCAAACGAAGCTACTGAGGCATAATGTGTCCGGGGAAAGCTTGCACTCCCGGATCGACGCGGCGCTCGTCCTGAGGGCTCGGGCCACGGCGCTGACTACCGAAGGGGATGGCTAGACAGTAACAACGACGGGGGAATCGGACAGGTGAAATGTTTCTTCGACGATAACGAAGCCGTCGGCGTCTGCCGATTCTGCGGTCGCGCGGCGTGCAAGGCACACGCCGAGAAGCGCATGCCGTACATCACGACGATCTACGTTGGCGCGAACAGCACGCCGAAGGCAGTGGTGGTCGGGGACGCCCTCTGGTGCGGAGAGTGCAAGCCGGAGGCGCAGCCGGTGCCGATGCCGGAGATTTACTAGTTAGGTTCCCGCGCGCGCCGCCGCCGAGCGACATCCCTACAGCGGCGAACTCTCGATTTCGGAGTAGACCTTGCGCGCGTTATCCAGGTTGCGCTGCGCCTTCTTGATTTTGCCAGCATCGCCGCTCGCTTCGGCTTTCTTCAGATCGGCCTCGCGCTGATCGATGCGGTGTTGCGCCTGCTCGAGCGCCATCTTGCGTTTCTCTCGGAGACCGTCGTCGCTGCAGTGAACCATATCGGCGCGGGCGCGCTCGAGATTCGCTAGCGTTCGCGAGTTGCCCTTGGCCTTTGCCTGGGCGATCTCGGCGTCGAGCCGGCGCGCCTTCTCGGCGCATGGACCGCTCTCAGCGGCGGTCGCGGCCATCGCACACGGAACGAGCGCTGAGAAAACGGCCGCGATTACGACGCACAGGACCCCATCCGATCTCATCGCCGCTCTCCCCGAATTCGGCAGGAACGGCTAAATTCTAGAGGCTTACGACCGGGAGTGGCAATCTGGCGACGCGCGACAGCGGCGGCTCATCGATGCCTGCCTGCGAATCATTCGTTGACGCGGTTGTCCTACTTGGTCTTGGCGCGCCGTGTAATGAAATCGTCATTGCACACGCAGTGCTGGGAGAGTACCATCGACTCATCCGCGCGGTGTTCGCAGCCGCGAGTGTTTTCTTTCAAATTGTATGCAACCATTGCGAGCTCCGACCGCCGTGCGCATCAATATTGAATCCGTCTTTCAGCAATTCGACAGTCAACTTTCAGCCGCGCTCGCAAAGGCGGCGCTCGAAACGATTCCCGGGATGACGACAAAAGGTGCCCTGCGCCTGTACAGCACCTTCCGGCGCAACGCGATCACGGCACTCTCGCCGTGGGAGCCGGTGCCTGCAGACATGCTGCGCGAAACCGGGCGGAGCGAAGAGCCGCCTGCGCAGGCCGACAGCGATCAGCACGAACCGAAGTCGCATACCGAGTAACGCGCCTGCGGCGCGTGCACAAAAAAAGGCCCGGCGACTACCGGGCCTTGTGTTATTGGTCGATTGCGGTGCTGGCGCCGCCGACCGTTAGCGCTTGTAAGTCACATCAGCCTTCGTCGTCCCAGTGACCCGGACGATAAACGTAAACGTCGCCACGGTGTTCCATAACGTGAGGCACCCAGTGGTGCCCTTCGCGTTCCTTGATGAAGTGGCCTTCGTGCCAGACGTACTTGTCTGACTCGACCACGTAGTGCCCGCCTTCGTAGATGTAGCCCGGACGCGGAGCGGGGACGACCTCAACCCGTTCCGGGGGCGGCGCCGTGCCGATTTGGACATCGATGATCTTGTCGGCATTGGCGGTCGCGGTTACGCCGAAAAAGCCAAGCGCCATGGCCAGTGCGGCCAGGATGCTTCGTATCCTCATGGTATCTCCTTGTGATGAGCACTCCCGACGCGGGGAAACATATCCTCTCGCGTCGAAGGCGCGTACCCCGACTGACTGGAAGCGAGCTTGCGGAGTTTCTGAAGAAGAGGGCCGAAAGCGATAATGAGACGCTCTCCTACGCCCCGATAGGAGAGCGTCCGACCCGTCCTACAGAGAGAGCAAGCAAACCTCAGCCGTCGGCCGCGCTCGCCTGCGTCGGCGGCTGCGCGGGATGCTTCGCAACCTCGCGCCGGCGCTCGAGCACCTCGAAGACGAGCATGCCGGCGACCATGGCGGCGAAAAACGTGAACGCCTTGGCTTCGCCAGTCCCGACAGCGACAAGGACCGGGCCAGGGCAAAAACCGACGAGTCCCCAGCCGGCGCCGAACACCAGGCTTCCGAGAATCAGGCGGCGGTCGACCTTGCGCGCGGAGCCGAGTTGCAGCGGCGAGCCGAGTAGCGTGCTGCCGCGCCGACGCGCGAGAGCAAATCCGATCGCTGCGATCGCCACCGCACCGACCATCACCAGCGCGAGCGACGGATCCCATGGCCCGGCGAGATCGAGGAAGGCGAGGACCTTCGCCGGATTGAACATTCCCGACACGATAAGGCCAATCCCGAAGACCAGGCCCGCAAGCCCCGAGGCAAGGATCGCGATGGCCGTGTGCTTCATGATCCGACAACATGCCGGACAACGTAAACCGTGACAAAGCCGGCGACCATGAAGCAGAGCGTCGCAGCGATCGAGCGGGGCGACGCGCGCGCGACTCCGCACACGCCGTGACCGCTGGTGCAGCCCGATCCGTAACGAGTGCCGATGCCCGCCAGCAGCCCACCGATGATCAAGGTCGGATAACCCGCGGCGATCTGGAGTGGCGGCAGCGCGGCGAGCGCGATGAATGCCAGCGGTGCGAGCAGCATGCCGACTGCGAATGCAACACGCCAGCCGAAGTCGTCGCGCGCGGGCCGCAACATGCCTCCGACGATGCCGCTTACGCCGGCGATCCGTCCAGAGCCGAGAAGAAGCAGGCTCGCGGCGACGCCGATCAGCGCTCCACCCGCAAGGGCGGACCACGGCGTGAAAGCTGTCCAATCGATCTGCATAGTGCTACCAGCAAGTCAACGCTCGGGGGTGAGCGCCATCATCGCCTCGACGAGCTTGGGATCGTCCCACGGCACGTCGGCGGGATATTCGCGCAGCCAGCGGCTCTGCGGATCGCGAAGCCACTCCTGCGGAAAGTCCGCGGCAACGTGCTCTTCGCCTGAGTCGAGGTCGCTGCGCGTCGGCGAAGCCGATCCCTGGAGCGCGGCGTTGAGGGCGGCCCAGTGATCGGCGTTCATCGCGGCGCCGCGATGCGCGCCGCTGACGATGCGCCGATTGATCCCGAGCAGGTAGGCCTGTCCACTGCGCGCGTCTTCGATGAATTCGGGCGCAAAAAAACCGTTGATGCCGAAGCCCGCGACGAGCTTCACCGCGAACGCGCGCAGCTCGGGGCTTGCGTAGCAGCGATTGACAACGGGCACGCCCGCTGAGTCCGCTTCCGCAGCGAGACGCGTTTGTGCGTAGCCAACCAGCAACACGCCGTTCCATGCGACCGCGGGATAGACTATCAAAGGGCCGACGACGTAGGCCTGGACGAGCACTTGAGCCGCGCCGGCGCGCTTCAATTCATCGAAGCTGCGCGAGAGCGCTGCTGCGTCGGCGCAGATCAACGGACCGAGCGCCCTCGACGAATCATCGCCTTTCAGCACGACCGGGAAACCGTTGCGGCCGGCAAACGCCTGCGCCTCATTCACCTCGGCTGCGATCGCATACGAAGGCACCGGGACGCCTAAAGCCTCGGCCGCCGGTGGCAGCAGTGTCTTGTCAAGATTGTCGCGATAGTGAGCGGGGTCACCCAGCGAATCGCGGATGAGCGAAGCAAGCTGCGACTGCAACGCGGGATTCAACCCTTCCGGAGGCGTCAGCACCAGCATCTGCAGAAAGCGCAACGCGGGATCGTCGCATGCTACGGCCAGCCGCGGCGAGGTGGCCTTCACAAACGCTGCAAACGCGAATACCCACTGCGCCAGATCATTGGTGTCGGGCAAATGGCCGACTCTCGAAAGAAGAGCGCTTTGCTCGGCGAGCGAGCCGCGTGGCACCAGCAAAGATGGCTCGAAGCCCGCCTTGGCGAGCGCGCACGGCATGCGAGCGGTCGAGAACCACCGGCCGGCCTTTGCAAGCAATAGAACGTGGGTTGGCATCGGACGAGAGTCGGAGCGCGCGAATTGTCGCATATCGGCAAGGCGCGATGCATCGGACGGGATTTGCGGCGGTCTCGCGACCAGCTCACTCGCGTTCGCGTACAATTGCCGCGTTCACGCGCGCCGTTGGCAGCGCTTCTCTCTCGCATTCCATTCGAACGGAAACTTGAACTCATGATCAGCGATACTCTGTTGCACGGCGTGTATCTTTTCGCCGATCTCAGCGCGGACGAGCGCGCGCAGCTCGCCAAGCTCGCCGAGCCCATGAGCGTGGGGGCGGGCGCGCAGCTGTTCAGCGCCGGAGATGCAGCGACCGCGCTTTACCTCATCAAGGACGGCTCGGTGCGAATCACCACGATCGCCGCGGGCGGCGAGAGGATCGAGGTAGCGGTGCTCGGTTCGGGATCGCATTTCGGCGAAATGGCGCTAATCGACGGCGCGAAACGCTCGGCGACGGCGGAGGCGCTGGAGCCGACCTCGCTCTTCCGCTTCGACTACGCCAAGCTCGGTGTGGCGCTCGAAAAGTCGCCCGCGATCGCCGCCAAGCTCTATCGCGCGCTCGCCCGCTTTCTGTCTAATCGTCTGCGCCAAACGACGACCGACATGAGCTTCGCGCGCGAGAAAAACCTGCGCTACTTCTAGCGATGCTGTATCACCTGAAACAGGTGTTCTCGCCTGAGGATCTGCGTGAGCTGCGGGAGATCGCGAACCGCACGCAGTGGGCTGATGGGCGCAAGACCGCCGGCGTGGTGGCGGCCGCGCACAAGCGCAACACCGAAGCCGAGTGGGACAGCCCCGAGGGAAAGCTCGCTTCCAAGATCACGGTGAAAGCATTGCAAAGGCATCCGCAGTTCTTCAACGCCGCGCTGCCGGCAAGCATGACCCCGCCGATGATGAATCGCTACGCCGCCGGCATGGAATATGGCGACCATTGCGACGCGGCGATAATGGGCGGCGGCACGGCCATACGAGCCGACCTCTCGGGGACGGTCTTCGTCTCGGATGCGGCGGACTACGATGGAGGAGAGCTCGTCACCGATCTCGTCCCCGGCGGGCACGCGACGAAATTGCCGGCAGGCGACTTGATCCTGTATCCGTCGAACACGGTGCACCACGTCACACCGGTCACGCGCGGCGAGCGCATCGCGATGATCTTCTGGGTGCAGAGCATGGTGCGCGACGCCGATCAGCGGGCGATGCTCTACACGCTGGGCGCCACGTTGAACAACCTGGACGCGAAGCTTGCGCAGACGCCGGAGCTCACACAGCTCTACGCCTGCTACTACAACCTCGTGCGCATGTGGGCAGAGATCTGAGGCGTCAGGGCTTCTCGACGATATCTTTCTTCAGCGTCGAAACCGCTCCGAGAATCTCGTCCTTCTCCTTCGCCGGTACGTTACGCAGACGAGCGTCAGGTGGATGCAGTGGCGACGACGCCCTCCGCCACGAGTGCATCGATCTCGCCCTCCGAGTAGCCTGATTCGAGCAGCACTTCGCGCGTGTGCTCGCCCAGCAGCGGGGCAGGGCGGTCGACGCGCGCCGGCGTAGCGGAGAAGTGCAGCGGGCAGCCGAGGGCTTTCGTCGTCCCGGCGCGAGGATGCTTCAGATCGACCACCATGCCGCGCCCCAGCGTCTGGGGATGAGTCAGCGCCTCGCCGAGATCGTGCACCGGGCCGCACGGCACGCCCGCAGCGTCGAAAGCGGCGATCCATTGGGCTTTGCTGCGCCTGGTAAGCACCACCTCCATAAGCGCGGCGAGCGCATCGATGTTCTCCATGCGCGCCGCGTTGGTCGCGAAGCGCGGATCGCTTTTCCACTCGGGATGGCCGAGCACCTCGGCGATGCGCTCCCAGTTGGCCTGATTCGCGCCGCCGATGTTGATCCAGCCGTCGCTCGCGCGAAACGCCTGATACGGCGCGGTTAGCACGTGCGCGGAGCCGGTCGGTCCGGGCGGGACGCCGGTCGCGAAGAAGATCGCCGCTTGCCAGTAGGCCTGCTGCAGCGCGGCTTCCATGAGTGAGGTATCCACGAGCTGGCCGCGACCGCTCTTCAATTTGTGGATGTACGCGGCAAGGATCCCGCCGAAGGCGAGGATGCCGGCGTTGATGTCGGCCACCGGGTTCCCGGTCTTGACCGGCGGGCGCCCCGGCTCGCCCGTGATCGACATCAATCCCGCGAATCCCTGCGCGATCAAATCGAAGCCGCCGTTGTCGGCCAGCGGGCCGTCGCGTCCAAAGCCGGAAACGGCGCAGTAGATCAAGCCCGGGTTCTCGCTCACGAGAGCGTCGTAGCCGAGCCCGAACTTCTCCAGCGTGCCGCGGCGGAAGTTCTCGGTAAGGACATCGGCGCGTTTGGCGAGGCGCAGCAGAACCTCGCGTCCGCGCGGATGCTTGAGATCGAGCGCCATCCCGCGCTTGTTGCGGTTCATGATCAGAAACGGCGCCGAGACTCCGTTGACGCGCGGCTCGCTGTAGCCGCGCGCGTCGTCGCCGCCGGGAAGTTTCTCCACCTTGATCACGTCGGCGCCCAGGTCGGCGAGCATCATGCCGCAGGTCGGGCCGGCCATGATCTGCGCCAGCTCCAGCACGCGCATGCCGGCGAGCGGGCCGGGATGTGCAGCGCTCATCGCCCAACGAACGCGGGCTTCTGCTTGGCCAGAAATGCGGCGTAGCCAATGCGGAAGTCCTCGGTATCGAAGCAGTCGAAGCCTTCGTCGACCTCGGCTGCCGTGAGCGGGCGCGGATCGGCGAGACGCCGCGCGAACTTGCGGTGCCACCGCGCGACCAGCGGTGCACCATCGGCGATGCGCTCGGCGGCTTCGCGCGCCTCGCGCGCGACTTCGGCATCGGCAACGACGCGCGTCACGAGGCGCTTCTCCTTTGCCTCGGCGGCGTCGAAGATGCGTCCTTCGAGCAGGATCTCGAGCGCGGTGGCCGTTCC
>DATKJP010000287.1:0-7149 GCA_035543635.1 Casimicrobiaceae bacterium
AGCTGCGCCATCGCGATGCCTCGAAGGGCGAGCGCGGGCGCGTCGTTGCGCAGCGCGACCCGTTTCAGCGCGCCGAGGGGATCACCGGCGGCGAGCGCGCGCGCGGCGGCCGTAATCAGCGAATCCACACGAATCCCGACACATTTGTCACTCCCACCTTTTGCTGTCCGCCGCTAAATTTATCGCACGACCGACCCGGCGAGCAGGTCAAACCGGACGAGAAGGATTTAACTGGAGACCAAGGCGATGACAACACAGGCCACAACCGAAAGAAAGACGCGGACGACGCGGCCGGCCGAGCCGGCGCAGAAGACGCATGGGGCAATGAAGACGCCGCCGATCGTATCCCGGAAGGACTGGGAGGCCGCGCGCGAGCGGCTTCTCGCGAAGGAGAAGGCTGCGACCCACGCTCGCGACGCGCTGGCCGCCGAGCGCCGGCGCATGCCGTGGATGGCTGTCGAGAAGGCGTACGAATTCGACGGGCCGGAAGGCAGGGTCAGCCTGTCCGATCTGTTCGACGGCCGCCGTCAGTTGATCGTCTATCGCGCGTTCTTCGAGCCCGGCGTGCATGGCTGGCCCGAGCACGCGTGCATCGGCTGCTCCATGATTGCGGACCACGTCGCTAATCTGGCTCATCTGAACGCGCGCGACACGACGCTGGTGTTCTGCTCGCGCGCGCCGCAGCGGGACATCGAGCGCCTGAAGAAGCGCATGAGCTGGGAGCAGATACCGTGGTACACGATCACGGACGACTTCGACAAGGACTTCGGCGTGGACGAATGGCACGGCCACAACGCATTCATCCGCGACGGCGACATGTTGTTCCGCACCTATTTCATCAATAACCGCGGGGACGAAGCGATGGGCACGACCTGGAGCTATCTCGACCTGACGGCGCTCGGGCGCCAGGAGGAGTGGGAGGACTCGCCCGAGGGCTATCCTCAGACTCCGCCATACAAGTGGTGGCACTGGCACGACCAATACGGCGATGACCGGACGGCCAAGGACTGGAGCGCGGCGGCCGAGCGCGGACTCGACGCCGGGCAAGGAAGCAGGCGGCGACGCCCGTGAAGCGAAGGAACGACGACAATCGAAGAAAGGAGATGACGGCGATGACGATGCACAAAACCGGAACACGCAAGGAATGGCTGGCAGCGCGGCTCGAGCTACTCAATGCGGAGAAGGAGCACACGCGGCGCGCCGACGAGCTGACGCAGCGGCGGCAGGAGCTGCCGTGGGTTCGCATCGACAAGGATTACCGATTCGAGACCGACGAAGGGAAGGCCTCGCTGGCGGACCTCTTCCGCGGACGATCGCAGATGCTCGTCTATCACATGATGTTCGGCCCCGAGTATACGGCGGCGTGTCCGAGCTGCTCGGCAATCGCGGACGGGTTCAACGGCGTCGTCGTTCATCTCGAGAATCATGACGTGAAGTTCTGGGCGGTGTCGCGTGCTCCTATCGCGAAACTACAAACCTTCAAACGGCGGATGGGATGGACCTTCCCCTGGGCATCCTCGGCCGCGGGTGATTTCAACTTCGACTTCAACGTCTCGGTGACCGAGGAGCAGCAGCGCGAGGGCGGATACCAATACAACTATCGGCCCGCGGAACCGATGCAGACACGCGGGGGCGAAGGATTCCTCACCGAAATCGCCGCTACGGCTGGAACCGATCCGGCGACTTTTCTGCGTCAACTGCCCGGCATGAGCGCGTTCGTGCTCGAGGACGGCGTCGTCTACCACACGTATTCCGCCTATGCGCGCGGACTGGATGGACTCTGGGGCATGTACCAGTGGCTCGATCGCGCACCGAAGGGGCGCAACGAGCAGGGCATCTGGTGGCGTCACCACGACATGTATGGCAAGCGCTGAAACCGTGGACCCAATCGTCGAATTGCCGAAAGAATAGATCATGTCGCGGCGCTTGTTTTCCGACCGAGCTTTCTTCAGCGCCTCTGCGTTGCTCTTCGCCGCGAGTGCCGCGATAACGATCGTCTGGAGCAAGTCGATGTCGGCGGTGGGCGGGATCCCGATGCCCGGCGGTTGGGAGATGTCGATGGCGTGGATGCGGATGCCGGGGCAGACGTGGGCCGGCGCCGCGGCATCGTTCGTCGGCATGTGGATCGTGATGATGGTGGCAATGATGTTGCCGTCGCTGGTCCCGATGTTGTCGCGCTATCGTGAGGCGGTCGCGAGAACGAACGACACGCGCCTCGGCCGGCTGACCGCGATCGTGGGCGCGGGTTACTTTCTCGTGTGGACGATGTTCGGAATCGCCACTTTTCCGCTGAGCGTCACGCTGGCCGCGATCGAGATGCGACAGCCGACCCTGGCGAGCGCCGTTCCGATCGCAGTCGGCGTGATCGTCATGATTGCCGGCGCGATGCAATTCAGCGCGTGGAAGTCGCATAACCTTGCGAGCTGTCGCGAGCTACCCGCATGCGGCGTCGCGTTGCGCGCGGACGCGCCCACAGCCTGGCGTCACGGCCTGCGCCTCGGACTCCATTGCGCCTACTGCTGCGTCAACCTGATGGCGATCCTGCTCATCATCGGGGTGATGGATCTGGGCGCGATGGCCTTCGTGATGACCGCCATCACCGTCGAACGTCTTGCACCGGCCGGGGAACGCGCCGCGCGAGCCGTCGGAGCCGTCGTCGTGGTCGCAGGTTTGCTACTGATCGGGCAAGCGGTCGGGCTCGGGTGACGCATCCAGAGCTGCGACATCACTCGACGACTCTGCGCCGTGCTGCCTTGATTTGTCCGCGCTTGATCTTGCTGTCGACGCGGCGGCGTTGCGAGCTTCGCGTCGGTCGCGTCGCCTTGCGCGGGCGCTGGAAGGCGCTCGCGCTGTCCACGATCTCCTGCAGCCGCGCCAGAGCGTCCTCTCGATTCTGGTCCTGGCTGCGATATCGCTGCGCCTTGATGACGATCACGCCACCGCCGGTGATGCGCCTGTCTTTGTGTGCACAAAGCCGCGCCTTGACCGTTTCGGGCAACGACGATGCGCGCACGTCGAACCGCAGCTGCACGGCAGTCGCGACCTTGTTGACGTTCTGTCCGCCTGCGCCTTGCGCGCGGATGGCGGTCCATTCGATCTCTGCCGGATCGATCGAAGTTATCGGGGCGGATGACTGACTCCTCACGCCGGGCGCTTCCCGCTCTCAGGCAGCAACCGCTGCCGCAGTCGCGCGCCGATACCGCGCCTGCGCGAGCCAGTTCGAGGTGAGCGTCAGCACGAGCGTCGCCGTCATCAGCACGAAGGCCATCGCCGCGCCGAACGGCCAGTTGGAAAGTCCGGCGAACTGGTTGTAGACGGTCGGCCCCATCATCTGGAACGTCGGGCCACCGAGAAGCACCGGCGTCGCGTACGCGTTCATCGCAAGGATGAAGGAGAGGATCGTGCCGGCGATCACTCCGGGCATGGCGAGCGGAAGGACCACATGTCGAAAAGTCCGCCACGGGTTCGCGCCGAGGCCGAGCGCGGCCTCCTCGATCGCGCGGTCGATGCCTTCGAGAACGGCCTGAAGCGTCAATACGACGAACGGAAGATTCACGGCGATGACGCCGACGATCACCGCGAATTCCGTGTACATGATCTGCAGCGGCTCCCGGACGATGCCCGCCCCCAGCAACATCGAGTTAACGAAGCCTTTGTTGCCGAACAACACCATCCACCCGGCGGCGCGCACCGCGTTGCCGACGAAGAGCGGCAGGATCACCGCCATCAGCAAGAGATTCTTGAAGCGCGAGCGCGTGCGCGCGAGGCAGTACGCCATTGGAAATGCGAGCACGACGCAGATCGCGGTGCAAATCGCCGCCACGCGGATCGTCCTCCATAGAACGGCGAGATAGAACGGATCGGTGACGAACTTGACGTAGTTCTCGGCTGTGAACGCGTCCACCATCCCTTTGACCGGCGTGAACTGATTCAAGCTGTAGCGAAAGAGGATGACGACCGGCAGCACGATGCCGATCGTCACTATGATGGATGCAGGCGCGACCGCCGCGGCCGCGTTCCAGCGACGCGCACCCGCTGGCAATCCCGCTACTGCAACTGTGCTCATCCGCCTTCGAGCCGCGCGCTTCAGCCCTTGAACGACTTGTCCCACCACTCCTTCAACGCGGCGTCGTTCTTGGCGAGATAGCCGTAGTCGAGGTCGACCAGGCGCTTCTTCTCATCGTCGCTGAAGCCGATGCGCTTTTCGGTCGCCGGCGGAATTTTCGCGTTGCTGACCGAGGCGTTGTAGCCCATGTCCTCGGCGAACGCTTCCTGCGCCGACGGCACGAGCGTCTCGTTGAGCCACACGTAAGCGCCGTCCTTGTTCGGCGCGTTCTTGGGAATCACGAACCCGGAGATGAACAGCGGAACTCCCTCCTTGGCCGCGACGGTTTCCACCTTCGCGCCCGCCTTCTGCCATTGCACCGCACGCGCCTTCCACATGATGCAGATGCCGACTTCCTCGCTGATGAGCGCCTGCGCCATCGCCTCGTTGGTCGGAAGTATCTTGGCGCCGGCCTTGCGACAGGCCATCAGGCGCGCCTTGCCCGGCTCGAAGTTGGTCATCGAGCCGCCCGACGCAATCGCCGCCGCCATCATCGTGTACTGATACTGGATGTCGATGATGCCGAGCTTGGCTCCATGCTTCGCATCGAGCGCGTCGGCGAAGCTCGTCGGCGGCGTGGTGATGAGCTTCGGGTTGTAGAGGATCACCTTGCCCGAATAGATGTGGCCGACGCCGTACGGATACTTCAACTGCGGCAGCAGGTTCTTGGCGTTCGCGATCTTCGAGTAGTCGAGCGGCAGGCACAGGCCCGCTTCGTTCATCTCGTACATCTGCGCGGCGGAGAGGCACTGAATGTCGCTGGTGCCGCGCGGCAGGCGCGCTTCGGCGCGCATCTTGGCGCGGCGCTCGGGATCGCCGCCGATGTCGTGCACGACCTCGTACTTCAGCGGCACCATCAACGGCGTGTCGATGTTCTTCGCGAGGAGGTTCGAATAATCGCCGCCCCAGGTGCCGACGACCACGCGTCCTGCGGCCTGAGCCCGCGCGGGTGTCCAGCCGCCGATCGCGGCCACGCCGGCCAGCGCACCAGCAGCCTTCATCAATTGCCGCCGCTTCACGTTTGCGTTGTGCTTTTGCATGCCTGCCTCCTTCGATGGTGATTCGTTCAGCCCGTGCCGCCGCCATCATCGGCGAGCACTAGGCTGGCCTGCGCGGGCCAGGTGAGATGGACGGAAGTGCCGACCACGAACGCGTCGTCGGCAAGCTTGTTGGGCGCCTGCACCATGACGCGGTCCTCGGGCGTCAGGCGCACATAGTATTCCAGGATGCCGCCGAGATACGAAGCGAACTCCACGGTTCCCTGAAAGCAGTTGTCCGCGCCCGCGACTGGACCGGCGGTGAGCGAAAAGCGCTCGGGGCGGAGCGAAAGCGTCTTGCCGCCGTTCGCGACCCGCGCGTCGCAGTGAATTGCGAGTCCGCTCTTCGTCCGGAAGAGTCCCGGCGCCTCGATCCGGCCGTGAAGGAAATTCGTTCTACCAACGAAGCCGGCGACGAACGCATTCGCCGGGCGCTCGTACAAATCGCGCTGCGAGCCGACCTGCTGGACGCGGCCGTGCGACATGACGACCAGGCGATCGGCCATGGTCAGCGCTTCTTCCTGATCGTGCGTGACCATCACCGTGGTGAGCCCAAGCTTCTTCTGCAGCTCGCGGATCTCGACCCGAACTTCGTGGCGCAGCTTCGCATCGAGATTGGACAATGGCTCGTCGAGCAGGAGAATGTCGGGCTCGATCACCAAGGCGCGGGCGAGCGCGACGCGCTGCTGCTGTCCACCCGACAATTCGCGCGGCAAGCGAGCGGCCAGTCCTTCCAGCCGCACGAGCTTCAACGCCCGCGCGAGCTTCGCTTCGATCTCGGACGGAGCGAGCTTGCGCATGCGCAGCCCGAACGCGACGTTGTCGGCGACGCTCAGATGCGGAAAGAGCGCGTAGCTCTGGAACACGAGACCGGTGTTGCGTTTCCACGGCGGCCGGTTGGTGATGTCGTTGCCGCCGAGCCGGATCTCGCCGGCGGTGGGCTCGACGAAGCCCGCGATCATGCGCAGCGTCGTTGTCTTGCCGCAACCGGAAGGACCGAGGAGCACCACGAGCTCGCCTTGCCGAATGTCGAGGTCGACATCGGCCACCGCTTCTACGTCGCCATACGTCTTGCTGAGACCGGTGAGCTGCAGCCGCGCCATCGCTTCAGAGCACTCGCGTGAGCTTGACGTAACGATCGGTGAGCAGCATGCCGGCTGCGATCAGCGCGATCTGCAGCACCGACACCGCGGCGATCGTCGGATCGATGCGCCATTGCAAATACTGAAGGATCGCGATCGGCAGAGTGGTGCGGCCGGGCGCGATCAGAAACAGCGTCATCTCAAGGTTGCCGAAGGAGATGATGAAGCCGAACAGCGCCGCGGCAACCACGCCGGGCTTGATCACCGGCAGCGTGACCTTGATGAACGATTGCAGCGACGTCGCGCCGAGATTCTGCGCGGCTTCCTCGATCGAGCGATCAAAGCCAATCAGGCTCGCGGTCAGCAATCGCACCGTCCATGGAATCGTGATCATGATGTGCGCGAGCACGAGCCCCGCGAGCGAGCCGAGCAGCGGCCATTCGGTTGCAAGCTCGACTTCGATCTGGAACACGTAGATCGCGGTGCCGGCGACAATGCCCGGAACCACGAGCGGCAGCAGGAGCAGCGTGTTCAGTGTCTCGCGACCGGGGAATCTCCGTCGGGCAATGACGAGGCTCGCCGGCACGCCGAGAATCAATCCGCCGATCATCGCCGCGATCCCGACCTGCAGGCTCGTGATGAATCCGCTCACGAAATTGTTCTGATCGAAGATGTGCGCGAACCAGCGCAGCGAGTAGCCCGTCGGCGGAAACGTCGGAATCTCGCCGGCGAAGAAGGCGAGCCAGCAGACGAAAAGAATCGGCGTCAGGATGATCGCGTAGCCGAAGGCCGCGGCACCGAGGAGTGCGATGCGGCCGATCCGGCGCGAATCGACGATCGGCGCGCGCTTCGCCGCAAGATCCGTCGCGGCTCCGATCGCCCCTTCGGCCATGCGATCGCTACGCCGCGAGGCGGTTCTTGTGGA
>DATKJP010000288.1:0-26519 GCA_035543635.1 Casimicrobiaceae bacterium
CGTCCGAACTCGGCATAGGTCAAGATCAGCGTGTCCTTCCATTTGCCGAGCTCTTCGAGCGCGCTGGCGAGCGCGACCGTGCCCGAGGCGAGCTCGCCGAGCAACCGCGCCTGCGTGCCGAGCTGGCCGCTGTGCGTGTCGAAACCGGTGAGCGTCACACGCACCACCGCGACACCGGCGCGGTTGGCGATCACCTGTGCCGCGCACCTGATCGCGTTGCCGAAGCCGCCCTGCGGAAAAGCAGTGCTGAAGCTGTAATCGGCATTGAGCTCTGAGGCTGCCTGCACGATGTCGGCTTCGACCTTCAGGATGTGTTGCAGCGCCTGATTATGCGACTGCCCTTCGGCCACCGCGAGCCGAGATTGGCGCAGGAACTGCTCGGTATTGGCGAGCGCAATCGCGCGCGTGCCGCCGCCCGCGAGCGGACCGAGATCGGGCGATCCGACGATGACGCCGTCGGCGGCGAAGGAGCGCGGCGTCGGTGCCGCAACGAAGCTGCGCGTGAGCCATCCATCCTGCAGGTACTCGTCGCTCTTCGAGGCTGTGTCCCATATCTCGATCGAGCGGAAGTGCGAGAGATTGGGATCGGGATAGCCGACACCCTGCAGCACGGCGAGCTCGCGCTTCTTCCAGAACGGCAGCAAGGGCGCGAGCGCCGGATGCAGTCCGACTCGTTCCGAGAGCGAAACGACCTGATCGCGCGCGATCGCGAGCTTCGGCCGCAGCGCGTAATACGTGGTGTCGGCGTAAGGCACCAGCGTATTCAAGCCGTCGTTGCCGCCTTTCAGCTCGATCAACACGAGAAGGTGGCGATAGTCCGCGCCGGGGGGCGCCGCGGCGAAGGCCAGCGTGGGCGCGAGCGGCAGCAGCGATGCCGACGAGATCAGCCTCACGAATTGGCGGCGGTCCATGCCCGACTCCTTCCGATTCACTTTAGCTGGTACGCGGCGTCGAGCACGAGCTGGCGCACCATCGTCAGCGGCTCGTCGGTCGGCTCATGCGGCGTCTGCGGCGGGATCGCGAGCAGCAGCCGTGTCGCGGCCTGCGCTCGGTCGCGCACGTCCTCCGGCGCTCCCGTCGGCAGTCCGAGCCGCGCGAACCAGCCCTCGCGGTCGAACTTCACGCTGGCGAGCCCGCGATCCATCGCCTGCATGAAGCGCACCTGCCGCTCCGCCTCCGTCTCCATCGCGCCGTTGGGCGCGATCGCCTGCTTCGGCACTGCGGCGACGGGCATCGGCTTCGCGCCCGCCTGCATCGGTGTGACTGCGTCGTCGGCACGGAACATTCGGTTGAGAAATGCCTTGCGCGCGAGCAGCGTGCTCGCGTTTATCCACGCCTCGCCACCGGGCCAGCCCTTCACGTTCGGCGGCGAGAAGAGGTTTTGGCCCATCGTGGCCGAGGCCACCGCGAACGGGATGGGCAACCCGGGCCTCATGTCGAACTGCCGCAGCGTGCCCGCGACGAGATCGATCGGCGATTTCACGAGCACGCCGCGGTTTTGCGGCGCGTAGAAGGCGTCAGAGCCAAGGAGCGCTTGGAGCGCCGCCTTGATGTCGTAGCCTGACGCGCGGAAGCGCGCGGCGATGCGCTTCACTTCCGCCTCGTCGGGGTCGGGCGAGACGAACTCGCGCCACAGCTTGCGCGTCACAAATTCGGCGGTTTCCGGACGCGCGAGCAGGATGTCCAGCACGTCGTCGCCGTCGAGGTTGCCGGTTCGGCCGAGGACGGTCTTCTGCCCGTAATCATGAATGAAGGGACGGAACCTGAACGTGCCGCTGTCGCGATCGAGGCTCCAGCCGGTAAAGGCGCGCGCAGCCTCCTTGATGTCCTGCTCGCTGTAGTGACCTTCGCCGAGCGTGAAGAGCTCCATCACTTCGCGCGCGAAGTTCTCGTTCGGCGTGCCCTTGCGGTTCTGCGCGCTGTCGAGGTAGATCACCATTGCCGGGTCGCGCGCGATCGCATGCAGCATCACGCCGAAATTGCCGAGCGCATTAGAGCGCAGCAGAACGTTCTGCCGGTACATGAGCTCCGCGAAGCGAACCTTCTGCTGGCTTGACACGAAGTGGTTGTGCCAGAAGAGCGTCATGTGCTCGGTGAGCGGCGAGGGCGTTGTGATCATCTCTTCCAGCCACCAGCCGCGAAGTTCGAGCCCTTCGCGAAGCTGTTCCTGACGGAAGACCTTGCGGTCCGCCTCGGTGGCTTGTTCGCCGCCGCGCGGGTAGCGCAGTGGCCCGGGCGAGGCGGTCCACGACGGCGCCGGCGTGACGGCCTGCGAGCGCGTCCCGGCGAGGAGCTTGCTGGCGGCGTCCTCGCGCGTCATCCCGACATAGCTCCGGATCTCGGCGTCAGTGGCGCCGAAGCCGGTGCGGTTCAGCAGATGCCGCGCGTCATCGTAGGAGAGCAGTGCCGACGCGTCCGCGGACGGCGCGTGCGCGACGAGAAGCAGTGCAGCAAGAGCGAGCGCGATTCGCATGCAGACCCTGAAGGGTTTCGCCACCCACAACGCGCGAGTCTAGCGCCGTGTTGACGGCAACGCGTTCGCAATGTGTAACGGCGCGTTGCTGTCGCTGAGCTTGCGGTTGGTGTCCTACAGCTCGATCGTCCCGCGTCCCAGCTCGATCACGCGGCCTGAGACGAAGATCGCGCCGCGCTCGTCGACTCGCAGACCGAGTCGGCATGGGCGTCCGACAGCCTCGCCCTGGTCGATGCTCAAAGTGCAGGGACGCATCGCGCCTGTTGCCACCAGCCAGCCGCCGAGATTCGCGCATGCGGAGCCGGTTCCCGGGTCTTCCACCACGGAGCCATATTTCAAGAAGAAGAAGCGCGACAGCGCTTCGCCGGGCTGGGTCTCGGCCCAGACGTAGGCCATCGCGCGCGAGGTGGTGCCGGGAAGCTCGACGCTTCCATGCCTTGCGAGCAAGTCCGCGCGCGGCGAGGCGCGGCGCACCGCGTCCGCGTTCGCGAGTGGAACGATGAGCTGCTCGCTTCCGGTGTCGACCCACAGCGCATCGGCGCCGAGATCGGCTGGTGCGAGCCCGAGCATCGCGGCAAGGTCCGGGCGCGTGGCGGTGACGCCGCGCGTTCTCGGTGCGTTTGACTGGAGCGTCCAGCGATCACGTTCCGCGCGCACCGGAATGACTCCGGCTTTCATCTCGAGCGTCACCGCATCGCCGGCGCCCTTGAGCTCGCGCACGACGTGCGCGCTGCCGAGCGTGGGATGCCCGGCGAACGACATCTCGTAGCTCGGCGTGAAAATGCGCACCCGTGCGGTGGCCTTCGTCGACGGAAGGATGAAGGTCGTCTCGGACAGGTTGAACTGCAGCGCGAGCGCCCGCATGCTCGCCTCGTCGAGTCCGTGACCGTCCTCGAACACGGCGAGCGGGTTGCCCGCGAGCCGAGTCTCGGCGAGACGTTGACGATGCGAAACGCGTAGCGCGTCATGATCGGGCTCGACTGTGTCAGCCGGCCACCGCCGCCCCGACCTCGACAAGCTCGCGCAGCTCGCGCGCGAGAGCAATGAAGTCCGCGCGCGATGTTCGTTGCAGCTCGAGTGTGAGCGCGTCCTCTTCGCGCGGGAAATTGCGCCCGAGCGACCGCGCGTAGGTCGGGTCGTAATGGCCTTCGAGCAACTCCGCGACAAGCGCGTCCCAGTCGCATGCCGCCGCCATCGCCTTCCACCGCGCGATCGTCGCTTTGCCGCGCAATTCCGTGAGCGCTTCCAGCCGCTCCGACAGCTCGTTCGGCGCGGCGAAGTAGTGTGCATATTCCTCCTTCAGGAGCGCGATGCGCTCGGCGACCGGCGTGACCATGGTGACGCGCCGGCCGTCACGCATGCGCGCCACGAGCGCCTCGGGCATCTGCAGCGTCCCGATGCGCCGGCTCTCCGACTCGACGTACACCGGACGCGCGGGATCGAGCTTCGCGAAGGCGTCGAAGAGCTGACTCTCGAACCATTTCTGCGATGGTTGCGCGTCGCCTGGGATGTCGCCCAAGAGCGAGCCGCGATGCCGTGCGACCGCTTCGAGGTCGAGTGTCTGCGCGCCGGCGTCGGCGAGGGCGGCGAGCAACCTGCTCTTGCCCGAGCCGGTGAGTCCGCAGATCACGACGAAGTCGAAGCGCGCGGGCAGTCGCGCCAGCTCGGCAACCACGTGACGCCGGTAGGCGCGGTAGCCGCCCTCGAGTTGCGCAGCGCGCCAGCCCACTTCGAGCAACACCTGCGTGAGCGCGCGGCTGCGCTGACCGCCGCGCCAGCAATAGACGAGCGGGCGCCAGTCGCGCGTTTGTGCCATGAACGCGGTCTCGAGCATGGTGGCTATGTTGCGCGCGACGACGGCTGCGCCGAGCTTGCGCGCTTCAAAGGGCGACCGCGCATAGAGCGTGCCGATCGTCGCGCGCTCGTCATCGTTCAGCACCGGATGATTCGCGGCGCCAACCGCGTGATCGATCGCGTACTCCGCCGGGCTGCGCACGTCGATGCGCTCCGGATACTCGGCGAGCGCGTCCACGCTGACGCGGCGCACGCCCGGATCCGGTGAGCTCATTGCGAATTGCTTTTTTCGGAGGCGCCGAGCATCGGCTGTAATACGCTCCACACGTTGTCGAGCATCTTTTCCTGCGCGGCCGCTACAGGATGGACGCGGTCGGGCTGGAACATGGCGTTGTTGTCACCGAATCCCTCGAAGAAGAACGGGACGAGTGCGACCTTGCGCTTCTGCGCAACCTGAGCGAATCCCGCCTGGAATCGCCGCGCGTAATCGGCGCCGTAATTCGGCGGCACGCGCATGCCGATCACGAGCACGCGCGAACCGGCCTTCTGCGCCGCTGCGACCATGGCGTCGAGATTCGCTGCCATCGTATCGACATCACCGCCGCGCAAGCCGTCGTTGCCGCCCAGCTCGATCACGGTGATCGCGGGGTGATTCGCTTCGAGCAGGGCCGGGAGCCGAGTGCGCCCGCCGGCGGTTGTATCCCCGCTGATGCTCGCATTCACGACGCGATGCGGGTAATGCTTGGCCGCAAGACGCTGCTGCAGCAAAGTCGTCCACCACGCGCTGGTGGGCACGCCGTAGCCCGCGGAGATGCTGTCGCCGACGACGAGGATCACCGGCGCCGCCGCTTGCGCGGCAAGCGAGCACAGGAACAACGCCAGGAGAACCGCGGTCTTGTAGATGACCGTGCGCAGCAAACGCAACGAGAGATCCATACGGCATTGTAAACTGTCTCGATGCCCGAATTCGTGATCCGTGCCCGCGACTTGAGCAAGACCGTGATGAGCGGCGAGACTCCGCTCACGATACTCGACGGCGTGAGCTTCGAAGTGGAGCCCGGTGCCACGGTCGCGATTCTCGGCGCTTCCGGTTCCGGCAAGACCACACTGCTGGGATTGCTCGCCGGCCTCGATCGCCCGAGCAGCGGTGAAGTGTGGCTCGGCGACCGCGCGTTGAACGGTTTGTCCGAAGACGAGCGCGCGGCGCTCAGGCGACTCTGGGTCGGCTTCGTGTTCCAGTCGTTCCAACTGCTGCCAGCGCTCACCGCGCTCGAGAACGTCATGCTGCCGCTCGAGCTCGCCGGCGCGCGCGATGCACCCGCGCGAGCGCGCGAATGGCTGCAGCGCGTCGGTCTCGCTAGTCGGGTGACGCACTATCCGAAGCAGCTCTCCGGCGGCGAGCAGCAGCGCGTGGCGATCGCGCGCGCCTTCTCGGGTGAGCCGCAGGTCCTGATGGCCGACGAGCCGACCGGCAATCTGGATCGTGCGACGGGTGCGGAAGTGGCAGACGTGATGTTCCGTCTCAACCGCGAGAACGGCACGACGTTGCTCCTGGTGACGCACGACGTCGATATCGCGTCGCGCTGCGCGCGGCGCCTCTCTCTCGCCGCGGGGAAGCTCGTGGGCGACGAGCGCGATAAGTCATGAGCGGCATTGCCAACACCTTGCGCCTCGCGCTGCGGTTGTTGTCGCGCGATTGGCGCGCCGGCGAGCTCACCGTGCTCATCGCCGCGCTAGTCCTCGCCGCGGCGAGCGTGGGCACCGTGGGGTTCTTTACCGATCGAGTGAAAGGCGCGCTCGCATCGCAGGCGAATCTTCTGCTCGGCGCCGACCTGATGGTGTCGGCTGATCGCCCGCTGCAGCCGGAGCTCGAGCACGAAGCACAGGCGCACGGCCTCGCGACGGTGAACGCGATTCGCTTCAACAGCATGGTGCAGCGGGCCGAGGGGAAGTCGAACGACGCCATACTTACCGACCTGAAGGCGGTCGGCGCGAGTTATCCGCTGCGCGGCGCGATCACGCTGATCGATCCTGCGGCGCCTGAAGGCAGGACCGCGACTGGCGTTCCCGCGCGAGGTGAAGTGTGGATCGATCAACGGCTCGCCGCGCGGCTCGGCGCGGCGAAAGGCTCGCGGCTCGCCATCGGCGAAAGCAAGCTCACCGTCAGCGCGATCGTGCAGCAGGATCCCGAGGTCGTCGGCGGTTTGTTCAGCCTCGGCCCGAGGCTGCTGATGAATATCGACGACGTCGCCGCGACCAATCTCCTGCAGCCGGGCAATCGTGCCTCGTATCGGCTGCTGGTCGCCGGCCGCGACATGAACGCATTTCGCGACTGGGCGCTGGCGCACCTCGAACGCGGACAGCGGCTCGAATCGATTCGCGATCTGAGGCCCGAGCTGCGCCAGACGCTCGAGCGCGCGGATCGCTTTCTCGGCCTCGCGGCGCTGGTGGCTGCGATCCTCGCCGCGGTCGCGGTTGCGCTAGCAGCTTCGCGTTATCTCCGGCGGCATCTCGATGCCGCGGCGATGATGCGCTGCCTCGGCGCGCCGCAGGGGCAGACGCTCTCGCTCTTCGCCATGCAGTTCGTCCTCATTGGTCTTGGCGCCAGCGTTGCCGGGATCCTCATCGCACTCGCAGGGCAGCAGCTGCTGGTCGTCTTTCTCGGAGCGCTGATCCGCAGTGAGCTGCCATCTCCCGGATGGACGCCCGCGCTCGGCGCGACGCTTACCGCGCTCGCGCTGCTGTTCGGCTTCGCGCTGCCGCCGCTCATCGCGCTCTCACGGGTGCCGCCGCTGCGCGTGCTGCGGCGCGATTTGGGCATGCCGCGCACCGGAGGAAGTCTCGCCTACGTCGTCGGCGCGGCCACCATTGCGGGTTTGATTTTGTGGCAGGCGCAGGACGTCAAGACCGGCGCGATCATGATCGGGGGCATCATCGGCTTGCTCGCTGCATCAGCCGGGGTCGCGTGGCTCGCCATCGCGCTGCTGCGTCTGCTGCCGCAGCGCGGCTACAGTTGGCGCTACGGGCTCGCCAACCTGCGGCGGCGGCCGCTCGGCTCGAGCCTGCAGATCGGAGCGCTCGGCATGGGCATGATGGCGTTGCTGTTGCTCACGATGGTGCGCGCCGACCTACTGCGTAACTGGCGCGCGAGCCTGCCGCCCGATGCGCCGAACATCTTCCTCGTCAACGTGCTGCCCGATCAGCTCGACGGCGTGCGCGCGCTCTTGCAGCGGGAGCTCAAGCTCGATGCGACGCTGCTTCCGATGGTGCGCGGGCGCCTCGTCGCGATCAACGATCAAGCCTTCGACACGACGAAGCTTCCAGAGGGCCGCGCGCGCCAGCTCGGCGAGCGCGAGTTCAATCTCTCGTGGTCCGAACAGCTTCCGCGCGGCAATCGCGTCGTGGCGGGGCAGTGGTGGACGCCGGGCGAAACCGGCGAAGCATCGCTCGAAGAAGGTATCGCGAACACGCTGGGCATCAAGCTCGGCGACACGATCACCTACGACGTCGTCGGCACGCGTGTGAACGCGAAGGTCACCAGCCTGCGCAAGGTCGACTGGGACAGCTTCCGCGTGAACTTCTTCGCGCTCATGCCGCGGGGCATGCTCGAGGCGTTGCCCAAAACCTACATCGCGGCTTTTCGCGTCGGTGGCGGAAGTGGGACCTGGCTGACGACGCTGGTGCGCGAGTTTCCAAACGTCCTTGTGATCGACGTCGGCGAGCTCTTGCACCAGGTGCAATCAATCATGGACGACGTGGCGCGCGCGATCGAGTTCGTGTTCCTGTTCACGCTCGCCGCAGGTCTGCTCGTTCTCGAGGCAGCGATCGCCGCGACCCAGGACGAGCGCCGCTTCGACGCGGCCGTGCTTCGCACGCTGGGCGCGAACCGGCGGCAGCTCTCCGCTGCGCAAGTGGCGGAATTCGTCGCGCTCGGCGCGCTCGCCGGATTGCTCGCCGCGACGGGCGCCACCATCGTCGGCTACGTACTCGCCGATCGCGTGTTCCAGATTCCGTTCAGCTGGAACCCTCGCCTGTGGCTGATAGGCGTCGTTGGAGCCGCCGCCTGCGTTTCAGTCGCAGGCTGGCTCGGCACGCGCAGCACCCTGCGTCAGCCGCCGCTTGCAGTTCTGCGCCAGCTCGGCTGAAGAATCAAATCCAAAGGAAGCAAGATGCACAGCGATCATCAGGCGGGACGTCAATCGACATTCGAGCCCGGCATCGTCACCGATTTCAGCGACCGGTTGAGCTACGCGGGATACCTCTGTCTCGACCTGCTCCTCTCCGCGCAGCAGCCTCTGTCCTCGCCGCTGCGGCACGACGAGATGCTCTTCATCATCCAGCACCAGACTTCCGAGCTGTGGATGAAGCTCATGATCCACGAGCTCAAGGCCGCAGTGCGGCAGGTGCGCGCGGATCAGCTGGCAGCGAACTTCAAAATTCTTTCGCGAGTGAAGCTGATCCAGAAGCAATTGTTCGAGCAGTGGGCGGTGCTGGAGACGCTGACGCCATCGGAATACGAGGGCTTCCGACCCGCGCTGGGAAGCTCGTCGGGCTTCCAATCCGCGCAGTACCGCGCGATCGAATTCCTGCTCGGGAACAAGAATGCCGCGATGCTCGACGTGTTCCGCCACGATGCCGCTGCCTTCGCGGAACTCGAGGCGCTCCTCAACGCGCCTTCGCTCTACGACGAATTCCTGCGCCTTCTCGCGCGGCGCGGCCTGCCGGTGCCCAACGCCGCGCTGGACCGAGACTTCACGCAGCCGTACCAGCGCAATCCCGAAGTCGTGCCGGTGTTCAAGACGATCTACGACGATCCGAGAGCGTGGTGGGATGCCTACGACATGTGCGAGAAGCTGGTCGACGTCGAGGAGGGCTTCCAGCTCTGGCGCTTCCGGCATATGAAGACCGTCGAGCGAATCATCGGTTACAAGCCGGGGACGGGAGGATCGTCGGGCGTGACCTTCCTCAAGCGCGTGCTCGACTACACTTTCTTTCCTGAGCTGATCGACGTGCGCACCGCGATCGGCGCCAGGTGATCGACCAAACCGTCACCGCACTGGGGCCTGGACCGCTCACCGAAGCGGGCATCGCCGCGCACGTCGCGCCGCTCTTCTCGCGGGCGCTCGAGCGCCGGCGCAGCGCGATCGATCTCGCCAACCATTCGCTCGGCCGGCCGCTCGATGCAACGGCACAAGATGTCGCCGAAGCGATAGCACTGTGGCAGGCGAAGCTTGGCGACGCCTGGGATCAATGGTCCGCCGAGATGGAAGCGTATCGGTCGCGCCTCGCACGCCTGCTCGGCGCCCCGCGGGCCGATTGCGTAGTGCCCAAGACCAGCGCCGGACAGGGGCTGCGCGCGATCCTCAACAGCTACCGCGAGGTGCCGCGCGTGATCGCCACGCGCGGAGAATTCGACTCGATCGACGTGATCCTGCGCCAGTACGCGCGGCGAGGCCGCATCGCGCTCGAGTTCGTCGAGCCGCGCGACGACGGACTCTTCGCCTGCGACGATTTGCTCGCGGCGGTCGGCAACGGAGTCGATCTGCTCGTCGTCTCGCAGGTCGTGTTCAACAACGGGCAAGTTCTGCCGGGATTGCCGGCGCTCATCGCCGCCGTGCACGCCAACGGCGGGCGTGTGCTGCTCGACGTCTACCACTCTCTCGGCGTGTTTCCGGTCGACGTCGCGGCACTCGACGTCGATTTCGCGGTCGGCGGCAGCTACAAATATCTGCGCGGCGGGCCAGGCGCGTGCTACCTGTATTTGCATCCGCGCCATCTGGACGGTTCCTTGACCACGCTGGACATCGGCTGGTTCGCCAAGCGCGAGCCGTTTCGCTACCAGCGCCCGGAGCCCATCGCCTTCGCGGCCGGGGGCGACGCTTTTCTCGAATCTACCCCGCCGATCCTGACCTGGTACCAGGCGCGCGCGGGGCAACGATTCACGCTGGCGATCGGTGTGGCTCGCCTGCGCGCGTATTCGATGCTCCAGCAGCGGCGGCTGGTCGCGCTGCTTGGAGCGCGCGGCATCGCCGCCGAGGGCGGAAGCGAAGACCGCGGTGCGTTCCTGGTCATCCGCGGCGGCGGCGCAACCGCGCTGGCGCAGGTGCTCGAGCGGCGCGGCGTGTACGGTGATGCGCGTGGCGAATACCTTCGCCTCTGTCCCGACGTGCTCACGACGGACGCCGAGCTCGTCAGGGCCGCGGACGAGGTGGCGCTCGCCCGCGCCGAGCTACCGGCCCGACCTCCACCGGGCAAACGTTGACCCGGCCGGTCGGGCGGCTCCGGCCTCTAAGGCGCCAATTGCGTCACGAAATGCACCAGCGTGGCGACGGCCGCCACCAGGATCGCGGCGCCGAGGAGCCCCGCGATGATCACGTGGTGGAGCTTGATCGTCACCTCGTCCCGCTCGCCCGCCGAGCGCTTGCGCACGCCAAAGAAGCTCCAGAACACGGCGCTCATCACCTTGAGGAAGCTGGCGCTGGGCGAGGGCCCAGCTCCGGAAGGTCTCGGGTCGTCCGGCTTCATGGAGGCGATCACAACGATGCTAGCATGGCAGGCGGGCCGACCGCGGCTTGGGGATGCATCCGCGCCGCGCCGCCGTCCGTATAGGGGGGTGCAAGGCCCGCTTGCCCCACCACCTGCAAGGAGAGGAGAAATCGCATGAATGCCATGCTGAGAAAAATCGCATTTCCATTCGCCCTGACGGCCGCGTTGCTGCTTGCCGCCTGCCAGACCGGTCAGATGGGCATGATGTCTCAGAAGTCGCTCTATGACCGCCTCGGCGGCAAGGACGCCATCACCGCCGTGGTCGACGACTTTGTCGCCAACGTCGCCGCCGACAAGCGCATCAACGGCTTCTTCGCCAAGGCCAACATTCCCAACTTGAAGCGGAACCTGGTCGATCAGATCTGCCAGGCGAGCGGCGGTCCATGCACCTACACGGGCAAGGACATGAAGACGGCGCACAAGGGCATGGGCATCACCGACGCCGACTTCAACGCGCTGGTCGAGGATCTGGTGAAGTCGCTCGACAAGTTCAAAGTCCCGGAGAAGGAGAAGGGTGAGTTGCTTACCACCCTCGCCTCGCTCAAGCCCCAGATCGTCGGCCAGTAAGGGCAGGCGGAAGTCTGATCCAAATCAAGCGATTAATTGGTCCGGAACGCTTGAAAACCCTCCCGGGTCCCTCACCTAAAGGGCTCGGGAGGTTTTCATGCGTCTGGACAAGCTGACCACCAAGTTTCAGCAGGCGCTCGCCGACGCGCAGAGCCTGGCACTGGGCAACGACAACGGCTTCATCGAGCCGCAGCATCTGCTGTCCGCGTTGCTCGCGCAGGACGACGGCGGCACGGCGTCGCTGCTCGCGCGCGCCGGCGCCAACGTTCCCGCGCTCAAGTCGGCGCTGACGAAGGCGATCGGGCGGCTGCCCAAGGTCGAAGGCACGGGAGGCGAGATTACGATCTCGCGCGACCTCAACAACCTTCTCAATCTCACCGACAAGGAAGCGACCAAACGAGGCGACCAGTTCATCGCCTCGGAGCTCTTCCTACTCGCGCTCACCGACGACAAGAGCGAGACCGGGCGCCTCGTCAAGGAACACGGCCTCACGCGCAAGGCGCTCGAGAAGGCGATCGAGGCGGTGCGCGGTGGCGCTGCGGTCGACTCGCAAGAAGCCGAAGGTCAGCGCGAGGCGCTGAACAAATACACCATCGATCTCACCGAGCGCGCGCGCGCCGGCAAGCTCGATCCCGTAATCGGCCGCGACGACGAGATCCGCCGCGTCATTCAGGTCCTGCAGCGCCGCACCAAGAACAATCCGGTGCTGATCGGGGAGCCCGGCGTGGGCAAGACCGCGATCGTCGAAGGCCTTGCGCAGCGCATCGTCGACGGCGAGGTGCCCGAAGGGCTCAAGAACAAGCGCGTGCTCTCGCTCGACATGGCCGCATTGCTCGCCGGCGCGAAGTATCGCGGCGAATTCGAAGAGCGGCTCAAGGCCGTCCTCAAGGACATCGCCGCCGACGAAGGGCGCACGATCGTGTTCATCGATGAGCTGCATACGATGGTCGGCGCGGGCAAGGCCGAAGGCGCAATCGACGCCGGCAACATGTTGAAGCCGGCGCTCGCCCGCGGCGAGCTGCACTGCGTCGGCGCGACCACGCTCGACGAATACCGCAAGTACATCGAGAAGGACGCGGCGCTCGAGCGCCGCTTCCAGAAGGTGCTGGTCGACGAGCCCTCGGTCGAGGCGACCATCGCCATCCTGCGCGGACTGCAGGAACGCTACGAGATCCATCACGGCGTGGAGATCACCGATCCGGCCATCGTCGCCGCGGCCGAGCTGTCTCATCGGTACATCACCGACCGTTTCCTTCCCGACAAGGCGATCGACCTGATCGACGAAGCCGCCGCGCGCATCAAGATGGAGATCGACTCCAAGCCCGAGGCGATGGATCGGCTCGATCGCAGGCTCATTCAGCTCAAGATCGAGCGCGAGGCGGTGAAGAAGGAAAAGGACGAAGCTTCGAAGAAGCGCCTCGCGGCGATCGAAGAGGAAATCAAGCGCCTCGAGCGCGAGTACGCCGACCTCGACGAGATCTGGCAGGCCGAGAAGGCGCAGGTCCAGGGCGCGCAGCACATCAAGGAGGAGATCGACAAGGTCAAGCTCCAGATGGAAGACGCGCGGCGCAAGGGCGACTGGCAAAAGATGTCCGAGCTGCAGTACGGCAAGCTCCCGCAGCTCGAGGCGCAGCTCAAGAAGGCGGACACCAAGCTCGCCAAGGAAGCCTCGAAGAAGCCGACGCTGCTGCGCACGCAGGTCGGCGCAGAAGAGATCGCCGAGGTCGTCTCGCGTGCCACCGGCATCCCAGTGTCGAAGATGATGCAGGGCGAGCGCGACAAGCTGCTGCATATGGAAGAGGCGCTGCACAAGCGCGTCGTCGGTCAGGACGAGGCGGTGCGTCTCGTCTCCGATGCGATCCGGCGCTCTCGTTCGGGGCTTTCCGATCCCAATCGTCCCTACGGATCTTTCCTTTTCCTCGGGCCCACTGGCGTGGGCAAGACCGAGTTGTGCAAAGCGCTCGCCGAGTTCCTGTTCGATTCCGAATCACACCTGATCCGGATCGATATGTCGGAATTCATGGAAAAGCATTCGGTGGCGCGGCTGATCGGCGCGCCGCCGGGCTACGTCGGCTACGAGGAAGGCGGCTATCTCACCGAGGCGGTGCGGCGCAAGCCCTACAGCGTGATCCTGCTCGACGAGGTGGAGAAGGCGCACCCGGACGTGTTCAACGTGCTCCTGCAGGTGCTCGACGACGGCCGCATGACCGACGGCCAGGGCCGCACGGTCGACTTCAAGAACACGGTGATCGTGATGACCTCCAACCTGGGATCGCAGATGATCCAGCAGATGGCCGGCGACGACTACGGCGTGATCAAGCTCGCGGTGATGGCGGAAGTGAAGACCACCTTCCGGCCGGAGTTCATCAACCGCATCGACGAGATCGTGGTGTTTCACGCGCTCTCGGAGAAGAACATCGAGTCAATAGCGCGCATCCAGTTGAAGTCGCTCGAAACGCGGCTCGCCAAGCTCGAGATCAGGCTCGACGTCGCTCCGGCGGCGCTGGCCGACGTGGCGAAGGCCGGCTTCGATCCGGTCTATGGTGCGCGGCCGCTCAAGCGCGCGATCCAGCAGCAGATCGAAAATCCGCTCGCGCGCGAGATCCTGGCCGGCAAGTTCGTCGCCGGAGACACAATCAAGGTCCGCGCCAGCGGTGGCGAAATCAGCTTCGCGAAGACGTAGGGCTGATCGGCGCCACCACGGCCCGCATGAGATCATCCCGGACCTGCGCCGGCAGAACGACCGCGGTTTCGATCGCGGTTCCCGCCAGAAACAGCAGCACCAGTCCGACGGCAACGCAGAGCCGGCGAAGCGGATGGCGATTCATGCGTCCGGCCTCAGTAGTATTGAACCCGGCGCGGTTGCACCCGCGTCAACCATGACCGGGCGATCGCCGTTTTCGCCCGGCCCAGCCACGCGCGTACCCGCTGCGACAGCGTCGTCGGCCGGATGACGCGCAGCCACGAGTCCTGTTCTGCGGCGAGGATGGTGCGTCCGCCACGATCGATCTTGAACTTCATGCCTCTGACAAGGATGAAGTCGCGCGGCTCGCCCTCGAGCGTGACCCACAGCTGGCCGCGGTCCACCGCGACGGTGATGCCGGCTGCTCCATCGAGCACCAGCAGGCTACGCTTGGGCACGAAGCGGCTGTGCCGGGATGTCGTGGTCGAGATGTCATAGGGCATGGCGGTACTCCTTAATTATGCGTATGATGCATGCTGATACCGGGCATTTGAACTTCGATCAGCACCGGCATTGCAGACTGTATTTTCGAGGCAATCGCACTCGCGGACAAACGAATTCGCCGCATGATCTGCATGCAAAAAAGGAATGACTGAAACCGCCCGCTCGCGCCTGCCCCCGCTCGACCTTCTGCGCGGCTTCGAGGCAGCGGCGCGACACCTCTCCTTCACGCGCGCGGCAGAGGAGATGTTCCTCACCCAGTCGGCGCTATCGCGCCAGATCATCGCCCTCGAGGAGCAGCTTGGCACGGCGCTGTTCGAGCGCCGCCACCGCGAATTGCGCCTGACCGATGCGGGGCAGGCCCTGCAGGTCACGGCCAAGAGCGTGCTTGAGCAGCTCGAGCACGCCGTGGCGAGAATCCGTCGCGACGAAGCCGCGCAGCCGCTCACGGTTTCGACGAACTTGCCATTTGCCTCGCTGTGGCTGATCCCGCGGCTGTCCCGATTCCGTGCACTTCATCCTACGGTCGACGTTTTCATCTCCGCGGACGACCGGATCGTCGATCTCGAGCGTGAGCAGATCGACCTCGCGGTGCGCTACTGCACCGAAGCGATGGCGCCGCCCGGCGCTCGCCTACTCTTCGGGGAGCGGCTGCTCGCCGTTTGCGCGCCAGCGCTCGCATGCGATCCCGCGCGGCCGCTCAAGCGCCCCGAAGACCTCGCCAAGCACGTGCTGCTGCATATCGACGACGAACGCGGGCGTTTCCCCTGGCACAACTGGTCCGCATGGCTGGCGGCCATCGGCATTCACGACCTCAAACCGGCGGGGTCACTCAAATTCGTCCACTCGGCCGAGGTCATGCAGGCCGCCGTCGACGGCCTGGGCGTGGCGCTCGGGCGGGTCCCGCTGATCAACAACTTGCTCAAGGAACGCAAGCTCGTCGCGCCGTTTCGCAACAAATACGCGACGACGCGTGCCTATTTCATCGTCACTACGGCGCGTGCGGGCAAGCGGCCCGGAGCGCAGTCCTTCGCCGATTGGCTGCTCGAGGAAGCGCGCAAGGACGCGGACGAGCCGGAGCGCACAACGCCGGCGCGCGCAACACCTCCGCCGCGCCGACGCGCACGAGGATGAGTACGCCATCGAAGCAGCACCGCGCCATCGAGCCGTCGCCGTGGATCGTGCGCTTCGCCGCGCTCGTTCCCCCTGGCGCGCGGCTCCTCGATCTCGCCGCGGGACACGGCCGGCATGCGCGCTTCTTCGCGGCGCGCGGGGTGCGCGTGCTCGCTGTGGATCGCGATCCCGCGACCCTCGCGAGCTTCGAATCCGCGCCGGGCATCGAGACGCGCGCGCTCGATCTCGAGGCCGGCGCCTGGCCGCTCGCCGGCGAGCGCTTCGACGCTATCGTGGCGGTGAACTATCTCCATCGTGCGCTCTTTCCGCACTTGCGCGGCGCGCTTGCGGACGACGGCGTACTGCTCTACGAAACCTTCGCCGCCGGCAACGAAGCTTACGGTAAGCCGAAAAACCCTGACTTCCTGCTTGCGCGCGACGAGCTTCTGCGATTCGCGCGTGATCATCTGACCGTGGTCGCGTTCGAACAGGGCGTCATCGACGGCGAGCCGCCCGCGGTGGTGCAACGGCTCGCGGCCGTCGGCCACTCGCGGCGCTGGCCTCCCGCGCTGCCCGTCTGAGTTTCGGTGACGCCGACGCGGGGCGCTCCGACGCCCGCGGTGATTCGGGTAAAATGGCGCCTTTTCCGGACCGGTGTCGATGCTCAAAGGTAGTCTGGTCGCGATCGTTACGCCGATGCAGCCCGGCGGTGCACTCGATCTCGCGGGGTTGCGCAAGCTCATCGACTGGCACATCACGAACGGCACCAACGCGATCGTCGTAGTCGGCACGACGGGTGAGTCGCCGACGGTGGACGTGGAGGAGCATTGCCTGCTCATCAAGACCGCGGTCGATCACACCGCGGGCCGGATTCCGGTGATCGCCGGCACCGGCGGCAACGCGACCGCGGAAGCGATCGAGCTTGCCGGCTACGCGAGAAAAGTCGGCGCCACCGCCTCGCTGTCCGTCGTTCCGTACTACAACAAGCCGACTCAGGAGGGCCTGTACCGGCATTTCCGCAGCATCGCTGAGAAAGTCGATCTGCCGGTGATTCTGTACAACGTGCCGAGCCGCACTTCGGCCGATCTCGCCAACGACACGGTGCTGCGTCTCGCGCAGGTGCCCGGCATCATCGGCCTCAAGGATGCGACATCGGACCTCGGCCGCGCGAGCGAGCTCATCCGCGCGCTCGCCGCGGCGGGCAAGCGCGAGTTTGCCGTCTACAGCGGCGATGACCTCGTCGGCCTGCCGGTGATGCTGATCGGCGGACACGGCGTGATCTCGGTCACCGCGAACGTCGCGCCGAAGCTGATGTCGCAGATGTGCTCGCGGGCGCTGGCCGGCGACATCGCCGGGGCGCGAGAAGCAAACAACCGTCTGCTGCCTCTGCACCGGAAGCTCTTCGTGGAAGCGAATCCGATCCCGGTGAAATGGGCGCTCGCGGAAATGGGTATCATCGCCGGCGAGTTGCGGCTGCCGTTGACTCCGCTCGCGGCTCAACATCACGATGCGGTTCGCGCGGCGCTGCGCGAAGCCGGCTGTCTCATGACGGAGAAACTGGCATGACGCACTTCCAGCTTTTCGCTCGACTCGGCGCCGCCGGGTTGTGCGCTACGATCGCCGCCGCGCTGCTCGCGGGCTGCGAAAGCATGACCACCTCGATCGGCAAGAAGATCGATTACAAGTCGGCGTCGAGCTCGCCCGCGCTCGAGATCCCGCCCGATCTGTCCTCGCCTGCGTACGACGACCGCTATGCGACGCAAACGGCGTCCGGGGCCGCCGCGGCGCGCGCCGCCGGCAAGACCACCGAGCTTCTGCCGCGCAGCACCGAGGTGCGTCTGGTGCGCGCCGGCTCCGAGCGCTGGCTCGTCGCGAAGATGTCGCCTGAGGCGGCATGGAGTCAGATGCGCGAGTTCTGGGAGCAGAACGGCTTCGTCATTGCCCAGGAGCAGCCTGCGCTGGGCATCATGGAAACCGACTGGGCCGAAAACCGCGCCGCCGCGCCGCAGGAAGGCCTCGCGAAGTATGTGTCGAAGTATCTCGAGTTCGCGACCGATACCTACACGCGCGACAAGTTCCGCACGCGCATCGAGCGCGGCAGCGAGCAGGGGACGGTCGAGATCTACATCTCGCACCGCGGCTCGGCGCAAGTACCGACCAAGACCAAGGGCGGCTCGCCCGAGGACTGGCAGTGGCAGCCCGCGCCGCCAAATCCCGAGCTCGAGGCCGAATTTCTCCAGCGCATCATGGTGAAGCTCGGCACGCCGCAGGCGCAGGCCGCCGCGGCGGTCGCCGGGCTGCCGAAGCAGCCGGCGCGCGCGCGTATCGAAAAAGGCAACGACGGCGCAAGCAAGCTCGTCGTCGACGACTCCTTCGACCGCGCCTGGCGCCGCGTCGGCCTAGCGCTCGATCGCACCGGATTCACCGTCGTCGACCGCGACCGCTCGAAGGGGCTTTACTACGTTCGCTATTCCGACCCCGACCTCGACCCGAAGAAGAGCAAGGGCTTGCTCGACACGCTTCAGTTCTGGAAGTCGAACCAGAAAGGCAAGCCGGAGCAATACCGGGTCGTCGTGACGCAGGTCGATCCCAACAGCGTCGTGACGGTGGAGGATCCGTCCGGCGCGACGGATCGCTCGGCGAACAGCGACAAGATCCTGGCGCTCCTGCAGGATCAGCTCAAGTGAGCGCGGCGGCGCGCCGCTTCACCGACGCCCGGCGCTGACCCTGTGCGCTTCACGTCGCTGGGGAGCGGAAGCGAAGGCAATGCTCTCCTCGTCGAGGCCTGCAAGACCCGTATCCTGATCGACTGCGGCTTCGGCATTCGCGATACGGTGGCCAGGCTGCAGCGCGCGGGTGTGGAACCGGAGATGCTGACCGCGATCGTCGTGACGCACGAGCACGGCGATCACATCGGCGGCGTCGCGGCCTTCGCCTCACGCTTCGGGACCACCGTATGGATGACCTTCGGCACGCTGACGGTCGTGTCCGAAGCGTTTGCAGAGGTCGCGACGGTGAAGAGCTTCGACAGCCACGACGTGCTCGACATCGGCGACATCGAAGTGCGTCCGTTTCCCGTTCCGCACGACGCGCGCGAGCCGGTCCAGTTCGTCTGCTCGGACGGCTGCCGGCGGCTGGGCGTGCTCACCGATCTCGGCACCAGTACCGCGCACGTGGAAGCCAGCCTCTCCGGCTGCGACGCGCTGGTCCTCGAATGCAACCACGATCTCGACATGCTGTGTAACGGGGACTACCCGCCGTCGCTCAAGCAGCGCATCGCGAGCAAGTTCGGCCACATCGACAACACCGCGGCCGCGCAGCTTCTCGGCCGCATCGACACGTCGCGGCTCAAGCATCTCATTGCGGCGCATCTCTCGCGCGAGAACAACCGCCCCGAGCTGGCGCGGGCGGCGCTGGCGCAGGCGGTGCACTGCGCTCCGGAGTGGGTCGGCATCGCCGATCAGGAGCGGGGCTTCGATTGGCGTGAATTCGTATAACGGACTGCGAACGGAGATTTGCGATGGAAAAACGGCAGGAGATGTACCGCGGCAAGGCCAAGACGGTTTACGCGACCGACGATCCGAATTTATTGGTGATGCATTATCGCGACGATGTCTCGGCGTTCGACGGCGCCAAGCTCGCCAAGCTCGACCTGAAGGGCGAAACCAACAACAAGATCAACGCCTACGTCATGGGCAGGCTGGCCTCTGCCGGCGTAGCCACGCATTTCCTGCGGGTGCTGAACGAGCGCGAATCGCTGGTGAAGGCGATGAAGATGGTGCCGATCGAGTGCGTCGTGCGCAACATCTGCGCCGGCTCGATGGCCAAGCGCTATGGCATCGAGGAAGGGCTGCGGCTGCCGGAGCCGATCTTCGAGTTTTTCCTGAAGAGCGATCCGCTGCACGATCCGCTGGTCAACGATGATCACATTCGCGTGCTCGGCTGGGCCACCGTGGACGAGATCGCGCAAATGAAGGCGCTCACGCACAAGGTGAACGCGGTGCTGAAGCCGATGTTCGCCCATGCGGGCATCGATCTCGTCGATTACAAGCTCGAGTTCGGTCATCCGCTGGCCGATCCAAAGGGCCCCCTCGTGCTCGGCGACGAGTTCACGCCCGACGGTTGCCGGCTATGGGATCAGAAGTCGCACGAGAAGCTCGACAAGGATCGTTTCCGCCGCGACATCGGCACGGTCATCGAGAAGTACCGGGAAGTGGCGCAACGCATCGGCGCGCCGCTGTAAGGAATTCGCAAGCTACGCGCAACAAAAAAGCCGGCCCGCAGGCCGGCTCTTTCGCATCTGCGCTCCGAAGCGCAGAGCAGAGTCTGGCGCTTACTTCTTCGTCTGATCCGCGGGCGCAGCAGGAGCCGGTGCGGTCATTGCCCCGCCGGACGCCGGAGCGGGTGACTTCATCGCATCGGCTGCGCTCTTGGCGGCATCGGCTGTCTTGTCCGCGGCTTCCTTGGCCGCTGCGGTTGCCTTGTCAGCGGCTTCCTTGGTCGCCGCTGCTGCCTTGTCGGCGGCCGCCTTCGCGTCCGCGGCGGCCTTGTCGGCCGCTGCCTTGTTGCTGTCGCTGCAGCCGACGAGCGCGAGCGCCAGCGCGGCGGCGATGAGAACAGACTTGGTCATGGGTTTCCCTTGCTCGAAAGTGAATGGAGTAGTACGAATTCAGCGAACCATCGGCGAACTCGCCCTTCGCGGTTCGGCGAGTGCTTCAAAGTCAGCGATCGCGCGAGCGTGCTCCGCGTCGCAGCCATAAAGTCTCCTCCCGAAGCGTGTAGCGTACCACACGGCGCGCAGCTAGCTAAAGCCCCAGAACGGTTGCGTTCAGTCCGGGCTCCCCGGTGGCCCAGATCTCCTCGAAGCGCGCGGCGAGCGGCCGAGTCTGATCGGGCTGGTTTATCCCCATTGCCGCGCGCGACTGCTCGAAGTGGAAGCGATGCAGATAGTGCCGGTCGTCAACGATGATGAGCGGATCGGTCGCGAGCCTCGCTTCGGTTCCCGTCCGATAGATCGTCACCGCAAAGCTGTAGGTTCGCAACAGCCCGAGGAGCCGCGGACACGCGCTCTCGATGTAGTGCGTGTCGTGCACGATGACGTCCAGCCGCCGGCCGCGCGCTTCGCGCAGAAACTGAGCGAGCCGATCGGTGCGAGCGGCGAGGTTCCAGCCGGTGTGCGAGAGGTCCTGATCGAACACGCGGATTCGCCGCTGCGCGAGCCCGATCAGCTCGTCGATCGCTGCGGACTGCTCGGCAACGCTCGCAAGCTCCACCGAGCGCGGCGGAAGCGGCGATTCAGTCGAGGTGGATGAAGCCATCGCGATACCAGCCATGCAGAATCTCGAGCGGCGCCGAGCGGCGAAGCTCCGCGCCGGAAAGACGGCGCTCGTTGGCGAGTTTCTTGAGCGTTCCCGCAGCGCGCGCGGGCCAGATCATGGCGTCGCCGTTGATGAAGAGACGTCGAGCATCGTAGAGTAACTGCGCGCGCGTGTCCAAACGCAGCCCGCGCCGCATGGCCGCTAGCTCGAAAGTTTCTTTGTCGAGGGGACGCCGAGGTCGCTCGAAACGAACCCCGAGCTTCGGCTCGGTCAGGTAGCAGCCGATAAACCGCGCGGCATCGCGCTCGTCCCAGGCGACACGGGAGAGCGTCGTGACAGCATAGCGGCGCAGCGACGCTCCGATACGCGCCGGCTCGCGCTTTGACGCGACAAGGCCGGGATCGGCGTAGCGGCCATCGAGCGCGATGCGGTCGCGCAGCCAATCGAGAAATGCGATCGCCAGCTCCTGCGCCGCCGGCGCGCGGAATCCGATCGAGTACGTCATACAGGCGTCCACTGCTGTTCCTTCGTGCGCGACCTGCGGCGGCAGATAGAGCATGTCGCCGGGGCCGAGCAGGCATTCGCGTTGCGCGCGGAAGCGGGCGAGGATCTTGAGCGGAAGCTTCGGCACCAGTACGAGATCGCGCTGACGGCTGACGCGCCACCGGCGCCGCCCGGCGCCCTGGAGCAGAAAAACGTCGTACGAGTCGACGTGCGGCCCGACTCCACCGCCGGGCGCGGCGAAACTCACCATCAGATCGTCGAGGCGAGAGTACGGAATGAAATCGAAGCGCCGCAACAGCGCATCGCCTTCTGCGAGGTGCAGATTCACGCTCTGAACGAGCAGCGTCCAGTTGCGCGCCGGCAGGTCGCGCAGATCCGACCTCATGAATGGCCCGTGCCTGAGCGACCACCGCCCACGCTCTCGCACGACGAGGCGCGACTCGACTTCGTCGCGCGCAGCGAGAGCGAAGAGCGCGTCGACGGACAGCACGCCATTGAAACCGGCGATCGCCGACGAAACGAGGAGCGGCTTCTTCTGCCAGTAGCGGCGCAGGAATTGCGATGGCGTCAATCCGCCGAGCAGGCCGTCCTCCATCTGCGGATTGTAGAGCCGGTCAGCGTCGCCACGGTAGAATGGCCTCTCATTCGCGCATTCGGGACTGCACCGTGAACATCGCCGCCGACAGCGTCGTAACGCTTACCTACAAACTCTACTCCTCGCAAGGAAAGCTGATCGAGGAATCACAGCAACCGATCGTTTACATCCACGGCGGCCATCACGGCATATTTCCGAAGATCGAAGCGGCGCTCGAGGAGAAGAAGGCCGGCGATCGCTGCTCGGTCACGCTCGAGCCGGATGACGCTTTCGGCGAGTACGACGCGGATCTTGTGCGCGTCGAGAGCGAAGACCGCTTCCCCGACGGCGTGAAGATCGGGATGCAGTTCGAGGAGCCCGAGGGCGAAGGCGATGAGGGTGGTTCTCGCGTCTTCACTGTGACCGATATCGCGGAAGGCAAGGTCGTGATCGACGGCAACCATCCTCTCGCGGGCCAACGCCTGCGCTTCGACTGCACCGTGGTCGACGTGCGCGCGGCCACCGCCGAAGAGATCGCCCACGGGCACGTGCACGGTCCCGACGGCCACCATCATTAGTGCGTCACGCTCGTGCGTGACGCACTGATTCGTCGCGTCGAAGCGAGCGCTGCCCGCCGGTCAACGCGGCGGCTCCTGCTCAAGCAGTCTCTTCAGCTCATACAGTAACTGCTGCGCCTCACGCGGCGAGAGCGTATCGAGATCGAGCGCTGCAAGCTTCTCGCGCAACGCGGAGTCCTTTGACTCGGCTTCCGTCTCGGTATCGCCTGCCGCAAAGAGGTCTCCGTGCGCGTCGCGACGCGCGCTAAAGCGATCGATGCGAGCGAGGTAGCTTCGCGCCGAGCGCACGGATTCGGCCGGCACGCCAGCTAGCTTCGCAACCTGCAGGCCGTAGCTCTTGTTTGCCGGACCTTCGGCCACTTCGTGCAGGAAGACGATGCCGTCTTTGTGCTCGACCGCGTCGAAATGCACGTTGGCACAGCCTTCCATCTCCGACGGCAGCGCAGTGAGCTCGAAGTAATGCGTCGCGAACAGCGTGAGGCTCCGGTTCTTCTGTGCCAGATCGCGCGCGATCGCCCAGGCGAGCGCGAGCCCGTCGAAAGTCGAGGTGCCGCGGCCGATCTCGTCGATGAGTACCAGGCTTTCGTCCGTCGCGCGATTGAGGATGTAAGCCGCCTCGGTCATCTCGACCATGAAGGTTGATCGCCCGCCGGCGAGATCGTCGGCGGCGCCGATCCTCGTGTAGATCGCGTCGAGCGGCCCGATTTCGGCCGCTTGGGCGGGAACGTAGAGTCCGCAACAGGCGAGCAACGCGATCACCGCCGCCTGCCGCATGTAGGTCGACTTGCCGCCCATGTTCGGCCCGGTCACGATGAGCAAGCGCCGCGATGGATCGAGCGTCAAATCGTTCGGTATGAAGTGCTCGACCTGCGTCTCGACGACCGGATGCCTGCCGCCGCGTATCGTCATTCCCAGAGCATCGCGAAACAGCGGCTGCGACCAGCCGAGTGCCTGCGCCTGCCCGGCGTGCGCGGTGCACAGGTCGATCGTCGCGAGCGCGAGCGCGGCGTCCTGAAATGCAGGAATCGCCGGAGCGAGATCGCGCAACAGCTGCTCGAAGAGCGCCTTCTCGCGCGCGAGCGCGCGCTCCTCGGCAGATAGCGCCTTGTCCTCGAAAGTCTTGAGCTCGGGTGTGATGTAGCGCTCGGCGTTCTTCATCGTCTGGCGCCGACGGTAATCGTCTGGGACGCGCTGCGCGTTTGCGTTGGTCACCTCGATGTAGAAGCCATGCACTCGGTTGTACTCGACCTTGAGGTTGCCGATGCCTGTACGAGCCCGCTCGCGCGCTTCCAGTTCGACCAGAAACGCTCCGCACCCATCCTTGATCTCGCGCAATTCGTCCAGCTCCGCATCGTAACCGCGCGCGATCACGTTGCCGTCGCGCACGCTGGCGGCGGGCTCCTCGGCGATCGCACGCTCGAGCAGCGCCGCCCATTTGAGATCGATGACAAGCGCTTTCGCGGACTGGGCGAGCAGCGGCGCATTCATCGTCGCGACGGACTCGCGGATCGTCGGCAGGCGCCGCAGCGTATTGCGCAATCCCGAGAGATCGCGCGGCCGCGCATTACCGAGCGCGACGCGCGCTGCGACGCGCTCGACATCGACGGTGCGCTTCAAATCGGCAGCGAGATGGCTGCGCGGTACGGGCGAGGCGATCAGCTCAGCAATCGCAGTGTGCCGTGCCTTGGCGGTCTCACGCTCGCGGCGAGGCGCTCCGAGCCACTGGCGCAGCAGGCGGCTTCCCGCCGGAGTCGCGCAGCCATCGAGCAGCGACAAGAGTGTCGGCGCAGGCTCGCCGCGCAAGGTCTCGGTGATCTCGAGATTGCGGCGCGTGGCGGCATCGAGCGCGAGAAGATCCCCAACTTGCTCGACGACGAGCGAGCGCACATGGGCCAACGCCGCCTGCTGCGTCGACTGCGCGTATTGCAGCAGCGCGCCGGCGGCCTGAACGGCGAGCGGCGCATCGCTCGCGCCGAACGCGGAAAGATCGAGCGTGCCGAGCTGCTCGACGAGCCTGCGCTTGGCTGCGTCAGCGTCGAACTGCCACGGCGGCAGCGCACGTGCCGGCACGCCGGAAGGAAGCGCGATCCCGTTGCCATCGGGATACAGCAACTCGCTCGGGACGATGCGCTGTAACTCGCCGACGAGCTCGCCTGCCGCGACGTCGCGCAATCGCAATTGCCCTCCGGCGAGACTGAGCCAGGCGATGCCTACGCGTTGCCGCGCCGGACTGAGCGCGACGAGCAGCGAGTCGCGCCTCGCGTCGAGCAGCACAGCATCAGTCAGCGTCCCCGGTGTGACGATGCGCGTGACTTTCCGCTCGACCGGTCCCTTCGAGGTCGCGGGATCGCCGATCTGCTCGCAGATCGCGACCGACTCGCCGAGCCGGACGAGCTTGGCGAGATATTGCTCTACCGCGTGATGCGGCACGCCCGCCATCGGGATCGGGGCGCCCGCCGATGCGCCGCGCGCGGTGAGCGTTATATCGAGCATGGGTGCCGCACGCTCCGCATCGCCGTAAAACATCTCGTAGAAGTCGCCCATGCGGTAGAAGACGAGCTTGTCCGGGTGCTCGGCCTTGACGCGCAGGTACTGCTGCATCATCGGCGTGTGCGCGCCGAACGGGTCGTCGAAGCCTGGCAGGGCGTTTGCGGGAGACTTCTTCATGGCGGAGTGCGGCTCAAGCGTGCAGATTCTACCGCGACGGCGTGCAGCCTCGGGAAGGTTGAAGCACGAAGAATCTGGCAAAATCAGCGTGCCGCGGCGCCGTCCGCGGACACCCATCCGCATGACCACTCTCGATATCTCCGCCGGAGCGCTAGCGCTCGCCCAGCTTCGCAGCATCTGGCAAGCGCCCCAGCGCATCGAGCTCGAACACGCGGCGCGTGGGCGCATAGACGCTTCGGCGGCGACGATCGCGCGCGTGATCAGTGAAGGCCGCGTGGTTTACGGCGTCAACACCGGCTTCGGTTCGCTGGCGAGGACGCACATCGATGCCGAGCGTCTGTCCGAACTGCAGCGCGCGCTCGTGCTCTCGCATTCGGCCGGCACCGGGCCGCTGCTCGACGATGCGGTCGTGCGCGTTACGGTCGTGCTCAAGATCGCGTCGCTCGCGCGCGGCCATTCGGGAGTGCGCTACGAGATCGTCGACACGCTGGTGCGCATGCTCAACGCTGAGATCGTGCCGTGCATCCCGAGCCAGGGATCGGTCGGCGCGTCGGGCGATCTCGCGCCGCTGGCGCATCTCGCGGGCGTGTTGATCGGCGAGGGCGTAGCGCGCGTCAATGGCACGACCGTACCTGCGCCAGAAGCGCTGCGCAGGGCGGGCATCGAGCCACTGCGGCTCGGGCCGAAAGAGGGACTCGCTTTGCTCAACGGCACCCAGGTCTCGACCGCACTCGCGCTCTCCGCGCTCTTCGCTGCCGAGCGCGCGATGTCCGCAGCATTCGTCGGCGGCGCGCTCGCGGTCGCCGCCTGTCTCGGCAGCGACACGCCCTTCGACCCGCGCATCCAGGATCTGCGCGGGCACCGCGGCCAGCGCGACGCGGCGCGCATCTATAGAGAGCTTCTCGAAGGAAGCGGCATTCGCGCCTCGCATCGCGACTGCCCGCGCGTGCAGGATCCGTACAGCCTGCGCTGCCAGCCGCAGGTGATGGGCGCCTGCCTCGACCAGTTGCGTCAAGCCGCACAGATCCTGCTCACCGAGGCGAACGCGGTGTCGGACAATCCGCTCGTGTTTGCGAGCGATGGCGAAGTCCTCTCGGGCGGCAATTTTCACGCCGAGCCGGTCGCGCTCGCGGCCGACAACATGGCGCTCGCGATCGCGGAAGTGGGCGCGCTCTCCGAGCGGCGCATCGCGCTGATGATG
>DATKJP010000289.1:0-10771 GCA_035543635.1 Casimicrobiaceae bacterium
CCGCGGCGAAGAGCGGGAAGCTGAAGGCGGTGAGCTTCGTGAAGCCGATCGGCGAGGAGAACGAGCACCCCGGATACGCGACGGTCGACGAAGGCAGTCGGCATCTGCGCGATCTCCTGCAGGCGATCGACAGCGGGCCCCGCCGCAAGGACACCCTCGTGATCATCACTTACGACGAGTTCGGCGGATCCTGGGATCACGTTGCCCCGCCCGGCCAGGGCGGCGCCTCGGGTCCGCATGACAAGTTCGGGCCGGGGACGCGCGTGCCGGCGCTGCTGGTGTCGCGGCACTTCTCGAAATCGGCGGTTGACCATACGCAGTACGACACGACAGCGATCCTGGCGACGATCGAGCGCCGATTCGGTATTGCGCCGATCGGCGAAGTCTATTCGACCGCGCCCGGCGGCGCGGCGCGCGACGCCGCGGTCGAGGATTTCGCCAGCGCCATTCGAGCTGCCGCCAACTAGTCACCGGCCTGTAAGACTTCTCGGGCGAGAATCGTCGCTCGTGTGTTCCATCGCGAGGTTCCGATGACCGTTCATTGCGAAGGCGCCTGCCGCGTTATCGAGCAACTCGGAGAGAAGCAGGAGTTCGAGATCGCGCTGAGCCGCCTCGGCTTCAGGCACGAGCACTTCGAGCTGCACGTAATGCGTAACGCGACCCAACCGGCGGAAGAAAACGACTACTCGGTCACGGTGGTCAACGTCCTGACGCAGCGCCAGCAGGTCTATAACGGCGGCCCGCGCTGGGAGTGGGTGCAGGAATGCACCCGCGACCTCGCGACTGGCTTCTTCGGCCGGGCAATGCTGCGCCAGGCGTGATCACTCTCAGCATCCCGCCGGCGTCGTGCCCACTTAGGTATCAGACGTAGCCGGCTCGGCCACGACCTTGATGCGTCTCGCCGGCAGACGCACTGTGAAGCGGCTGCCCTGACCCGGTGCGCTGTCGATGACGAGCTCCGCCTGGTGGCGGATCAGCACGTGCTTGACGATGGCTAGCCCGAGCCCGGTGCCCCCGGTCGCGCGCGATCGGCTGCGATCGACGCGATAGAACCGCTCGGTGAGGCGCGGAATGTGCTCGGCCGCGATGCCGATGCCGGTGTCGGCGACCGTGAACTCGCCTCCGTCCGGTGACACGCGCCAGTCGAGCGCGATGCGGCCGCCCTCGGGCGTGTAGCGCACGGCGTTGCTTACCAAATTGCTAAAGGCGCTCGCCAGCTCGTCGCGGTTGCCGGTGACGTTCGCCGCGTCGCGGATCGAGAGCGTGATCTCGTGCCGATCGGCCGAGAGCGCTTTGGCGTCGGCCGACACCTGCAAGAGCAGCGGCACGATAGCGAACTCGGTTTCCTGCAGGATGCTGTGCTCGCTCTCGAGCGAAGAAAGCGTGAGCAGATCGTCCACGAGGCGCTGCATGTTCTGAGCCTGCTCGGCCATCAACGCGAGATAGCGGCGACGCTGGCGCTCGTCGAGCTGTAGATCCGCGAGCGTTTCAAGGAAGCCGCCGAGCACGGTGAGCGGCGTCTTCAGCTCGTGCGAGACGTTGGCGATGAAGTCGCGCCGCAGGCGCGCCACGGCTTCGAGCCGGGTGATGTCGCGGCTCATCAGCAGCTTCTGCTCGACGCTGAAAGGCACGATCTGGATCGACAGCGTCGCGCCGGCCTCGCGCTGCGAGGTAATCACAACCGGGTCGCTGAAGTCGCCGGCCGCCAGGTATTGCACGAAGGCCGGCTGGCGCACCAGGTTGACGATCGGCGCGCCGACGTCGTGGCGCAGATCGATGCCCAAATGTGTCTGCGCGCGCGGATTCGCCCACTGGATGCGATCGCCGGTGTCGAGCACGACGACACCGTCGGGCAGCGCCTCGGCCCCGCTCACGAAACGGTCGAGCGCGAGCCGCAGGTCGCGCTGCCGCGCCGCGCGCATCCGCACGCGGTGATAGAGCGCACCGTAAGCGGTCTCCCAAGCCCCACGCCCTTCGGGAACCGGCACTTCCAGCGGCCCGCTTGCCCAGCGTGTCAGCGTGTCGAGCTGATACAGATGCCAGCCGAGCAGGGCGATCACACCGATCGCGAATAGCGCGAGCCCGACGATCGCGCCCGCGAGGGGCCACACTATCAACGCGACGACCGCAAGGCCCAGCGGCGGAAGCAAGCCTCGCCGCCAGATCGCGCTCATGGGTCGATCACCGCGGCGCGGCGAGCCGGTAGCCGCCGCCGCGCACGGTGTCGATCATCCGTGCGCAATCCGAGGGGCCGAGGGCGAGGCGCAGGCGCCGGATGTGGACGTCGACCGTGCGCTCCTCGATGTAGACGTGATCACCCCACACCTGATCGAGCAGATGCGCGCGGCTATGCACGCGCTCGGGACGCGCCATCAGGAATTTGAGCAGACGGAACTCGGTCGGTCCCAGCTGCACCGGCGCATCGTTCGCTGTGACGCGATGCGTCGCCGGATCGAGGCGAAGGGGTCCGACGACAAGGGTTTCCTGGGCCGCTTCCGGCGCGCGACGCCGCAACACCGCTTTGATGCGCGCCTTCAGCTCGCGCGGGCTGAACGGCTTGGTGACGTAGTCGTCGACCCAGGCCTCGAGGCCCGCCACGCGATCGGCTTCCTCGCCGCGCGCGGTCACCATGATGATCGGCAGCTCACGCGTGCGCGCCTCGCCGCGCAACCCGCGCGCCAGCGCGAGGCCGGACTGGCCGGGCAGCATCCAGTCGAGAAGCAGCAGATCGGGCAGCGCGTGCTTGATCTGCGCCAGCGCGCTCTCCGCGTCGGCGACGGTGCGGACCGCGAAACCGGCATCCTCGAGATTGACCCGCAGCAGCTCCTGGATCGCGGGCTCGTCTTCGACAACCAGGATCGAAGGCATCATCGTTGAGGTCCGCTTATTCGGCCACCTCGGCGCGAATTTCTTCCGCTGTCGCGTGGCGCACGTCCTTGCCTTTCACAACCTGCACCACATTCTCGGCGATGTTCTTGGCGTGGTCGCCGATGCGCTCGATCGACTTGGCGATGAACACGATCTCAAGCGCGGGCGTGATCGTCCGCGGGTCTTCCATCATGTAGCTGATCAGCTGGCGCAGGATGGCGAGGAAGGCCGCGTCGATCGCCTCGTCGTTGCCGATGACCGTGGCGGCAGCACTCACGTCGAGGCGCGCGAACGCATCGAGCGCGAGTTGCAGGTTGCGCTCGGCGAGCTCCGCAGCGCGGGTGATGTCGTGCAGACGCACCGAGGTTAGCCGCTCGGGGCGCTGCATCTCGTGCGCCTTGTAGGCGATTTTCTTGATCTCGTCGCCAATCCGCTCGAGCTCGTTGACGATCCGTACCACGATCAAAATCATGCGCAGGTCGATCGCTGCCGGCTGTCGCTTGGCGATGATCTGGCTGCACTGCTGGTCGATCGACATCTGCATCCGGTTGATCGCCGCCTCGTCCGCAGCCACCGTATCGATCTGGTCGACGTCCGGATGGCGCAGAGCCTCGATCGCGCGCGCAATTTGCGTTTCGACCAGTCCGCCCATCGCCATCACGCCGGAGCGGATCTCCTCCATCTCGGCGTCGAATTGCTTGTAGGTGTGCTCGCCCATGCTCATCCCTATTTAGCCTCAACCAAACCGGCCGGTGATGTAATCCTCGGTTTCCTTGCGCGACGGCTTGAGGAACAGCTCGTCGGTGACGCCGAATTCGATCAGCTCGCCCAGATACATATAGGCAGTGTAGTCGGAAACGCGCGCAGCCTGCTGCATGTTGTGCGTCACGATGGCGATCGTGTAGTCGGCCTTGAGCTCGCTGATCAGCTCCTCGATCTTGGCAGTCGAGATCGGGTCCAGCGCCGAGGTCGGCTCGTCCAGGAGCAGCACTTCAGGTTTCACCGCTACGGCGCGCGCGATGCAAAGCCGCTGCTGCTGACCGCCTGATAGCGCCATCCCGCTCTGCTTCAATTTGTTTTTCGCCTCGTCCCACATCGCGGCTTTGGCGAGCGCCCATTCGACGCGCTCGTCCATCTCGCGCGAGCTCAAACTCTCGTACAAGTGAACGCCGAAGGCGATGTTGTCGTAGATCGACATCGGGAAGGGTGTGGGCTTCTGGAACACCATGCCGACCTTCGCGCGCAACATGTTGAGATCCACGCCGGCGTCGAGAATGTTGCGCCCGTTGAACATGATCTCGCCTACGGCGCGCTGGCCAGGGTAGAGCGAGTACATGCGGTTGAGAGTGCGCAGCAGGGTCGACTTGCCACAGCCCGACGGCCCGATGAACGCGGTGACGCGGCGCTCGGCGATCTCGAGGTTGATGTCTTTCAACCCCTGGAAACTCCCGTAATAGAAGTCGAGATGTCGCACCGCGATCTTGGTCGGCGCTCCGCCGTTGGCCTTCGAAGTTACTTCCGGTCGGAGCGCCACCGCTTCTAGGTTCATGGTTTTCTCTTCTCCGCTATTTCGGCGCGCTTTGCCGGAAGAATACGCGCGCCATGACGTTCAGCAGCAGTACCGCGAGCGTGATGATGAGCGCTCCCGCCCAGGCAAGGTGCTGCCATTCCTCGAACGGGCTCATCGCGAACTGGAAGATCACCACCGGCAGGTTCGCCATCGGCGCGTTCATGTCGGCGTTCCAGAACTGGTTGTTGAGCGCAGTGAACAGGAGCGGCGCCGTCTCGCCGGAGATGCGTGCGACCGCGAGCAAGACGCCGGTGATGACGCCGGCGCGTATCGCCTTCAGCGTGACCATCATGATCACCTTCCACATCGGCGCGCCCATCGCGATGGCCGCCTCGCGCAGGCTGTTCGGGACCAGCCGCAGCATGTTCTCGGTGGTGCGCACGACGACCGGCACGGCGAGCAGCGCAAGCGCAAACGATCCTGCCCAGCCCGAAAAGTGCTGCACCTTCGCCACGACCACGGTATAGACGAAAAGCCCGATCACGATCGAAGGCGCGGAGAGCAGAATATCGTTGATGAAGCGGGTGAGCGAGGCAACCCAGCCGGTCTTGCCGAATTCGGCGAGATAAATGCCCGCGAGTATTCCAATCGGCGTGCTGATGAGGGTCGCCACCGCGACCATCACCAGGCTGCCGAAGATCGCGTTGGCGAGCCCGCCGTCGCTTCCCGGCGGCGGGGTCATCTGCGTGACGAGCGCCGGCGAGAGCGCCTCGAAGCCGCGCATGAACAAGGTGATGAGGATCCAGAACAGGAACAGCATGCCGAAGGCCATCGTCAGCAGCGACATGGCGAGGTTCCACCGGTTCAGCCAGATGCGGCGGCGATAAAGAGCGTTCGACGCGGTCATGACGAAGTATCAGGTCTGCTTGCCTTCGCCCTTGGCGAGCTGCGCGAGCAGCAGCCGCGAGCACGCGAGCACGATGAAGGTGAGGATGAACAGCACCAATCCCAGCGTGATCAGCGACGAAAGATGCACGGGGTCGGCGGCCTCGTTGAACTCGTTGGCGAGCGCGGAGGCGATCGAGTTGCCCGCTTCGAACAGCGATGGGCTGATCCGATAGGCGTTGCCGATCACGAAGGTCACCGCCATCGTCTCGCCCAGCGCGCGACCGAGGCCCAGCATGATGCCGCCGATCACGCCCACGCGCGTGTACGGAAGCACGATGTTCCACACCACTTCCCAGGTCGTGCAGCCGATGCCGTATGCGGACTCCTTGAGCACGGGCGGCACGATCTCGAACACGTCGCGCATCACCGAGGCGATGAACGGAATCACCATGATCGAGAGGATGAAGCCCGCGGCAAGCATGCCGATGCCGTTGGGCGCGCCGCTGAACAGCGGGCCGATCAGCCACAGCCTTCCGAGCGTAGCCCCGAGCGCCGGCTGGATCGTGTCGGCGAAGACAGGCGCGAAAATGAACAGCCCCCACATGCCGTAGATGATGCTGGGGATCGCGGCGAGCAATTCGATCGCGGTGCCGAGTGGGCGCTTCAGAATCGGCGGGCACATCTCGGTCAGGAACAGCGCGATGCCGAAACTGACCGGAATGCCGATCACCAGCGCGATCGCGGAGGTCACCAGCGTGCCGTAGATCGGCGCGAGCGCGCCGAACTGATGCGTGACCGGATTCCAGACGTTGGTGATGAAGAATTTCGGCCCGAAGGCCTGGAGCGCGGGAATCGCGCCGTAGACGAGCGATCCGATGATCGCCGCGAGCAATGCCAGCACGAACAGCGCGAAGAAAAACGTCGTCTTCTCGAACAGCGCGTCCTGCCAGCGCGCTGAGGCTTCGCGCTTCCCCGGCGGTGTCGGCTCGCGGCGGGTGACCTGAGCGCTCTCGGCGGACGTCAAGATCGTGGCTGCGGACGCGGTGGTCGACATGATATACGCCTGGACGACAAGCCGGCCCGGAAACCCGGGCCGGCGGTGCAAAACATCACTCTCGTGGCTAGTTCCAGACGGGCTTGCCCGACGCGTCCTTGATCTGCGTCTTCCAGCTGCTTTCGATCTGCGAAATCAGGGCGGCCGGCAGCGGAACGTAGTCGAGCTCCTCGGCCATCTTCTGCCCGTTCTTGAACGACCAGTCGAAGAACTTGAGGACTTCCTGCGCGTTCGCCGGCTTGTCCTGGGTCTTGTGCATCAGAATGAAGCTCGTGGCGGCGATCGGCCACGAATCCTTGCCGGGTGAATTGGTGATGATCTGATAGTACCCCGGCGCGTTCTTCCAGTCGGCGTAGGCCGCGGCGGCCTGGAAGGTGTCGTTGTCGGGTTTCGGATACTGGCCTTCCTTGTTCTGCACCAGCGCGTAAGTCATATTGTTCTTCTTGGCATAGGCGTACTCGACGTAGCCGATCGATCCCTTGATTCTCTGCACGTACGAGGAAACGCCCTCGTTGCCCTTGCCGCCCACGCCCTCCGGCCAGGCGACCGCGGTGCTCGAGCCGACCTTCTCTTTCCATTCCGGACTGATCTTCGAAAGGTAGTCCGTGAAGTTGAAGGTGGTCCCCGAGCCGTCGGAGCGCCGGACGACGGTGATCGGCTCGGCAGGAATCTTGAGACCCGGATTCAAGGACGTAATCGCCTTGTCGTCCCATGACTTGATCTTGCCGAGATAGATGTCTGCGAGGACGGGCCCGGTGAATTTCAGGGCACCTGGAGCGACGCCGTCGATGTTCACGACCGGCACGATGCCGCCGATGATCGCCGGAAACTGCATCAGGCCGGACTTGTCCAGTTCCTCCGGTTTGAGCGGCATGTCGGAGGCGCCGAAGTCGACCGTTTTCGACTGTATCTGCTTGATCCCGCCGCCGGAGCCGATCGACTGGTAGTTCATGCCCACGCCGGTCTTCGTCTTGTAGGCGTCAGCCCACTTGGAATAGATCGGGAACGGGAAGGTCGCGCCGGCGCCGGTTATGTCGGCAGCGTGTACGATCGGACCAAAGGCAAAGCCCGCCACAGCCAGCGCTGCGGCGGCAAGATTTTTAGCATGCATGGGGTTGGCTTTCTTGTAAGGGGCAAGACAGCCACATTGTCATATTCGCCTGTTACAAAGATGTGACCGCTTGAGCCGCGCCGTATTTCAACACCATTAATCAAAGGCTTGGTCAGTGGGAAGTGCGAAGAAACCGTCATACAGCGCACCGCCAGGCTTAGTTCGGACGGACCCGCGTGAAGCGCACTGGGACGGCCTCACAGGCGACATCGCCGTCGCGCGCGCGAACGCGCGTGTAACTCGATTGGGCGAGATCGCTGCTTTTCGGAAAGTCGCTCCGGTGGTGTGCGCCGCGCGAGTCCTCGCGCGCGAGAGCGGCACGGACGATCGCGCGCGAGACTGCGACGAGGTTCGTGAGATTGAGCCAGTCGTGCCAGGCTAGGTTGAAGGCGCGCTCGCGGGCCGCCGTCGGCAGTGTGTATCCCTGCAGCTCGGCGGCGAGCGCCCCTAGGGTAATTTGCGCTCGCGCAAGACCCGCGCTGTCGCGCACGATGCCGCAGTCGTCCCACATCGTCGCGTGGAGCTTTTCGCGGATCGCTTCGAGATCGGTCTCGCCGTCGCGCGTCGCGAAGGGCGACTCGGCTCCCGTGATCGACGCTTCGATCGCCGCAGTGTCCGGTTCGCGCCACTCGCCTTCGCGCGCGACCCAAGCCGCCATGCTGTCGCCTGCGATCGCGCCGAACACCGTCGAGTTCGCGACGCCGTTGCCGCCCAGGCGATTTGCCCCGTGCACTCCGCCGGAGTCCTCGCCGGCGACGAAGAATCCTCGCAACTCGGTTGTGCAGTCGGACACGAATTCCACGCCGCCCATCATGTAATGTGCTGTAGGGACGACTTCCACTCTGCCGCCGGGGAGATCGAAGCCGCAGTCCGCGCAGCGCTCGACCATTCCTTTGAACTGGCGGCGTACGTTCTCCGGTCCCAGGTGTGCCATCGAGAGATAAACACCGCCGTTGGGCGTCGTACGCCCTGCAAGCATTTCGGCGTGGATTGCGCGCGAGACGATGTCGCGCGTCGCGCGCTCGGCGCGCGGATCGTAGCGCGGCATGAAGCGCTCGCCGCCGCCGTCGAGAAGATAGCCGCCTGCGCCCCGCAATCCCTCTTCGAGCACTGTTCCGGTCATGCGCGTGTTCGGTCCGGCGAGCAACCCCGTCGGATGGAACTGCACCATCTCCATGTCGCGCAACGGAAGTCCCGCCGCGAGCGCCATCGCCAAGCCGTCGCAGCTCTTGTCGCCGGACGGCGTGTGGTATTTGTACATCGTCGGGCCGCCGCCGGTGGCGAGCAGTGCGGCTTTCGCCTGCACGAAGACGTATTCGCCGCTGCGCATGTCGACCAGGAGCGCACCCGCGATCGCGGAAGCGTCCGCGTTCTTGATCATCGCCAGCGCGCGATGCTCCTCGAGGCGAGCGATCCCGCGCGCCCATACCTGCTCGGCGAGCCGGTTCATGATCTCGATGCCGGTGAGGTCGCCCTTGTGCACCGTGCGATCGAAACTCTGCCCGGCGAAGGCCTTCTGATGGATCGTCCCGTCCGGGTTGCGATCGAAGAAGCAGCCGAGCTCGTTTTCCAGCTCGCGCACGCGCTCGATCGCGCCGTTGACCAACGTCCAAGCCAGGTCCTGGTCCGGCAGCCAGGCGCCGCCTTCGATCGTGTCCATGAAATGGCGCTCGACCGAGTCGCCGGCGCCGAGCGCGACGTTGTAGCCGCCCTGGACCATGCGCGTGCAGCCGCACTTGCCGAGCAGACCCTTCACCGCGATGGTGATCGAGAGTGATGGGTTCGCCGCGTTCGCGTGCAGCGCGGCGAACAATCCGGCGCCGCCGGCGCCGAGGATCAGAATGTCAGTTCGCAGGCGGCGCGGCTGCAAATCAACCACTGAGGCTCACGCGCGCGCCTTCGGAATCGACGAACTCCGCGAGCGTGATGCCGTGCTCGGGTGTGGGGTCGCGGGTGAAGCGCACGCCTGCTTTCGTCAACGCACGATGCATACTGGCGACGTCGTCGGCGTGCAAGCCGAGATGCGTCGTGCCCGCGGGGTTCGCGTCGGAAGCCGGATGCAGCGCCAGCGTCGTGGCGCCGGTCGCGAACTCGGACCATCCCGGAGAAGCAAACTTGAGCGTCAGTCCGACCGTGTCGCGATAGAACGCCACCGCGCGATCCATGTCCGCGACGAAGTGAATCGCATAACCCAGCTTGATCGCCATTGCCTCCTCCCGAATGGAATTCAACGCGACTTGACGCCCAACGCAGCAAGCGCGGCCGCGCGCTTCGAGCGCGCCTCGGCATCGACCGCGGCGTAGATGCTCTCGCCGTGACTGTCCATGGCGACCCGCAACGGGCCGAAGTCGCGCACCCGAAACCGCCACAGGCTCTCCGGATGCAGATCGTCGAGATCGACGTCCTCGATCGCCTCGACCCAGGTCGTCTCCAACGCCGCGGTGCCGCCGGTGATCGCGAGATATGCCCCGCCCAGCTCGCGAAACGCGGCAAGTGAGCCGGCGCCAAGGCCGCCCTTGCCGATGATCAGGCGCACGCCGCATTGCGCGATGAGCGGCCGCGTGAATCGCTCCATGCGTGCCGAGGTCGTGGTGCCGATGCACACGGGAGCATAACCGGTCGGATGGCCCTTCGACACGGCAACCTTCTTCACGTTGGGCGCGGTGTGGATTACCGCGTGGCCCGCGAGATCGAAGCGGGTGCTGCGGCCGCGATCGAAGAGCGCAATCTGCGTCGCATCGCGGATGCCGAAGAGCGTGCCGCGCAGCGTGACCGTGTCGTCGACGTGTAGCGCGCGCGCTTGCGACTCCCTGATCGGCGTCGAGAAATCGTGATGCGCCATGATCGCAGTCAGAACGCGTAGCGCACGCGGCCGTCTGCTGCGAGCGTGGCGCTCGCGCGCCGCGCCGAGTGGCATTGCATGTTGACCGCCACCGGATTCATCGTGATGTGCGTCGCGGCGAGCTCGACGTGCACGGCGAACGCGGTCGCGTCGCCGCCGAGGCCTTGCGGCCCGACGCCGAGCGTGTTCACCGCCTCGGACAGCTCGGTTTCGAGCTTCGCACCCGCGGAGTCGGTGCAGCGCGTGCCGATCGGCCGCGTCGCCGCGATCTTCGCGAGATGCACGCAAAGATCTGCGGTGCCGCCGACGCCCACGCCCACGATCGTCGGCGGGCAGGTCTTGCCCCCCGCGTCGAGCACGCAATCGACCACGAACGTCTTGACCGCGTCGACGCCGTCCGCGGGCACGGCCATCTTGAGCCAGGAGTTGTTCTCCGATCCGCTGCCTTTGGGGATCATTTCGATGCGCAGCCCCTCGATCGACTCATCGACGTCGAGG
>DATKJP010000290.1:0-7017 GCA_035543635.1 Casimicrobiaceae bacterium
GCTGCATAGCGGCTTCGTCGGGCGGGATGCCCCAGAATTTGTGGAAGGCCGGTGTGATCACAATCATGAAGAGCGCTAGCACCGCGGCTGCCCAGCGCGTCTTCCAGCCCAGCGCGATCGCGATGGCGCCTCCGAGCTCGATGACTATGGAGATCGCCGCGAGCAGCTGCGGCATCGGCAGCCCTTTGCTCGCGATATAAGCCGCAGTTCCTTCGTAACCGGGAATCTTGCCGAACCCGGAAATGAAGAAAAGGATCACGAGCAACATGCGGCCAAGCAGCGCAGCCCAGTCTTTTTGTCCTTCCATGGGAACCTCCCTTCGGATCAGGTTTGCGAATGGTAGCGCGAGCCGTGCCATGGGGCACGGAAGCGCGTCGCTGTCACCACCGAAAGGTTGCACCGACGAGTATCTGGTTCTCCGGCGCGCTGTGGTTAAGGCCGCGCTGATAGCCGGCGTCGACATCCCATCCGTTTCCGACGGTGAGGATCGCTCCAACGAGCGCCACGAAGGGCCATTGGCTCGACGCGCGCAGCGGGTTCTGATCAGCGGCGAGATCGAGCCCGAGTTGCAGGCCTTCGCGCACGGTCCAAAGTACGTCTCCCGAGATGTGCCCGAGCCAGGTGCGAGCCCCCGGGGTGTCGCTGTTGCGGATCGCGCCTACGCTGGTCCAGAATTCCACGGGCGCGGCGGTGTAGCCAGTGACTAGATAGGCGCGCGGCGTGCTGCGGCCGGAATCCAGGCCACGGTTGAAATTGCCCGAGGGAACGCTCGTTCCGGCGATGATCCCGAGAATCCAAGGATCACGCTGCAAGAACCGCCATTTCACTTCGAAGTTCGTGTCGCCCCAGCCCGAGGCGCGGCTGGAGGCGCCTCCGCTCGCGACGTTGACGCTGTAGGTCGGACGCAGGATCAGGTCGATCGGATCCGCCATCCCGTACGAGAGCTGCGGGGCGAACTGAAAGTCCGCGAGCGTTACTCCTTCGACGTCGGTGCGTGTGTATTGCGAGCCGAGCTGCAGCTCGAACTTGCCGCTTCCCTGCGTATAGGCATCGTCAGTGATGAACGGATGCGCGGCATGCGCCGCCGTCGCGAGCGCGAGCAGCGAACAGGCCAGACACGTTGCCTCAGCACGACGAAGCATTCTTATCCCAGACGGTGTCAATCGGCGCTTTAGCTTTTGGCCGCGTTAACCGGCGCTTCAGCGCCGCGTTCAAACCGGTCATTTAGTGCGTCACGCTTTTCAGTGACGCACTAAAGCTTATAGGCGCGCTTCGCCAATTTGTATGACAGCTCCGGCGCCAGCTCGAAGGCTTCGTCTTCCTCCAATCGATGCTCCGCGACGAGCCGCGCAAGGAAGCGGCAGTCCATCCGCCGCGCGACGTCGTGCCGGGCGGGAATCGACAGGAAGGCGCGGGTGTCGTCGTTGAAGCCTACGGTGTTGTAGAAGCCCGCGGTTTCGGTCGCCTGCTCCCGAAAGCGCTGCATCCCTTCGGGGCTGTCGTGAAACCACCACGGGGGGCCGAGCTTGAGAGCCGGATAGTGACCTGCCAGCGGCGCGAGCTCGCGCGAGTAGCTCGTTTCGTCGAGCGTGAACAGGATGATGGTGAGATCGCGCTCGTTGCCAAAGCGATCGAGCAGCGGCTTCAACGCGCGGACGTAGTCGGTGCGGGTCGGAATGTCCGCGCCCTTGTCGCGGCCGAAGCGCGACAGAACGCGCGGATTGTGGTTGCGCAGTGACCCGGGATGGATCTGCATGACGAGCCCGTCTTCGAGGCTCATCCTCGCCATCTCGGTCAGCATCTGTCCGCGAAACGCCTCGGCCTCCACCGCCGCGAGCGACCCCTTGAGCGCCTTGGCGAACAGCGCTTCGCACTCGCCGCTGTCGAGGTCGGAGGTCCGGGCGGTCGGGTGACCATGATCCGTGGACGTCGCGCCCATCGTCTTGAAAAAGGCGCGGCGTGCGCGATGCGCAGCAAGATAACCGCGCCATGTCGATGTATCCTCGCCGGATATTTCGCCCAAGCGCGTAACGTTGGCGCCGAAGCCTTCGAATTCGGGGTCGACGACCGGGTCGGGACGGTAGGCGGTCACGACGCGTCCTTTCCACCCGCTGGCGCGAATCTTCGCGTGCTGCGCCAGTGGATCGAGCGGCGACTCGGTGGTCGCGATCACCTCGATGTTGAAGCGCTCGAAGAGCGCCCGCGGCCGGAACTCCGGCTTCGCGAGGCAGGCGTTGATGTAGTCGAACAGCCGGTCCGCGGAGTCCGTCGTGAGCCGCTCCCGTATGCCGAATACTTCGTGGAACGCATGATCCAGCCAGATGCGCGTCGGCGTGCCGCGAAAAAGATGATAGTTCTCGGCGAGCCGTCGCCAGATCTTTCTTGCGTCGCCTTCGACCGGTCCGCCGTCGCGGCGCGGAATCGCCAGTTCCTCGAGCGCGACACCTTGACTATAGAGCATGCGAAAGACGTAATGGTCCGGCGTGATGAAAAGCGACGCAGCGTTGCCGAACGGCTCGTCGTCGGCGAACCATTGCGGGTCGGTGTGGCCGTGCGGGCTGACGATCGGAAGATCCTTCACCGTCGCGTACAGCGCGCGTGAGACCGCGAGCTGTCCTGGAATGGAAGAGAACAGCCGGTCGGGATGAAGCGAGAGCGGAATCATCGTGCCTCCTGCACGGCGCGCGCGACCGTGCGCGCTGCTCCGCGCTCGACAAGCTCCTCGAGCCACGCTGCGACGCTCTTGGAAAAGCGCGGATCGACGGGAAGATCCTCGCCGAAAACTGCGCGCAGCGAAAGCAGCGCGCGGGCCAACCCTGCGGCATTGCCGGCGCGCTCGGCGGCAATGCGGGCGAACTCCGGCGCGAGCGGATCGGACACTCTGATCTCGCGTCCCGATTCGTCGTGCCCGCTGACGTAGCGCATCCACCCGGCCACCGCGAGCGCGGCGAGCTCGATCGAGCGTCCCGCTGCCAGATTGTCGCGGACCGTGCCAAGAAGTCGCTGCGGGAGCTTCTGTGAGCCATCCATCGCGATCTGCTGCGTGCGATGCGGCAGCGCGGGGTTGCGAAACCGTTCGAGCAGCGCGGTCTGATACGCGGGCAGGTCGACGCCGTCAGGCAGCTTCAGGGTAGGCGAGACTTCATCAGCCATCAGCCGGCGCATGTACGCCGCGAACTCCGGCCGTGCGGCTACCTGGTAGACGAATTCGTAACCGGCGAGATAGCCAAGATAGGCGAAGGCAGAATGGCTCGCATTGAGAAGACGCAGCTTCATCGCCTCGAACGGCGCGACCTCGTCGACGAGCTGAGCACCCGCGCGTTCCCACGCGGGACGCCCGGCGGCGAAATCGTCTTCGATCACCCACTGCTTGAACGGCTCGTGCACGACCGGTGCCGCGTCGTGCAGTCCAAGCGCTGCATCGTTGTCGGAGATGTCGGCTGTGGTCGTTGCCGGCACGATACGGTCGACCATCGTCGAAGGAAATCTAACGTGGTCGCGCATCCAGCGCGCCAGCGGCCGGTCGCGAGCCTCGGCGAAGGCCTGGACCAGGCCGCCCACCAGCGCGCCGTTGTGCGGCAGGTTGTCGCAGCAAAGAACCGTAAATGGCTGCCTGTGCGACAGCCGGCGCGCGTCGAGCGCGGCGACGATCAATCCAACGGCGCTCGCCGGGTGCTCGCGGTCGGCGAGATCGTGCACGATGTCCGGATGCGCGAAGTTGAGCTCGCCGGTTGCCGGATCGTGGCAATAGCCTTTCTCGGTTATGGTAAGAGAAACTATGCGGGTCGAGGGTGCAAGCAAACGGTCGTGCACCTCCTTGCGCTCGTCGCCGAGAAAGCGCACTTCGCGCACGCTGCCGATCACGCGCCTGCGAATGCCGGTCGGGCTCTTTTCGACGGCGGTGTAAAGACCGTCCTGTGGAACCAGCTTGTCGCGCACGTCGGCCGAGCGCAGGCTCACGCCGCAGATGCCCCAGTCTCCGTGCTCGAGCGCGAGCGCGTCATCGCTGTAGACCGCGGTCTGCGCGCGGTGAAACGCGCCGATCCCGAGATGCACGATGCCGACGCCCCTGGTCCGCGGATCGTACGCGGGAGGGGCGATGGACAGAGGCGCCGCCGTCAGCGTCGAGAGCGAAAGTCGCTCCATGTCAGCCTGCTAGGCGGTCAGCGGCTGCTCCTTGACGCGCGAGACGAGCTGCGTCGGATTGACGAAGCGCAGCGCGATGAGGAGCCACACCAGCGTGACCAGCATGTAGACCATCGCCATCGCGTCGACCGACTGCGGTGCGCGCACGCCGGCCGCGAAGACGGCGTAATAGAGCGCCACCACGAGTGTCTGCGAATCGGGACCGGCAGTGAGGAAGGTCAGCTCGAAAAGGGCGATCGTGCGCACCAGCACCAGCAGCGATGCGGCGAGGATACCCGGGGCAAGCAGCGGCACCAGCACGTGCCAGAACATGCGCGCGGTGCTCGCGCCGAAGACGCGCGCTGCGGATTCGAGATTCGGGTCGATCTGCTCGATGAATGGCGTCATCACCAGGATCACGAACGGCGCCGCGGGAATCAGATTGGCAAGAATCACGCCGTTGATCGTGCCCGCGAGCTGCGCCTTGTAGAGCACCGTCGCGAGCGGGATCCCGTAGGTGATCGGCGGCACCATCAATGGCAGCAGAAAGAGCAGCATCAGCGCCCGCTTGCCGATGAAGTTGCGCCGCGCCAGCGTGTACGCAGCTGGCACGCCGATCAGGAGAGAGAGGAAAACGACCGCGAACACGACTTCGACCGTAACCCACAGAATCCAGTCGAGCTGAAATTCCTTCCATGCGGCGGTGTACCAGCCGGTCGTCCAGCCTTCCGGGAGCCAGGTGCCGAGCCAGCGCCGCGCGAACGAGCTGGTGGCGACGGCAGCGATCATCAGCCCGACGTTGACCACGAACAGCGTCATCAGCCCGAGCAGCAGGCCGCGCCAAGCGCGATCGAGCCGGGTTTTCACCCTTTTCCTCCTGTCACAGGGCCTCGGTAGAAGAGATTACGCAATCCCAGGACGGCGGCGACGATCACGAGCTGCACGAAGCCCATGATCATCGCGATCGCCGAAGCGAGCGAGTAGTCGTATTGCTCGAACGCCGCTTCGTACGCGGCAATGGAGATCACACGCGTCGGTCCGGCAGGCGAGCCGAGGAGGACCGCCGACGGGAAAACCGAGAACGCCTGCACGAAGGCGAGGCAGAAGCACATCGCCAATCCCGGCGCGAGCAGCGGCAAATAGATGTGTCGGAACTGTGCCGCCGGATCGGCCCCCAGCGCGGCCGCAGCGCGCGCGAGCACCGGATCGATCCCGGTGATGTACGAGAGGATCAGCAGAAACGCAAAGGGAAATCCCGAGATCACCAGCGAGATGAGCACGCCCCAGTAGTTGTGCGTGAGCCGGATCGGCCCGTCGTAGATGTGCAGCAGCTGCAGCGTCTGCGACAGCCAGCCCTTGGGACCGAAATAGGTGAGCGCGCCTTCGGCGATCAGCACCGTGCCGAGCGTGATAGGCACGACCAGGATCGTCGTGACCCAGCGCTGGTAGCGCGTCTTCACGCGCATCTTGTAGGCGATCGGCAGAGCGAGTCCGACATTGATCAGCGTAGCGGGAACGGCGAGGCGCAATGTCGTCCAGATCGTCGGCCACAAATTGTCGGTGGTGAAGAAATGCCGGTAGTTGCCAAGGGCGCCGCCTTCCTTCGGCTCGAACGAGAGCCCGAGCCCGTAGAGAAACGGGTAGACGAAGAGGATCAGCATGAATGCAGTCGCGGGAACGACCAGCAGCAGCGCGCGATCGAACGGCGCGCGGGCGAGCGTTGTTGCGCTCACGGGAGCCTCACGCCCGCGCAGCGTCGCTCGGATAGACGAGCGCGCGCTCGACCGGGACATGCACCCTGACCTCGTCGCCCAGCGCCGCGGGCCGAGCTGCGCGCGCGTGCAGGAGAACTCCCGAGGCGGTGACGATATCAATCAGCGAATCGCGACCGCAATACTCGACGTTCTCGACCCGGCCGACGATCGTGTTCAAACCCCCCGGCCCGTCGCCCATCACCAGCTCCTCCGGGCGGATCGCCACGCAGGCGCGCGCTCCAGGAAGCGCCTGCTTGCGCACGCCGGTGAGGCGGATCTCGGAGCCCGACAGGGTTACGCGGCCGTCGTGCTCCGCGTCGACGCCGAGTTCGAGAACGTTGCGATACCCCATGAAACGAGCGACCTCTAGGTTCGCAGGCTGCGCGTAGACTTCCGGCGGCGCCGCGATCTGCTGCACCACGCCGTCCTTCATCACCACGATGCGGTCCGCGAGCGAAAGCGCTTCGTCCTGATCGTGCGTGACGTAGATCGTGGCGCGGTCGAGCTCGCGATGGATACGCCGGATCTCGGCACGCGTCTCGATGCGGAGTTTCGCATCGAGGTTGGACAGCGGCTCGTCCATCAGCACGAGCGGCGGCTCGATGACGATCGCGCGCGCGATCGCCACTCGCTGCTGCTGCCCGCCAGAGAGCTGCCCCGGCAGCTTGTGCTCCTGTTGGACAAGTTGCACCAGCTTGAGCGCACGGGCGACGCGCGGAGTGATCTGCGAGGCGGGCACGCCCTGCATGCGCAGGCCGAAGCCGACGTTGCGCTCCACGCTCATGTGCGGGAACAGAGCGTAGTTCTGGAACACCATGCCGAAGCCGCGACGCTCCGGCGGCAGCGTGTCGATGCGAATGTCGTCGAGCCAGATGCTGCCGCCAGAGAGCGGAAGCAGGCCCGCTATGCAGTTGAGCGCGGTCGACTTGCCGCAGCCCGACGGGCCTAGGAGGCAAATGAACTCGCCGCGCCTGATCGTGAGCGTCAGCTCGTCGAGCGCGTTGAACGCCTTGCCACCATGACCGGCGAAGCGGCGCGTGACGCGATCGAGCTTCAACTCGCTGAAGTCATGTTTCATGGATCATTCGCGCCAACGCTTCTCGCTCTGCGCTACGCCACCTATCGAAGCGTCGCGTTA
>DATKJP010000291.1:0-7570 GCA_035543635.1 Casimicrobiaceae bacterium
TGGTCAGGCGCGCCGAGCGCGAAACGCTTCAGCGCGCGCCGGCGAAGGTCAGGACGAGCCCGGCCGCCGCGCAGGCGAGAATCACCGGAATCACGCCCACCTTGAAGCGAAAGAGCGCCACCGCGGCGGCGATGCCGATCAACGCCGAAAGATAGTCGAAGCGCTGGCTCAGACCCGCGGGCCACAACACGTGGACGGCGAAGAAAACGGCGAGATTGACGATCACGCCGACGACGGCCGCGGTGATGCCGGTAAGCGGGGCCGTGAATTTCAGCTGGCCGTGCGTCGATTCCACGAGCGGCCCGCCCGCGAGGATGAAGAGGAACGACGGGAGAAACGTGAACCAGGTGGCGACCGTCGCCGCCGCGGCCCCGGCTAGGAAGAGATTCGAGGGGCCGAAGATTTCTTTCGTCCAGCCGCCGACGAACCCGACGAAGGCCACTACCATGATGAGCGGTCCCGGCGTCGTCTCGCCGAGCGCGAGTCCGTCGATCATCTGCGGCGCGGTGAGCCAACCGTGATTCTCGACCGCGCCCTGCACGACGTAGGGAAGAACGGCGTACGCGCCGCCGAAGGTCAGCAGCGCGGCCTTGGTGAAGAACCATCCCATTTGCAGCAGCGTCGACTCCGAATCGAGGAGGGCGAGCGCGCCGAGCGTCGCACCCCATAGTAGCAAGCTGATGCACACGACCAATGCAAGACGCGAAGCGCGGAATCGCGCGTGTGCAGGCGTTGGCGTATCGTCGTCGATCACAGCCGGCGGATGCGCAGCCGTCGTTGACGCGTGCGCGCCGCTTCCGGCAAATTGCTTGGGGGCGAACTTACCCCCGATCGCACCCAGCAAACCCGCGGCGAGCACGATCGCAGGAAACGGCACCGCGAAGGCGTAGATAGCGATAAATGCCGCCGCCGCGATCGCCCACAGCGGCGGAGATCTCAACGCGCGCGAGCCGATGCGCCACGCCGCGTGCAGCACGATCGCGGTGACCGCGGGCTTCACGCCGTAGAGCGCGCCCGCGACCGCGGCAACCTGGCCGTAGGCCATGTAAATCCAGGAGAGTGCGATAAGGACGAACAGCGAAGGGAGTACGAACAACGCACCGGCGATCACGCCACCGAGCGTGCGATGCATCAGCCAGCCGATATAAGTCGCGAGCTGCTGCGCCTCGGGGCCGGGCAGCACCATGCAGTAGTTGAGCGCGTGCAGGAAGCGCGCTTCGGAAATCCACCGCTTCTCGTCGACCAGCTCGCGATGCATGATCGCGATCTGGCCGGCAGGACCGCCGAAGCTGATCCAGCCGAGCTTCCACCAGTAACGGAACGCTTCGGCGCGAGTCGGAACTTGGGGAGGTGCCGCATCCATCGTGAGCCTCCTGCCGCCGGAACGCTGACGACGGCAACGAAGCAGAGCTTGGACGGGATCGTCGATGCGGCGGGGCGTCTGCCGGCCCCGATTGATGTTAAGGGCGCCGCGGCTGCCGCGTCAACTCAGATGAGGCCTTCGAGGAGCTGCACGTCGACCGGCTCTCCCGCGGCGACGTTGCCTACGTCGGCGCCGAGCACGATGAAGCAATTGGCCTGCGACATCGAGGACAGAATGCCCGAGCCCTGGTCGCCGGTCGTGCGTACCGTATAGCCGCCGTTGCCGTCGGGCGTAAGAATGCCGCGCTGGAATTCGGTGCGTCCGGGCACTTTGCGTATCGGCGCTGAGAGCGGCACCTTGAACATCGGCAGCGGCGCGACTTCGCGCTGGCCCTGCAGGATGAGCAGCGCATCGCGCACGAACTGATAGAAGGTGGCCATCACCGAAACCGGATTGCCCGGCAGACCGAAGAAATGCGCGCCGCGAACCTTGCCGTACGCCAGCGGACGCCCGGGCTTCATCGCGATCTTCCAGAACACGACTTCGCCAAGCTTGTCGAGAAGTTTCTTCACGTAATCGGCTTCGCCGACCGACACGCCGCCGGAAGTGATGACGACGTCCGCGCTGTCCGCCGCGGCGACGAACGCGCGCTCGAGCTTTTCCGGCGCGTCCTCGACCACCCCCATGTCGATCACCTCGCAGCCGAGCCGGGTGAGCATGCCGTGCAGCGTGTAGCGGTTGCTGTCGTAGATTTCACCGACCGCGAGCGGCGTGCCGATCGATTTCAGCTCGTCTCCGGTAGAAAAGAACGTGACGCGGAGCCTTCGGTAAACCGTGACTTCACCGATGCCAAGCGAGGCGATCATGCCGAGCTCGGCGGGACGTACGCGCTGCCCGGCGCGGAACACGACTTGTCCAGCCTTGAGATCCTCGCCGGCGAAGCGTCGGTTCTGTCCCGCTTTGCTCACAGCGCCCTTTGCAACGTGCACGCCCTGCGCGTCTTCGCTCGCACGCTCCTGCATCACGACCGTGTCCGCGCCCTGTGGCATCACGCCGCCGGTGAAGATGCGCACGCATTCGCCTGCGCCAATCGTGCCCTGCCAGGGCTTGCCGGCGAAGGATTCGCCGACGCGCTTGAGCAACGTCTCGCCGTCGGGCTTGAGATGCGCGAAGCGCACTGCGTAGCCGTCCATCGCCGAGTTGTCGTGGCCGGGCACCGCGATCGGCGAGACGATGTCCTCGGCGAGCACGCGTCCGAGCGCGCTGCGCACGTGCAGGCGCTCGACCGCCGCCACCGGCGTGAGGAAGTTCGCGATCAGCTCGCGTGCCTTCGCCACCGGCATCGAGTTCGGATCGTAGTCGTCGGCGCAGGAAGCTTCGCGCAGGGTCTTGGCGGTCGTCATCGTTGAGCCGCGGTGTCGGCTTCCTTCAGCTCATCCCTGGTGTTGATGTTGCGAAACGCGTCGGCTTCGTCGTCGAATGCCACTTCGATCGTATCGAGCGAAGCGTACCACGCGTCGATCTTGCGCCCGCCTTCTTCGAGAAAACGCGTGAGATGCGGTAGTACGCTGCGCCGGACAAGCGCAAATACAGGGTGCGGTTGATCGAAGGTGCGCGCGACCGCGAGATCGGCGTTGCGTTCGATCAGCGCGGATGCGAGCCGCGCGACGAGATCGCCGGGAAGAAACGGCGAATCGCAGGGCACGGTCGCGATCAACGGAAACGACGCGCGGCTCAAGCCGACCTGCAGTCCCGCAAGCGGCCCGGCGAACCCGCCGATCGCATCGGAGAGGACCGGATGGCCGAAGGCTTCGTACTCGGCGCGATGCTGGTTGGCGTTGATGATGATCTCGTCGACCTGCGGGCGAAAACGGTCGAGCACGTGCCGCACCATCGGCTGCCCCTGCAGCGGCACGAGCCCCTTGTCGATGGTGCCCATGCGCCGGCCCTGGCCGCCGGCGAGAACGAGGCCCGTGATGCCCGACTCATGCATCGGCACGAAATCGTTCTGCGCCGGTGAACAGGAGAAAATGCTTCCCCGTCGCGCGCCCGAGCATCGTCATGCCGACCTTCTGCGCGATCTCGTAGCCCATCTGCGTGAGCCCCGAGCGGGAAACGAGGAACGGAATCCCCATCTGCGCCGCCTTGATCACCATCTCCGAAGTGAGCCGCCCCGTGGTGTAGAAGAGCTTGTCGCCGCCTTCGATCCGATCGAGCCACATCTGTCCCGCGATCGCGTCCACCGCGTTATGCCTTCCGACGTCCTCGACGAAGTAGAGGATCTCGCTCGTGCCGGCCTCGCCGTTCGCTTCGTTGGTGGCGAGCGCGCAGCCGTGCACCGCGCCGGCCTGCTTGTAGATCGTCTCGTGCAGCCGCACGCGGTCGAGCAGCGCATAGAGCGTGCTGCGCGCGAGCGTCGCCTTCTCGGGCAGCCGCACCGAGTCAATCTCCTCCATGAGATCGCCGAAGACCGTGCCCTGACCGCAGCCGCTCGTTTTGGTGCGCTTGCCGAGCTTCGCTTCGAGGTCTTTGAGGCCGTGGCGCGTCTGCACCGCGACCGCGCCGACTTCCCAGTCGACCTGCACCGACACGATCTCCTCGATGCGCTCGACGAGCCGTTGATTGCGCAGGTAGCCGATCGCGAGCGCTTCCGGCGCTGCTCCGAGCGTCATCAGTGTCAGGATTTCGCGCTTGTCGACGTAGAGCGTGAGCGGATGCTCGCCGGCGATCGCGGTGTCGCGCGCAGCACCGTTCTCGTCGACCGCGCGCACGTTGAAAGTCGCCGGTCGCGCGGCGTCGGTGAGGATCGGGTGGTACGGTTCGTTGGGAGCGTTCATTGCGCGAGGAACGGGGATAACGGCTGGGCGGTCATGCACTCCGTCGTGCCACGCATCCTCCACTTCGCGTCAAATACACATTTTCGCCCCGGACCCATTCGTCGTCGAAGCCGTTGGTGCCGTTGTAGAAGCTGCGATTGCACCCGAGCTTCAGGCGCTCGTGCAGCTCGACGATCAAGGTATCGACCTTGTCGATCCAGGACGAGGGGTCCCGGAAAACCTCCCGTTCGGAGCCCTCGATGTCGATCTTGAGCACGTCGATGTGATCGATGCCTTGTTCCCTCATGATCGTGTCGACGGTCATCCCCTGCACTTCATGGATGATCTCGCCGAAGCTTTCCTCGTCGTCCCGCGCCTGGGTCCTGAAGGCCCACTTGCCCAGGGCAGGATCCACGAGGTTGATGCTCGTATTCTCATGCCACAGTGCGCCGCGAATCGGAGTGATGTTGTCATACGGCGCGGCGTTGCGCTCGAGGAGGTCGAAATTGCTTCCCTCGGGCTCGATGGCGATGATCCTGGCGTCGGGAAACTTGTTCGAGAAGTAGATCGACGCGAGACCGATGTTGGCGCCCGCATCGACGATGGTCCTCGGAGCTCTCGTGACGGGGAAGTCGTACTCCTGCTTGATGAAGATCTGCTCGAATGCCGGAACGTCGGTCGAGGGCAGCCTCACGAAAAAGGGAAACCGGATTCCGGGTCTTACCATCCTCAGCAAGGTCGGCGTCCTCGCGAGCTTTCCCTTCGCGGCGGACACCAGGCCGCGAATGCCCGCGACACGGCCGTAGCGTCTCAGGGTGCGCAGGCTCACCGCATTCCTTCTCTGCGGGGCCTACCCGCCGATATACGACATCTCGATCTTCGGCAGCGCTGCCGTATGCTCGGAACGGATCTCGGAATAGCGGTCGGCGCGCTGCAGCCAGATCGCGGCGATGTAGTTGCCGATCTCCTCGTCGCTCGCGCCTCCACGCAGGAGCGCGCGCAAGTCGTAGCCCGTGGTCGCGAAGAGGCAGGTGTAGAGCCTGCCGTCGGTGGCGAGCCGCGCGCGCGTGCAGTCGCGGCAGAACGCCTGCGTCACCGAGGAGATGACGCCGATCTCGCCCGCGCAGTCGCGATAGCGCCAGCGCTCCGCGACCTCGCCCGGATACGCGGGGTCGACCGCCTCGAGCGCGAACTCGCGGCCGATGATCGCAAGCACCTCTGCCGAAGGCACGACCTCGTCCATCCGCCAGCCGTTGGTGTGGCCGACGTCCATGTACTCGATGAAGCGCAGGATGTGACCGCTGCCGCGGAAGCGGCGCGCCATCGGCAGGATCTCGTGCTCGTTCAGGCCGCGCTTGACCACCATGTTGATCTTGATTGGCGAAAGCCCGGCTGCGGCGGCGGCGTCGATCCCTTCGAGAACCTTCGCCACCGGAAAATCGGCGTCGTTCATCGCGCGGAACACGCTATCGTCGAGCGCGTCGAGGCTCACCGTGACGCGCTCGAGGCCGGCCGCTTTGAGCTCGCGCCCCTTGCGCGCAAGGAGCGCTCCGTTGGTGGTCAGCGTCAGGTCGAGCCCGCCGATGTCGGCGAGCATTTCGATCAGGCGTTCGACGTTCTTGCGCAGCAGCGGCTCGCCGCCGGTGAGGCGAATCTTCTCGACGCCGTGTCCCTTAAACACGCGCGCAAGCCGGGCGATTTCCTCGAAAGTCAGAAGCTCCGCGTGCGGCAGGAACGGATAGTCGCGCCCGAAAACGTCCTTCGGCATGCAGTACACGCAGCGGAAGTTGCAGCGGTCGGTTACCGACACGCGCAGATCGCGCAGGTGGCGGCCGCGCGCGTCGGCGAGAAGCCCCGTCGGCGCAATCCGCGGCGCCGTTGACGGATGCGGCACGGAACCGCGCGCACGCGCATCGGTGACGGGAATGACTCGAGCCATCGAATTGGTTGTGAAAAGATGCAACCGATGATCTTAGCAGAGCGCGATCACGAGGAGTATGATCGATCGTTGACGATATGAGTTTCTTCGCAGCGTAAATCCATGCCGCCGATGCGGTTTCCCGTCGCGGTGATCATGCAGCGCACCCCGCTCGCCAACCGGTGGAGCGACGAGCGCTGGGAGGCCGTTGCAGTCGAGCTGGCGGAAGAATCGACTGTGCCTCCGCAAAGGATCGAAGACTCTCTAACGGGCGCGCGCTGGCGCTGCCCGGGTCATTTCGTCGAGCTGCATCCGGTCGAGACCGAGGGCTATTACTTGAATGTGTCGGCAGCCGAGCCCAAGATCTTCGTGCTCTGGCGCATGGCGGAGCCGGATGATGCAGCGGAGCCGCGCGCTCGGCCGCTGATCGTCACCATGAGCTACGGCGAAGCGGCGCGCTTCCTCGATGTCGGCGAGAAGGTCGATGCAGTGCCGATACCGCCTCCGCTGCTCGCCGCGATGTCATCGTTCGTCGCTGCGAACTATCGTCCGGAGCCGCGCAAGAAGGTCAAGCGCAACGAGCTTTACGAAGAGCATGCGCGAAGCGGCGAAGGCGCAAGAGGACGCCAGCGATGACGGAGAAATCCACGCCGCCGGAGCGCTTCTCGCTCTCGCGCTGGTCGCGCCGCAAGCTCGAGGCAAGCGCCGAGGCAGCCGCGCCGCCGCGTGCCACCGCCGCGAACGCGACGGCGAACGCACCCCCGAGCGCGCCTCCCACGCCGATCCCGTCAGCGAGCCCTCCGCAGAAATTGCCGAGCGTGGAATCGCTTAATTTCGATTCGGACTTCAGCGCGTTTCTGCGACCCGAAGTCGATGAGAAGCTGAAGCGCGCAGCTTTGAAGCAGCTCTTTCGCGATCCACGCTTCAACGTGATGGATGGGCTCGATGTCTACATCGACGATTACACCAAGTCCGATCCGATCGAGCCCGGAGTGCTCAAACAGATGCTGGAACGTTTCTCGGCGGTAAGCTCGAGCACTGCATCTCCCGCCGAAGACCCAGCGCGGCTCGATGCAGCGGCCGCAACGCCAGCGGCGGAGACTCCGCCGGTGCCGCCGCTTCCTGCCGGGCGCGCCGAGCCCGCCTCGGCCACCGTGGAAGAACTACCGGAGGAACCCTCCGCCCCGCATTCGCCGTCGTGAGTATCACCGACAAGAGGCTTTTCCTCTGCAATTGCAACGGCACGCTTCCGCTCGACGCGGAGGCGCTCGCGCGCGTGCTGGAGCTGGCGAGCGCGCCGACCGTTCAGGGCCAGCTCTGCCAGAAGGAGATCGCTTCGCTCCTCGACGCGGAGGGCGACTGCCTCGTCGCCTGCACGCAGGAGGCCGAGCGTTTCCGCGAAGCGGCTGAGGGCGGCAAGCCACAGTCAATCACTTTCTTCAACATCCGGGAGGCTGGTGGATGGTCCAAGGA
>DATKJP010000292.1:0-9932 GCA_035543635.1 Casimicrobiaceae bacterium
ACCTACAACCGCGACAAGGGCGTGGGCGTGACGGTTTACGTCGGCACGCGGCGCGGCCACGCCAGCACGGCGGATTTCTCGGCCGAGGCCATCGCGGACACGGTAAGCAAGGCGCTCACCATCGCCCGCTACACCGCGGAGGATGACTGCGCGGGACTCGCCGACCCGGTATTGCTCGCTCGCAGCTGGCGCGATCTTGACCTTTACCATCCTTGGGCTTTGCCCGTCGATGAGGCGATCGCCATGGGACGCGAATGCGAGGCGGCAGCGCTGGCCACCGATCCGCGCCTCACCAACTCCGACGGTGCCACCGTATCGCTACATGAAGCCGAGTTCGTTTACGCCAATAGCAACGGCTTTCGCGGGGGCTATCCCAGCTCGCGCCACGGGCTTTATTGCTCGGTGATCGGCGAGGACGGCGGCAGCATGCAGCGCGACGACTGGTACTCGTCCGCACGCGCCGCGAGCGATCTCGACTCGGCTGCGCGCGTCGGCCGCATCGCGGGGGAGCGCACCGCTCGCCGGCTCGGCGCTAGGCAGCTCGCGACGCTGGAGTGTCCGGTCGTCTACGAAGCGCCAGTGGCCACCGGGTTGATCGGCCACTTCGTCAACGCGGTGAGCGGCGGCAGCCTCTACCGCAAATCCTCGTTTCTGCTCGACAGCATCGGGCGTCAGGTCTTCGCGCCGACGATTTCGATCCGCGAGGAGCCGCACCTGCCGCGCGGACAGGCTTCCACTCCGTTCGACGACGAAGGAGTGGCGACCCACCCGCGCGATGTGGTTCGTGATGGTGTGGTCTGCGGCTATTTCCTCGGGAGCTACTCCGCCCGAAAGCTCGGTCTTGTTTCGACCGGGAATGCAGGAGGCAATCACAATCTCGTGGTGAGCCACGGCGACGAAGACCTCGCCGCTCTGCTGCGGCGGATGAATCGCGGCCTGCTCGTGACCGAGCTCCTCGGTCAGGGTGTGAATCCGGTGACCGGCGATTATTCGCGCGGCGCGGCCGGGTACTGGGTCGAGGAAGGCGCGATCGCGTATCCGGTCGAGGAGATCACCATCGCCGGGAATCTCGCCGAGATGTATCGCGAAATCGTTGCGGTTGGCAACGACGTCGACCGCCGCGGCTCACGGCACTGCGGCTCGGTGCTGATCGGCTCGATGACGGTCGCCGGTGGCTAGCCTTCCCAGAACGGCGACCATGGCTGTCAGGCGACCCCTGCGAGAACGCCTGCGAATCTGGCGGCGGTCGCTCCGCGATCCGCTGCGCGGCGGCAAAGCGGCAACGCGTTGGATCGCATCGCTGCCGACCGGCGATCCGCTTACGATGCAGCGCGAAGCGCTCGATCTGGTTTCATCCTTTCCGGGCGGCCGGCGCAGCGTCGGACCCGCGCAGGCCGAAGCGCTCCTTCGCATCGACGCGCGCTTCGAGCCGATCATCGCGCATCTCACCGCGCAGTACACGGCCAATTACCAGCGCTCGAGCGGCGTCGAGACCCGGCTCTGGCACGGCGTGTTCGATCTGGTCAAGGCGTTCACGGGAGCCTATCAGGCGGCGCTGAAGGCCGGTTATGCTGCCGGCGAGCAGAAGCGCTGGCGCAGCGTGCTGCCCCGAGTCCTGGTGCGGCTCGCGCACTTCAAGGGACTCGATGGCAAGTTCCGTCTCTTCCGCTACGGTCACTGGATTCCGGCACAATGGCGCGAGCTGCACGAGATGTACGAGTTCGCGCGCATGCGCGGCTGGCAGCGCGAGCCGCTCGCGCTGGACGGAAGCTCCTTCGCACAGCCTGCCGCTTCTCTAGAGCAGGAATACATCCGCGCGCTGCTGCTGATGAGACTCGACAGCGGGAGCTTCACCCCGGATCAAGTCGAATGGGTGGCGCGATCGCTCGACGAGTGGACACACTCGCTGACGTTAGTCTCGCCGCCTGGAACCGGGGCCACCTTTTACGTCGATCTCGCGGGCACGCAGGGATTGCGGCGCCACGAGCGCAATCGCGCAACCGGACGGCTGATGTTTCTCGACGCAACGCCGGTGTACGCGCGCGTGGTCGAGAAGATGCGGATCCTGCCGGAGCAGGAGTCCGCGCCCGCCGCGAACACGCTGCCGCCGCGCGAGCAGAAGCTGCTGCTGATGCGGCTCGCGGCGCTCTATGGGCCGGACGCGCTCGCTTTCTCGCCGCGGGCTCCGCGTCAGACCAGCGAGGCCGAAGTGCGAGTCGTCGTCGGACTGCAGGCTCTCACGCGCGCGGTCGCCGAGGTCGAGCACTTGTCGGCCGAAGCGAAGTCCGCTGGAGCCAAGCACAGCTACGACGAAGTCACGCAGCTAGTCCATCCGAACGCCAATCCGGAATCGATTGCAAGACGGATCCGTGGCTCGCAATGGAAGCTCGTCGATCGGAGCGAAACCGGCTGCCGCATGATCGCGCCGGCGAAGGACGCTCCGACCAAGCTTGGCGAGCTGCTCGCGTTTCGCGATGGCGACGTATGGTCGCTCGCGGTCGTGCGCCGCATGCAGCGGCAGCAGGTCGAGGAAGTGATCTGCGGTGTGGAGATCATCGCCCGGCGCATGGTGCGCGTGCTGCTCAGGAGCTGGGTCGCACCGCTCGACGCCAAGCGCGCGGGCCTCGAGCGTCCCTTCTTCGGCCTGTACCTGCCGGCGCACCCCGACAACCGTCAGGCCACGCAGCGCAGCCTGATCGGTCCAGACGATCGCTTTCTTCCGGGCGGAATGGTCGAGCTCGACACGGGCAACGCCCGCTACCTCATCCGGTTCACACAGACGCTGGAGCGCCAGCCCGGATGGGCATGGGCGCTCTTCAACGCAGTGCGGAAGCTGTCGCCGTAAAGATATCTGTCCGGACTCGCGTGCGAGGAGTCGGAACACGACCAGGATCTGCTGGTCCGATGCAACCGGAAGCTGGCGGGTTGCTTACGGATTTGGGTTAGAATCGCGCCGGGCGATGGCCGGGCGCGGCGGTCCGGCTGCATGGGGTACAGCTTCTCCGCCGCTTGCGCGCGACAGCGCCGCAGACGAGGCGGCACGTCGATTTCCTTCGGAGGAGGTTCAATCCTATGCAACGTCGATCGTTTCTGAAAAATGCCAGCGCCGGCCTTGCCGCCGGAGCCGTTGCTGCACCGGCCATCGGGCAGGGATCGCAGCCTGAGGTCAAATGGCGCCTGGCGGCAAGCTGGCCCAAGAGCCTCGACACACTGTTCGGTGCCTGCGAGCTCATCTCCAAACGGGTTGCCGCCGCGACCAACGGCAAGTTCCAGATCCAGGTCTTTGCCGCCGGCGAGATCGTGCCCGGTCTGCAAGTGCTCGACGCGGTGCAGAACGCGACCGTGCAATGCTGCCACACCGCGCCGTATTATTTCTTCGGCAAGGATCCCACCTTCGCCTTTGCCTGCGCGATTCCCTTCGGTTTGAACGCGCGCCAGCAGAACGCGTGGATGTATCACGGCGGCGGACTCGAGCTGATGCGGGACTTCATGAAGGACTACAACGTCTACAACATTCCGGCCGGCAACACCGGAGCACAGATGGGCGGCTTCTTCCGCAAGGAGCTGAAGACAGTCGCGGACATGAAGGGCCTCAAGATGCGCATCGGCGGCTCCGCGGGCGTCGTCCTGCAGAAGCTGGGCCTAGTGCCACAGCAGCTTGCGGGGGGAGACATCTATCCTGCGCTGGAGAAAGGAACGATCGACGCCGCGGAATGGGTGGGTCCCTACGACGACGAGAAACTGGGCCTCTACAAGATCGCCAAGTACTACTACTACCCGGGCTGGTGGGAAGGCGGACCGGAGCTCGATCTGTTCGTCAATACCAAGGCCTGGTCGGATCTGCCGAAGGACTACCAGGCGATCCTCGAGGCAGCCTGCGCCGAAGCCAATACCGATACGGTGGCCAAGTACGACGCGGCGAACCCCGCGGCGCTGCGCCGCCTGGTAGCTGCGGGAGTGCAACTGCGTCCGTTCCCGCGCGAGATCATGCTCGCCTCGTACAAGGCGGCACAGGAGGTCTACGACGGCTTTGCAGAAACCAATCCGAAATTCAAGAAGGTTTACGAGCCGTGGAAGAAATTTCGCGAGGACGACATCCTCTGGTTCCGCGTCGCGGAGCAGAATTTCGACCAGTTCATGGCGACGGCAAGCCAGCAGGCGACCGCAAAGAAGGGTTAGGATCGCGCTGCGCATGACCTCCTAACTCGCCGCGTTGAGCACGGCGCTGACGCGCCGGTTAACGCGGCGAATGCCTGGTATCAACGAAAAGCCCCGCATGCGCGGGGCTTTTCGTTTGTGCGACGCCGCTATTTCTTCGGCTCGGGCGCGGGAGGCGTCTGGAAAGCTTTCTCGAGCGACTCGGCCTGCTCGTTCTCCTGCTTCTGCTCCTGCTGATCGGACTGAGCCGCTCCTGGCGCTTCGCTTGGCGGGAGCTGTATGTAGATTTCACTCGGCTTGGCTCCGCCTTCCTTTGCCTTGTACACCATCACCATCTGCGGGAATGCGATGACGAGCCCGATCATGATGACCTGGATCACGACGAAGGGAACGGCGCCCCAGTAGATCTGCCCGGTCGTCACGCGGGCCGTCATTTTCCTGGTGAGCTTGTCGACGAAGTCCTTGGCCGGCGCCACGCTGCGCAGGTAGAAGAGCGCGAAACCGAACGGCGGGTGCATGAACGAAGTCTGCATGTTGACGCCGAGCAGCACTCCGAACCAGATGAGATCGATTCCCAGCTTGTCGGCGACCGGCCCGACCAGCGGGACGACGATGAACGACAGCTCGAAGAAGTCGAGGAAGAACGCCAGCACGAAGATGATCACATTGACCACGATGAGGAAGCCGAGCTGCCCACCCGGCAGGCTCGACAGGAGATGCTCGACCCAGACATGACCGTTCACGCCGTAGAAGGTAAGGCTGAAGACGCGTGCGCCGATGAGAATGAAGACCACGAAGGTGGAGAGCTTGGCGGTCGTGTCCATCGCCTGCCGCAGGAGCTTCCAGGACAGGCGCCGCCGCGCGACCGCCATGATCAGCGCGCCGCTCGCGCCCATGGCGCCACCTTCAGTCGGCGTGGCGATGCCGAGAAAGATCGTGCCGAGTACGAGAAAGATCAATGCCAGAGGTGGAATGAGCACGAAGGTCACGCGCTCGGCGAGCTTCGACAGCAGGCCGAACTTCAGCAGATGGTTGAGGAGCGCGCTGAAGAAGGCTACGGCGGTGCCGAAGCTGGTCGCTTCGACGATCAGTTCGTCGGTGGGCGTTTCGGGAGGCAGGTACCATTTGGCGAATGCTACCGCGGCGATGACCGAAACGATGGTCAGTATCAGCAGCGATCGCGCGCCGGCTGCACCGCCCGGCTCGCGCAGCGTGCGCGCTGCCTCGGGCAGCGCCGGCGCCCACTTCGGCTTGACCGTGCACACGCCCAGCGTATACGCGGCGTAGAGACCCGCCAGCGTGATGCCGGGAATGAACGCACCGGCGTACATGTCGCCGACCGACTTGCCGAGCTGGTCGGCCATGATGATGAGCACCAGCGACGGCGGGATGATCTGCGCCAGCGTCCCTGATGCCGCGATCACGCCGGAAGCGAAGCGGCGGTCGTAGCTGTAGCGCAACATGATCGGCAGGGAAATGAGACCCATCGAGATCACCGAGGCCGCGACCACGCCGGTCGTCGCCGCAAGCAGCGCGCCGACGAAGATCACCGCGTAGGCGAGGCCGCCGCGCACCGGACCGAATACCTGACCGATCGTGTCGAGCAAGTCCTCGGCCATGCCACTACGCTCGAGAATGAGCCCCATGAAGGTGAAAAAGGGCACGCACAGCAGCGTGTCGTTCGACATCACGCCCCAGAGCCGCTCCGGCAGCGCCTGGAGGAAATTCAGCTCGAAGAGGCCGAGGTAGATGCCGAGGACCGCGTAGCCGATGCCGACCGCGGCCAACGAGAAGGCGACCGGGTAGCCGATCAAGAGCGCGATCACCAGCGTGCCGAACATCAGCGGCGCGATGTTCTGCATCAGGAAGGCGGTCATGGCTTGTCCTTCGCCTGATGCACGAATCCCTCGGCGAGCTCCTGCTCACCGCGCTCTCTAATAATCTCGGCGGCCAGCTCCTCTTCCGCGCTCCGCTCGTGCGGCTTTTCGCTGGGATCGGGAGCGAGCCCGCGCAGAAACGCGACGCGCTTGATCAGCTCCGAGACGCCTTGCAGTATGAGCAAGACGAATCCGATCGGCACCAGCAGCCTCGCCGGCCAGATGATCAGCCCGCCGGCATTGGTCGAGATCTCGTGATGCACATAGGTGTCGACGAAGATCGGCCAGCCGTACCACGCGAACAGCACTGCCATCGGGAACAGGAAGAACAGCGTCCCCAGAATGTCGATCCAGGTCTGCACGCGCTTCGAGAACCGACCCGCGAGCACGTCGATGCGCACGTGCTCGTTGCGCAACAGGGTGTAGCCGGCAAGAAAGAGAAAGATCGCCGAGAACAGATACCACTGGATCTCTAGGAAGGCGTTGGAGCTGTAGTTGAACGCCTTGCGCACGGCCGCGTTGGCGGCGCTGATGAGCACGGTCGCGAGCACCAGCCAGTAGACGGTATGCCCGATGCGATCGCTCACGCGATCGATGAGCCGCGACAGCGAAAGCAGTGACGACACGGATGCCTCCTGAGGCGGGAGCGGTAACGGTCGCCGATCGGCGCGTCCGCATCTTGGAACCAGCGATGCGGTCGGCGGCGAATAGCGGCATGGGCAAGGCCCGCGCGAAGAGTAGCGCGAGGCGACGGCGATGGCAATCCGAGAAGCGGCGTGGCGCGTCCGCGGTGGTAAACTTCAAACTTTCGCCGCGCGACGCCGATCATGTTCTCCCGCTCGCAGACCCTCGCTCAAGTCGACCCCGAGCTCGCCGAAGCCATCGGCGCCGAGAACCGTCGCCAGGAAGAGCACCTCGAGCTGATCGCCTCGGAGAACTACGCGAGTCCCGCGGTGTTGGCGGCGCAGGGCTCGCAGCTCACCAACAAGTATGCGGAGGGGTATCCGGGCAAGCGCTATTACGGCGGCTGTCAATACGTCGACGTCGCGGAGCAGCTCGCGATCGACCGGGCAAAGAAGCTCTTCGGCGCCGAATTCGCCAACGTGCAGCCGCACTCGGGCGCGCAGGCGAATCAGGCAGTCTTCTTCGCCACACTCAAGCCGGGCGACACAATGTTGGGCATGTCGCTGCCGCACGGCGGCCATCTTACGCACGGGTCGCCGGTGAACTTTTCGGGAAAGTGGTTCAAGGTCGTCGCCTACGGCGTCGATCCGAAGACCGAGCTCATCGACTATCACGCGGCCGAGCGCCTTGCACAGGAACACAAGCCGAAGCTCATCATCGCCGGCGCTTCGGCGTATTCGCGCGTCATCGACTGGGAGCGCTTCCGCGCGATCGCGGATTCCGTCGGCGCGTATCTGATGGCCGACATGGCGCATTACGCAGGATTGATCGCCGCGGAGCTGTACCCGAGCCCGATCGGCGTCGCGCACTTCGTGACCAGCACCACGCACAAGACGCTGCGCGGACCGCGCGGTGGCTTGATCCTCGCCGGGGCCGAGCATGAGAAGCTCATCAACTCGGCCGTGTTTCCCGGCCTGCAGGGCGGGCCGCTCATGCACGTGATCGCCGCCAAGGCGGTCGCCTTCAAGGAAGCGCTCACGCACGAGTTCAAGGTCTATCAGGAGCAGGTGCTGGAGAATGCGCGCGTCCTCGCAACTGCGCTGCAGGGGCGCGGGCTGCGCATCGTCTCAGGCGGCACCGATTCGCACATGTTCCTCGTCGATCTGCGGCCTAAGAAGATCACCGGCCGCGACGCGGAGGCCGCGCTCGGGCGCGCGCACATCACGGTGAACAAGAATGCGATTCCCAACGATCCCGAGAAGCCGATGGTCACCAGCGGCATCCGCATCGGCAGTCCCGCGATAACGACGCGCGGCTTCACAGAAATCGAATGCGAGGAGCTTGGCTACCTCATCGCCGATCTTCTGGAAGCGCCCGATGAAGCGGCGACGGTCAAGCGTGTGGCGGCCGGCGTGAAGAAGCTCGCGGGGAAGTTTCCGGTTTATGCCCGCTGACGCGGCCGTGATCCGCGCAGCCCGCTAAATGAAGTGTCCTTTCTGCGGCAGCCCCGATACCCAGGTCGTCGATTCTCGTGTCTCCGAGCCCGGCGATTCGATCCGCCGCCGTCGCCGTTGCCTCGCGTGCTCGAAGCGCTTCACGACGTACGAGACTGCGGAGCTGAGGCTGCCACAAGTGGTGAAGCAGAACGGCACGCGCGCGGATTTCGACGTGGCGCGCATCCGCAACGGGTTTCAGCGCGCGTTGCACAAGCGCCCGGTGCCCACCGAGTACGTCGATCAGGCGGTCGAGCGCATCGTGCAGCGCGTGCTGGGCCTGGGCGAGCGCGAGATCCCTTCGCGTCAGATCGGCGAGATGGTGATGCAGGAGCTCTACAAGCTCGACAAGGTGGCCTATATCCGCTTTGCGTCGGTGTACCGCAGCTTTCAGGACGCCGCCGATTTCAGGGATGCGCTGAAAGAGGTCGAGCCGTCGCCGCGGCGCAAGTCCCGCGCGCAGTAATGAGCACGCTCAGCGATCGCGAGCTGATGCAGCGCGCGCTCGCGCTGGCCGAGCGCGGGTTGTTCACGACCACGCCCAACCCGCGCGTCGGTTGCGTCATCGCGCGCGATGGCCGAATCATCGGCGAGGGATGGCACGAGCGCGCAGGAGAGGCTCACGCGGAAGTGCGCGCGCTCGCGGACCTTTCCGGCCGCGGACAATCGGCACGCGGCGCGAGCGTCTACGTCAGTCTGGAGCCATGCAATCACCACGGGCGCACGCCACCGTGCACCGACGCGCTGCTTGCCGCGGGCTTGGCGCGCGTCGTGGCCGCGATGCGCGATCCCCACACGCTCGCGGGAGGCGGTGCGGCTCGGCTCCAGTCGGCCGGCGTCGCGGTCGAGACGGGGTTGCTCGAGAACGAAGCACGCGAGCTCAATATCGGTTGGCTCAAGCGAATCGCCGACGGCCGGCCTTGGGTGCGTGTGAAAGTTGCAGCGAGCCTCGACGGCCGCACTGCGCTTGCGGGCGGCGAGAGCCAATGGATTACGGGAGAGGCAGCGCGCGCCGACGGACATCGCTGGCGCGCGCGCGCTTGCGCCATCCTGACTGGGATCGGCACCGTGACGCAGGACGATCCGCAGCTCACCGTGCGCGCCGTGGAGACTACTCGGCAGCCGCTGAAGATCGTCATCGACCGTCACGGCGAAATGCCATCGAGCGCGCGCGTGCTTGCGAGCGGTCCTGTGCTCGTTTTCTCCGCCGAGGCGCCGCGCGTCACTTGGCCTCGTCACGTCGAAAACATCGTACTTCGCGGTGCCGATGGACGGGTCGATCTCCATCGCATGCTCGCAGTGCTCGCCGAGCGGGAGGTGAACGAGCTTCACGTCGAAGGCGGCGCGAAGCTCAACGGAGCGCTGCTTGCCGCAGGGCTGGTCGACGAGCTTCTGCTCTACGTGGCGCCGTCGCTGCTCGGCGACCCGGCGCGCGGAATGTTCGAATTGCCTTCGCCGCTCGGCCGACTCGCCGATCGTGTTCCGCTCGACGTCGCGAGCATCGACCGCATCGGTGGCGATTGGCGCGTGCTGGCTCGGATCAGTCGTGGTCCCTCGCCTCGCTCGCGAGGAGAGGGCTAGGGTGAGGGGCAGATGTTCACGGGCATCGTTCAAGGCGTCGGTCAGATCGTTGCTCGCGAGCCGCGCGGCGACGGTGCGCGCATCACCGTCGATGCCGGCACGCTCGACATCGACGATGTCGCGATCGGCGAAAGCATTGCGCTCGCCGGCTGCTGTCTCACGCTGGTCGCAAGGAAAGGGAATCAACTCTCCTTCGATG
>DATKJP010000293.1:0-6114 GCA_035543635.1 Casimicrobiaceae bacterium
TGACTGTCACCCCTTTGGCGGCGAGCTTCGCGGCGAGCTCCTTCACCGCGTGCTGTGCGCGCGCCACCGCGAGTCCGTACCCCGGCACGATGATCACCGTATCGGCGTTGGAGAGCAGGAATGCCGCGTCGTCCGGGCTGCCGCTCCGGACCGTCTTCTGCTCGGTTTCGGCGACAGCGGCGGTCTCGCCTCCGAAGCCGCCGAGGATCACGCTCACGAACGAGCGGTTCATCGCCTTGCACATGATGTACGACAGAATCGCGCCGGAGGAGCCGACGAGCGATCCGGCGACGATGAGCATCGGGTTGTCGAGCGAAAATCCGATGCCTGCCGCGGCCCATCCCGAATAGCTGTTGAGCATCGAGATAACCACCGGCATGTCGGCGCCGCCGATAGGGATGATCAGCAAAAAGCCCAGCAGAAATGCAAGCGCGGTCATGATGATGAACGGCGGCCATTCGGACTGCTCGGCCATGAAGAAGGCGACCCCGAAACCGATCATCGCGATGCCGAGCGCAAGGTTCAGCCAGTGCTGACCCTTGAACACGACCGGTGCCGAGGAGAAGAGCCGGAAATGCTTGCCCAGCCCGGCAAGCTTCCCAAACGCGATCACCGACCCCGAGAACGTGATCGCACCGATGAAGGTGCCGATGAAAAGCTCCGCCTTGTGCAGTCCGGTGATCGGCGTGTGCAGCCCCATCGCCTCCGGATTGTTGACCGCCGCGATAGCGATGAACACAGCAGCGAGGCCGACCAGCGAGTGCATCGCCGCGACCAGCTCCGGCATCTGCGTCATCTGCACGCGCCTGGCGACGAAGGCCCCGATCACTCCGCCGACCACCATTCCGCCCACGATCGGCAGCACGCTCTTGCTGTGCGAGTAGATCAGCGCCAGCGTGACCGCGACGGCGATCGCCATGCCGGCCACGCCGAAGTAGTTGCCTCGGCGCGCCGTCGGCGGCGACGACAGGCCCTTCAGCGCGAGAATGAAGCTCACCGCCGCGACGAGGTACCACAGTGCGAGTTGATCGGCGCTCATGGTGATGGCCCGCCGCTATTCCTTATCGCCGGGCTTCGGCTCTTTCTTCTTGAACATCCCGAGCATTCGCTGCGTGACCAGGAACCCGCCGAAGGTGTTGATCGACACCAGCGCGACCGCGAGCACACCGAGCCAGCCGCCCCAGTCGAGCGTTTCCGAGCCGGCCGCCAGCATCGCGCCGACCAGGATGATGCTCGAAATCGCGTTGGTAAGGCTCATGAGCGGCGTATGCAGCGCCGGCGTAACGTTCCAGATCACGTGATAGCCGACGAAGATAGCCAGCACGAAGATGGTGAGATAGAAGACGATCGGGTCCACGCCTGCAGTCATCGTTTTTCTCCGAATGTCATTCCGAGCGATGCGAGGGATCGCGGCCGCTGCGTTGTTATGAAGTTCTCGGCACCACGGCGCCGTTCTCGCACACCAGCGTCGCCTTGATGATCTCGTCGTCTTTCGGCACCGCGAACTCGCCGGTCTTGGCGTTGAGCGAGAGCGCGAGGAAATTGAGAACGTTGCGTGAGTAGAGCGCGGAGGCGTCGGCCGCGACCTGCGCCGGAAGATTGGCGTAGCCGACGATCTTGACGCCATTCTTCAGAACGATCTTGTCGAGCTCGGAGCCTTCCACGTTGCCGCCCTGCTCGACCGCCAGATCGACGATGACGGCGCCGGGTTTCATCGAGGCCACGATCTCGGCCTTGATGAGCTTCGGAGCGGGCCGCCCGGGAATGAGCGCCGTGGTGATCAGGATGTCGACCGTCTTGCACCGCTCGTGAATGATTCCGGCCTGGCGCGCCATCCATTCCGGAGGCATCGGCCGCGCGTAACCGCCGACGCCCTCGGCGATCTTGCGCTCCTCGTCGTTCGCATACGGGACGTCGACCCACTTCGCGCCGAGCGACTCGACCTGATCCTTGACCGAGGGACGCACGTCGGAAGCTTCGATCACCGCCCCGAGCCGCTTCGCGGTCGCGATCGCCTGCAAGCCGGCCACGCCGACGCCGAGAATCAACACGCGCGCCGCCTTTACCGTTCCTGCGGCCGTCATCAGCATCGGCATGAACTTGCCGTAGGTATCCGCGGCGACGACCACCGCCTTGTAGCCGGCGATGTTGGCCTGCGATGAAAGGACATCCATCGACTGCGCGCGCGTGATGCGCGGCAGCCATTCGAGCGCGTAACCGGAAACACCGGTACCGGCATACGACTGCAGCGCCGCGCTGTCGAACGGATTGAGGAGCCCGACGAGCATCGCGCCGCGCTTGAGCCGGGGCAGCTCCTCCGCGCTTGGGCCGCGCACCTTGAGCACGATGTCGCCGCCGAGGGCTTCCTCCGCCCCGCCGATGCGCGCGCCAGCCGCCTGGAAATCCGCATCCGGAATGCTCGACAGGATCCCCGCGCCTGACTCCACGACGAGCGAGTGCTTGCCGCTCGCCGCGAGCTTCTTCACGGTCTCCGGCGTCGCGGCGACGCGCGTCTCGCCGGCGCGAGTTTCGCGTGGAATGCCGATGATCATGCTGGTTGCTCCCGGACGGCCGCCGTGGTCTTGTTCTGGCCGCCGCTATCTTGCCACAAAACGCTTTCGCTCTCTTGTCGCACGCAAGTCGAGCTACGCGATCGCGTCGGCGATGGCTTTGCCAGCTTCACTTGTCGTTGCGCGACCGCCGAGGTCGGCGGTGCGCGGGCCCTCGGCCAGCACGCGCTCGATCGCGCGCATCACTGCCGCTGCAGCGTCCGCGTGCCCCAGATGCTCGAGCATCATCGCGCCCGACCAGATCTGGCCGATCGGATTGGCAATGCCCTTCCCCGCGATGTCCGGGGCGGAGCCGTGCACCGGCTCGAAGAGCGACGGATAGGCGCGCTCCGGATTGATGTTCGCCGAAGGCGCGATCCCGATCGTGCCGCAGACGGCGGGACCGAGGTCGGAGAGGATATCGCCGAAGAGATTCGATCCGACCACGACGTCGAAGATCTGCGGACGCTGCACGAAGTGCGCGCTCAGGATGTCGATGTGATACTGATCGGTGCGAATGCCCGGATAGCGTGCCGCCATTGCACGAAAGCGCTCGTCCCAATAAGGCATCGTGATCGAGATGCCGTTCGACTTGGTCGCCGAGGTCACATGCTTCGCGGGACGTTTCTGCGCCAGCTCGAAAGCAAATTTCAGGATGCGGTCGACACCCTTGCGCGTAAACACGGTTTCCTGAAATACCATTTCGCGCTCGGTACCTTCGAACATGCGGCCGCCCACTGATGAATATTCGCCCTCGGTGTTCTCGCGCACGACGACGAAGTCGACTTCGCCGGACTTGCGGTTCGCGAGCGGGCTCGCCACGCCCGGCATGAGGCGGCACGGCCGCAGGTTCACGTATTGATCGAAGCCGCGGCGCCACTGGATGAGCGAGCCCCACAGCGAGATGTGATCGGGAACGGTCGCCGGCCACCCGACCGCGCCGAAGTAGATCGCGTCGTGTCCGCGAATGCGCTCGAACCAGTCCTCCGGCATCATCCGGCCGTGCTTAGCATAGTAGTCGCAGCTCCACGGCAGCTCGTCCCATTCGAAAGCGACGCCGTGCGCGCGTCCGGCCGCTTCCAGCACGCGCAGGCCCTCGGGCATCACTTCCTTGCCGATGCCGTCCCCGGGAATGACAGCGACGCGATGGCGCTTTTCCATAGGCGTTCCGCGACTCGTTGGAGCGAAGCTCCATGTTAATGTAAGCCATTGTGCAGACCAACCCTCTCGCTGCGAGCTTTTCTTCGTCAATGCCGCCGACCGTCTGGCAGTGGAAGCGCTTTGCAGATCTCGCGGCGGCGGAGCTCTACGCGATCCTGGCCGCGCGCGCGGAAGTTTTCGTGGTCGAACAGGCTTGCGCGTTCAACGACCTCGACGGGCTCGACGAATACGCCTGGCATCTCATCGGCTGGGTCGAGTGCGACGGCGCGCGCTCGCTCGCCGCCTACCTGCGCCTGATCGAGCCGGGTCGCAAGTACGCCGAGCCTTCGATCGGCAGGGTGCTGACCACGACGGCCTTCCGCTACACCGGCCTCGGGCGCGCGGCGATGCTCGAAGGGATGGCGCGGGCCGCCTCGCTCTATCCGGGGCAACCGATCCGCATCGGTGCCCAGCAGCGCCTTCAGCGCTTCTACGAGGAGATGGGGTTTCGCATCGTGTCGGACCCGTACCCCGAGGACAACATCGTCCACGTGGAGATGCTCCGGCCGGCTGGTATGTAGCGCCGGATTCATTCAGGGAGCAATCAGCCCTGCGGTGCTATGATGCCGCCCTCCCGGTCCGCAAGTCGCATCTGATGAAGCAGACCTTCCTCGATTTCGAGCAGCCGATCGCCGATCTCCAGGCCAAGATCGATGAGCTGCGCTACGTGCACGAGGATTCCGCGGTCGACATCTCCGACGAGATCAACCGCCTGCAGAAGAAGAGCCAGCAGCTCACCAAGGAAATCTACGGCAAGCTGACCGCGTGGCAGATCGCCCAGGTGGCGCGCCATCCGCAGCGGCCCTACACGCTCGACGTCATCACGGGAGCGTTCAACGACTTCCACGAGCTGCACGGCGATCGCAGCTTCGCCGATGATCCCGCCATCGTCGGCGGGCTCGCTCGCTTCAATGGTGCGCCATGCATGGTGATCGGACATCAGAAGGGCCGGGACACCAAGGAGAAAATCTTCCGTAACTTCGGCATGCCGCGCCCCGAAGGCTATCGCAAGGCGCTGCGCCTGATGAAGCTCGCGGAGAAGTTCCGGCTGCCGCTTTTCACTTTCGTGGACACGCCGGGCGCCTTTCCCGGCATCGGCGCCGAGGAGCGCGGACAATCGGAAGCGATCGGCCGCAACCTTTACGAGATGACGGCGCTGCGCACGCCGATCGTCGTCACGGTCATCGGCGAAGGCGGCTCCGGCGGCGCGCTCGCGATCGCGATCGGCGACATTACGCTCATGCTGCAGTACGCGACCTACTCGGTGATCTCGCCAGAAGGCTGCGCTTCCATCCTGTGGAAGTCGGCGCAGCACGCCGAGGAAGCCGCCGAGACGCTCGGCATCACGGCCCCGCGCCTGAAGACTCTCGGACTCGTCGACAAGGTCATCCCCGAGCCGGCGGGAGGCGCGCATCGCGATCATGCGGCGATGATGGCAACCCTCAAGAAGAGCCTGAGCGAGGCGCTGCGCCACGTGCAGGAGCAGCCGCTCGACGCGCTGCTAGAGGCGCGGGAGGACAAGCTGCTCGGCTATGGCAAGTTCAAGGAAATCACGGCCGGCTGACGCCGCGGCGGGCCATGCGGTAGACGCGGCCGTCGATGCGGCGTTGACCGAGCAGGTCCAGTCGCGATCGCGCGTCGCCGTCGCGCTATCGGGCGGAATGGATTCGATGGTGCTGCTCGACGCCATGGCGCGGGTCTCCGAACGCAACGCGATCACGCTTTCCGCCGTTCACGTCGATCACGGGATCTCTCGCCACGCAGGAAGCTGGGCGGAGTTCTGCGCCGCGCAATGCGCTCAGCGTGGGTTGCCGTTGACTTTGCATCGCGTCAAGGTCACACGCGAGCGCGGCCGCAGCCTCGAAGCGCTCGCGCGCAGCGCGCGCTACGAGCGCCTTCTGGCCGAGGACGTCGATGTCGTCGCGCTCGCGCATCACGCCGACGACCAGGCCGAGACCGTGCTGTTGCAGTTGCTGCGCGGCGCGGGGCCGCAAGGGGCCGGTGCCATGCCTGCCTATCGCGCTGGCCGCCCGGCCCTGCTGCGGCCGCTCCTCGATCTGCCGCGCGCAACGATCGCGGCTTACGCAAAGGAAAGGAAGCTCGCCTGGATCGAGGACGAGAGCAACGCCGATCGCGCGCATGCCCGCAACGCCTTGCGTCATGAGATCGCGCCCCTGCTGGCCGTGCGCTTTGCCGGGTATCCACTGACCGTTGCACGTGCCGCACGTCATCAGGCCGAAGCAGCGCAACTGCTCGACGATCTGGGTGAAATCGACGCAGCGGGAGCCACCGACGCGACGGGTCTCGACAGCGCGCGGCTTGCCGCGTTGCCGCCCGCGCGGGCGCGCAATCTCCTGCGCTGGTT
>DATKJP010000294.1:0-10366 GCA_035543635.1 Casimicrobiaceae bacterium
CTCCCGAGCGTCCGTGATAAAGCCCCAGCACGTGCTGCGCGATCGCGCGCAGGCTCACGCCCGCGGCGAGCTGCGCGCGTGCGTAGGGTAGGAGCGCCCGCACGATCTCGGCGCGCGTGCGCGCGGGCGCCGCCGCGCCGAAGCAGTATTCCTCGGCTTCCGCAAGCAGATAGGGATTGTGGTACGCGGCGCGGCCCAGCATCACTCCGTCCACGTGCTCCAGCTCGCGCGCGATCGCCTCATGCGTCTCGATGCCTCCGTTGATGACGATCGTGAGCTGCGGGAAGTCCTGCTTCAGGCGATGCACATAGTCGTACTTGAGGGGCGGGATCTCGCGGTTCTCCTTCGGCGTAAGGCCCTTCAGGATGGCGTTGCGCGCGTGGACCAGAAAGGCGTTTGCTCCGGCCGCGGCGACCGTACCGACGAAATCGCGCACGAAGCCATAGTCTTCGAACTTGTCGATGCCGACGCGATGCTTGACCGTGATCGGTGACTCGACCGCGTCACGCATCGCGGCCACGCACTCGGCCACGAGCGCCGGCTCGGCCATTAGACAGGCTCCGAAGCTCCCCGTCTGCACGCGCTCGGACGGACAGCCGACGTTCAAGTTGATCTCGTCGTAGCCCCAGGCTTCGCCGAGCCGCGCGCAATGGGCGAGAGCCTGCCGATCACTGCCGCCGAGCTGCAGCGCAACGGGGTGCTCGGCGGAATCGAAGTCCAGATGCCGCGGCACGTTGCCGAACATCAGCGCCCCGGTGGTGATCATCTCGGTGTACAGCCGCGCGCGGGGACTTACGAGCCGGAGGAAGTAGCGGCAGTGGCGGTCGGTCCAGTCCATCATGGGGGCGACGCAAAGCCGGTAGCTCGGGTCAGCCATATTTCCGGTGCTTGCGCATGTCAGGCGATTGTCCCACCAGTCCTCGAGATGAGCCTAGGAGGTCGTTTTTCGCGTGTGAGCGCTCACTCCATAATAGTTGACAAGTCAGACTTCATGCGTATACTCCCGCCCGCCTCAGTCGATATGGTGCGTTGCAGCAATCCGTGCCTACGCCAGGGGCCGAAGAGTAAGCGGCTGTTTCATAAATGATATATATGAGCCGGTCAGAGTGCCGGCGCGGGGAGGTTGGACATCAGGGAGGTGCTCGATGACGAAGAAGCTGATTGCAGCAGCCCAGAGTCCGCGTTCGGCACGACGATGGGAGCAACGGCGGAACAGCGTGGCGGTGGCCTTCCTCGGGGTGGTCCTGGCCGCGTTGCTTGCCAGCTCAGCGTTGCAGCCGCCTGCGGTGGCCGCGGCCTCTTCCGGCGGCTCGCCAATCCTTGCACCCCTCCCGTCTCACCCGGAAATAGCACCGCTAGCCGAGGTTATCGCCCCCTCGAATCCGGCGCCCGCCGGGGCAGCGCTGCTGGTCGACCCCGACGTCGAGAATCTCTCGAGCGTTGTCGCCAGGCGCTATCGCGTTTCCCGCGACGCGACCCGCTCGCTCGTAGGCGCCGCCTACCGCGCCGGACGACGCAGTGGCGTTGATCCACTGTTGGTCGTGGCGGTCATCGCCGTCGAGTCGCGCTTCAATCCGATCGCGCAGAGCGACGGCGGCGCGATGGGCCTCATGCAAATCATTCCGCGTTACCACGCCAACAAGCTCGACGACAAATCGGGATCAGTTCTCGACCCCGAGACGAACATCGAGCTAGGCGTTACCGTCCTGAAGGATTACATCAAGCGGGGCGGTACCGAAATCGCGGGCCTGCAACTCTACAACGGCGCCCTTGGCGACCCGGAGAACGGCTACGCCACCCGAGTGCTCGCCGAGAAGCAACGCCTGCAGGAAGCGCTTCGGCGCGAACGCGAGCACGGTCGCGCTTAGGCGGTCCGTACCCGGTATTCCTTGAACTGCTGGCGCAGGGTGAGCTTCGAGAGCTTTCCCGTGGCCGTGTGCGGCAGCTCGTCGACGAACACGACGTCGTCTGGCAGCCACCATTTGGCGACCTTCCCTTCGTAAAACTTGAGCATTGCATCACGGGTCAGCTCCGACCCGGCGCGCCTGACGACGACCAGCAGCGGACGCTCGCCCCATCTCGCGTCCGGCACACCGATCACCGCCGCCTCCGCGACTGCCGGGTGTCCGACCGCGATGTTTTCCAGCTCGATCGAGCTGATCCACTCGCCGCCCGACTTGATCACGTCCTTGGAGCGGTCGGTAATCTGCAGATAGCCGTCCGCGTCGATCGAGCCAACGTCGCCGGTGTTGAGCCATCCGTCGGGCGTTAAAGGATCGCCGCCTTCGTCCTTGTAGTACCGTCGCATCACCCATGGCCCGCGGACGACGATGTTGCCCGCGGACATCCCATCCCGCGGAAGCTCCTTGCCCTCCGCGTCGATGATTTTGATCTCCACGCCATAAAGCGGCCGGCCCTGCTTGAGCGCACATGCAAGCCGGTCCTCGGGTGACTGCCGGCGGTGCTTGCCCTTCGGCGCGTTGATCGTTCCGACCGGGCTCATCTCGGTCATGCCCCAACCATGGGATACCTGTACGCCGAACTGCTCCGAGAGCATTTTCATCATCGCCGGCGGACAGGCTGCCCCGCCGACTGTCGTCGTCTTGAGCGTCGAGAACTTGAGCCCGTGCTGTTGCAGGTAGTTAAGGAGGCCCATCCAGACCGTTGGAACAGCGGACGTGCTGTCGACGGCCTCCGCCTCCAGCAGCTCGTAGAGACTCTTGCCGTCGAGTGCGGCACCGGGAAACACGAGCTTCGCGCCAACCATCGGCGCGGCATACGGAATGCCCCAGGCGTTGACGTGGAACATCGGCACGATCACCAGTGCCGAGCTCATGGCAGACAGGTTTTTCGTGTCGGGCAGCGAGATGGCAAAGGCATGCAGAACGGTCGAGCGGTGGCTGAACAGAACGCCTTTGGGATTGCCGGTCGTGCCCGACGTGTAACAGAGGGATGCCGCCGTCTTTTCATCGAACGCCGGCCAGTCGAAATCGTCGCTTTCGGCAGCCAGCATCTCCTCGTAGCAAATGAGGCCGGGAATCTTCGCCTGCGGCAGATGAGCGGCGTCTGTCATCGCCACCCAGTGCTTGACGGTCTTGCACGCCGGCGCGAGCTTCTCTGCGAGCGCGACGAAGCTCAAATCGAAGAATACGATGGTGTCCTCGGCGTGATTGACGATGTAAACGAGCTGGTCGTGGAACAGGCGCGGGTTGATCGTGTGCGTGATCGCTCCCATGCCCGAGATCGCGTAGTAGAGCTCGAAGTGGCGATACCCGTTCCATGCCAGCGTGGCGACCCGGTCTCCTTCCTTGGCCCCGAGGCGAACCAGCGCACGCGCGAGCTTGCGGGCGCGCGTGTGCGCGTCGCGATAGGCGTAGCGGTGAATCGGCCCTTCGATCGTGCGCGAGACGATCTCGGCGTCGCCGTGATAGCGGTCCGCGTGGCGAATCAGCGACGAAATCATCAGCGGCGTGTTCATCATCAGGCCTTGCATCAGTTCCTCCTTGGGCGCTCTGCCGCGCCGGCCTCCAGCAGGCATTCTAGCGCTTGAAATGGCCCGGGCGCCCCGGTAGCATCGGCCTTCCTAAGGGCAAGCGCAGGCCAGCGAATGCTGCGGTGCGTTGGCCCCACACAAGTTGTCGCTCGTAAGGAGGAGCCATGCGTTTCCATGCGCACATCGCGGCCTGCCTCGCTCTCGCCGCAGTACTTTCCGCCGCGCCCGCATCGGCGCAAGTGAAGCTCGCCTTCATCGATCCGCTGTCCGGGGGGGCCGCCAGCGCCGGCATCAACGCGCAGAAGCATTTCACCTACGAGATCGACAAGATCAACGCCGCGGGGGGATTGAACGGGGAGAAGCTCTCCATCAATTACTACGACAACAAGGTCGACCCGCAGGAGTCGCTGATTGCGCTCAAGAAAGCGCTCGACGAGGGCGCGCGCTATGTCTTCCAGGGCAACGGCAGCTCGGTCGCGCTGGCGATCTCCGACGCGGTGGCCAAGTACAACGAGCGCAATCCGGGCAAGGAAGTGCTCTACTTCAACTACGCGGCAATCGACCCGTCGCTCACGAATGCGAAGTGCAACTTCTGGCACTTCCGCTTCGACTCCGACGTCGACATGAAGATGACGGCGCTCGTGAACTACATTGCGACGCAGCCGCAGATCAAGAAGGTCTACCTCATCAACCAGGATTACGCGTTCGGCAAGTCGGTCGCAGCGGCGGCGCACAAGATGCTCGCCGAGAAGCGGCCGGACATCCAGATCGTCGGCGACGAGCTGCACGCGCTGCAGAAAGTGCAGGACTTTTCGCCCTATGTGGCGAAGATCAAGGCCTCGGGCGCCGACGCCGTGATCACCGGCAACTGGAGCAACGACATGGCTCTGCTGTTCAAGGCCGGGAAGGACGCCGGGCTCAAGGTGACTTGGTACACGTACTACGCTGATGCGCTGGGTGCGCCGACCGCGATCGGCCGCGATGGGAACGGCGTGGTCAAGGTGGTCACCAGCTATCACACCAACGTGTCGCCGGATCTCGACCCGGATGTGGTTGCATTCAAGAAGCGCTTCACCGGCAAGGAAGACGAATTTGCGTATTACCGGCTCAATACCGCATTCAGCATGTTCGCCGCGGCGGCCCAAAAGGCCAAGTCGAACGACCCGGTAAAGGTTGCGCGTGCTCTCGAAGGCATGAAGTGGACGTCGAGCGTGGGCGAAGTCGAGATGCGCGCGGACAACCACCAGCTTCTCCAGCCACTGTTCGTCGCGACTTTCACCGACGGCGTCAAGTACGACGTCGAGAAGACCGGGCTGGGCTTCAAGACAGACATCAAGGTGAACGCAAAAGACACAGCGCTGCCGACGACCTGCCAGATGCAGCGTCCTAACGGGTAGCGGCGAGGCGGCCTTTGCATCATTCCCGCTCGAGCGGGAATTCGGCGGCTCCGGCATAGAATCGCCGCCTCGTTCGCGAGAACGATAATCGCGCGCCAATCTTGCTCGAGCTCGTCACTTTCTCGCTCCTGAACGGCATCGTCTACGGACTGCTGCTTTTCATGGTGTCGAGCGGTCTCACGCTCATCTTCAGCATGATGGGCGTGCTCAACTTCGCGCATGCCAGCATGTTCATGCTTGGCGCATACTGCTCGTATTCGATCGGGCTCAAGGTAGGGTTTTTCCCCGCGCTCGTGTTCGCACCGCTGGTCGTTGCGGTGGTCGGCGCCGCTGTCGAGCGTTACGGGCTTCGCTACGTGCACCGGCAGGGACACGTGGCCGAGATTCTATTCACCTTCGGGCTGGCTTACATCATCGGCGAAGCGGTGATCATGATCTGGGGCCGCAACCCGATCGCCTATCGCGTGCCCGACGTGATCGACTTCCCGGCCTTCATGCTCTTTGGGACGACTTATCCGTTCTACAAGGTGCTGATGATGGCGATCTCGGTCGGCATGTTTGCCTTCCTCTATTTCTGTTTCCGCCGCACTCGCATCGGGCTCGTGATCCGTGCCGCCCTGACGCATCCGCAGATGGTCGCCGCGCTGGGACACGACGTGCCGCGCATCTTCGTGCTTGTCTTCGCGGTGGGAACGGGGCTCGCCGCGCTCGCCGGCGTTATCGGCGGATTCGCGCTAATGACCGAGCCCAGCATGGCAGCGGCGCTCGGGCCGATTGTCTTCGTCGTCGTGGTCGTCGGCGGGCTTGGCTCGATTCCGGGCGCGTTTCTCGCGTCCATGCTGATCGGGATCGTGCAGACCTTCGCCGTCGCGCTCGACTATTCGACGATCGATCTGCTGCGCGCGATGCACGTGGAGCTCGGGCGCGATTCGCCGCTATTCGAAGCCGCATCGATTCGTATCGCCCAGACCGCGCCGATTATTCCCTATCTGCTGTTGGTGCTGATGCTCATCTTCCGTCCGATGGGTATCCTGGGAACGCGCGAGGCATGAGCGAAGCGGGGCGCGCGACCGGAGTGCTCGCGCCGTCGACTCGATCGGTGCTCGCGCGCCTCGAGCAGCATCGTCTTTGGCTCGTCGCGGCGCTTATCCTCGTCGCACTCCCCTATGTTCCGGGACTTACGGGCAACTTCGGCCGCTCGCTGCTTTCGCAGATGGGGATCGCGGCGGTATTCGCGCTTTCCTACAACCTGCTGCTCGGACAAACGGGGCTCCTCTCCTTCGGACACGCGGTGTACTTCGGCCTCGGCGGCTACGCCGCGATTCATTTGATGCGCGCTATCAGCGGCGGCTTGCCGATCCCGATGCCGCTGGTGCCTCTCGCCGGCGCCGCGACGGGGCTTTTCTTCGGGTTGCTGTTCGGCTCGGTCACCGTGCGCCGCGCAGGCGTCATCTTCGCGCTCATCTCGCTCGGCGTGGGCGAGCTCGTGTACGCCTTGCTGCGCATGCTGCCCGCGATCTCCGGCGGTGAGGAGGGCATCACTGCCAACCGCACCGTGGGATTGCATGTTTTCGGGCTCACCTTGGGACCGCAGCTTCAGATTTACTACCTGATCGCGTTCTGGGCGTTCGTCTCGGCGGCGCTGATGTATGCGTTTCTGCGCACGCCGGTCGGTCGCATGTGCAACGCCGTGCGCGACAACGCCGAGCGCGCAGAATTCATCGGTTACGATCCGGTGCGTGTGCGAATCGTCGTGCTCGCGGTCGCGGCGATGTTCGCCGGCCTCGCCGGCGGATTGCACGCGCTCAACTACGAGATCGTGGCAAGCGAAGCCGCCGGCACGGGACGCTCGGGCGCGGTATTGCTGATGGCCTACATCGGCGGCGTGGCGAACTTTCTCGGGGCAATCCTCGGCGCGGTCACGATCACCTGGCTGCAGGTCAACCTTTCCGACTACACGACCGCATGGCAGCTCTACCTCGGCTTGTTCTTCGTGATATTCGTGTTGTTCGCTCCGCGCGGCTTGGCCGGATTGATCGTCATGCACAGGGAAGTCGCGCGTACGCGCGCCTTCTTCGGGCTGCTGCGCGCTTACGCTATCGCGCTCCTTCCCGCGATCGTCATGGCAATCGGCGCGATCGTACTTATCGAGATCAACTACCGCAGCGCCACGCAGCCCGAAGCGGGTCCGAAGATGACGCTCTTCTGGATCGACATTGACACTTCGACGCCGTGGCCGTGGCTCGCCGCGATCGCGCTGCTCGCGATCGGCTATTGGCTCTTCCGTCGCAGCCTGCCGGCGGTGTCCAGCGCATGGGAGCACGCTGCCGAAGCAGCGCGCACGCAACGATGATCGCGCTCAAGCTCGTCGACCTGCACAAGAGCTTCGGGGTGACACCGATCATCCGAGGCGTGTCGCTCGACGTGCACGCGGGCGAGCGGCACGCCGTCATCGGCCCGAACGGCGCCGGAAAATCGACCCTGTTCAACCTCGTCAGCGGCCGCTTCGCCCCCACGAGCGGCGCGATCCTGCTCAAAGGCGAGCCGATCACGGGCAGAGCGCCTTTCGAGATCTATCGCAGGGGACTCGCCCGCAGCTTCCAGGTCACCAACATCTTCCCTCGTCTTTCGGTCTACGAGAACATCCGCTGCAGCGTGCTGTGGTCGCTCGGCTACGGCTACTCGTTCCGGCGGCGAGTCAGCATGCTGCGCGACGCGAACGAGCGCAGCGAAGCGATCCTCGAGCGGATTCGCCTCGCTTCTCGGCGTGATGTCCAGGCAGGTGTGCTCACCTACGCCGAGCAGCGCGCGCTCGAGATCGGCATCACCATCGCCGGCAACGCCGAAGTAGTCCTCCTCGACGAACCGACTTCCGGAATGAGCCGAGACGAAGCCGCCGCCGCGGTCGACCTGATCCGCTCGATCTCGCAGGGCAGGACGCTGGTGATGGTCGAGCACGACATGAGCGTGGTGTTCGATCTCGCCGACCGCATCTCGGTGCTCGTCTACGGCGAGATCATCGCCACCGACGTTCCAGAGCGCATTCGCGCCAACGCAGCAGTGCAGACCGCCTACCTCGGGGCAGCAGTCGATGCTTGAAGTCGAAGACCTGCATGCGTACTACGGCAAGAGTCACGTCCTGCAGGGGATCTCGTTTCGCGTAGGAGGCGGCGAAATCGTGAGCCTGCTCGGACGCAACGGTGCTGGCCGCTCGACGACGATCCGGACAATCATGGGCCAGGTTCGGTCTACCGGCGAGATTCGATTCAAGGGCGAAAGAATCGACGGGCTCAAGCCGCACGAGATCGCACGCCGGGGGCTGGGCTACGTGCCGGAAGATCGCGAAGTTTTCCCCGGGCTCACCGTGCGCGACAATCTTCTTCTCGGAATGAAACCGGGATCGACGCGGGCGCGCTGGTCGCTCGACGAGATGTTCGAGATCTTTCCGCTGCTGCGCGAGCGCGCCGATGCGCCGGGCGCCGTGCTCTCCGGCGGCGAACAACAAATGCTCACCATCTGCCGCACGCTGATGGGCGATCCGGAATTGATCATGATCGACGAGCCGACCGAGGGACTCGCTCCGAAGATGGTGCAGCTCGTACGCGAGCTGCTCGAGAAAATTGCGTCGCGCGGCGTCGCGATCCTCATGATCGAGCAGAAGCTCACCATCGCGCTCGCTATTTCGCAGCGGCTCTACGTCATGGGACACGGCCGCATCGTGTTCGAGGGCCCGCCCCAGGCGTTGCGCGGCGCGAGCGAGGTGCGAAAGGAGTGGCTCGAGGTTTAGCGGTACCAATCGGCATGCTAGGATGGTGCCCACCGCGCCCCTCGCGGTGTGGGCGGAGGAAAACATTACTGCACGCTACGAGGTTCGTGACGGTATCGCCGTCATTACACTCGACCATCCTCCCGTCAACGGGCTCGACTACGGCACGCGTGTCGCTGTCGCCGGGGGCATCGATCGCGCGCTAGGCGACGCGTCGGTGCAGGCGATCGTGCTTACCGGCGGCGAAAAGCTCTTCTCGGGCGGCGCCGACATCCGCGAGTTTGGTAAACCGGCTGCACGGGCCGAGCCGACGCTGCACACGCTGATCCGCATCGTCGAGGAGAGCGCGAAGCCCACGATCGCCGCCATCAGCGGCACCTGCATGGGCGGCGGGCTGGAGCTCGCGCTCGGCTGCCATTTCCGCGTCGCGTCTCCCAAAGCGACGATCGCGCTGCCGGAAGTGAAGCTCGGTCTCCTGCCCGGCGCCGGCGGCACGCAGCGGTTGCCGCGCGCGATCGGCGTCGAGCCCGCGCTCAACATGATCGTCTCGGGCGCGAGCGTCCCCGCGTTGCGGCTCGCGGGACTCTTCGACGACCTGATCGACGATGAATTGGTCACAGGCGCGCTCGCCTTCGGGCGCAAAGTTCTGGCGGAGCGTCGCCCGCGCAAGCGCCTGCGCGACGTCACCATCGACTACCCGAACGCCGAAGGCTTCTTCCAGTTCGCGCGCAATACGGTGGCTGCGATAGCGAAAGGCTTGCCCGCGCCGCTCAAGTGCGTCGATGCGGTCGCGGCTGCCGTCGCCAAGCCGTTCGAAGAAGGACTTCGCAACGAGCGCGAGCTTTTCCTCGCGCTCATGCAAACGCCCGAATCGAGGGCGCTGCGCCATGCCTTCTTCGCCGAGCGGGCGGCCTCGAAGATCCCCGGCATCGACGAGAAGACGCCACCACGCAAGATCGAGCGCGTGGCGGTGATTGGCGCCGGCACGATGGGCGGTGGCATCACGATGAATTTCCTGAGCGCGGGCATTCCCGTTTCTCTTCTCGAAATGAATCGCGAGGCGCTCGACAAAGGTGTGGCGACGATAAGGAAGAACTACGAAGGCTCGCTCAAGAAGGGCAGGCTCACGAGCGAGGCGCTGGAGAAGAACATGGGTTTGCTCGCGCCGACGCTTGGCTACAGCGATGTCGCCAGCGCCGACCTCGTCATCGAGGCTGTGTTCGAAGACATCGATGTCAAGGAGAAGGTTTTCAGGAAACTCGACGAAGTCGCGAAACCGGGCTCCATCCTCGCGAGCAACACCTCGACCCTCGATCTCAACCGGATCGCCAACACGACCAAACGGCCCGCGGACGTTGTCGGCCTGCACTTCTTCAGCCCGGCCAACGTGATGAAGCTGCTCGAGGTCGTGCGCGGCAAAGCGACTGCGCCCGACGTTCTCGTCACTGTGATGCAACTCGCGAAGAAGATCGGCAAGACGGCGGTGGTGGCCGGGGTGTGCGACGGGTTCATCGGCAATCGCATGCTCGAGCAGTACATCCGCCAGGCGCTGTTTCTGCTCGAGGAAGGCGCCTCGGTGCCGCAGGTCGATCGCGCGCTCGAGCGCTTCGGCATGGCGATGGGACCGTTCCGCATGAGCGATCTCGCCGGCAACGACATCGGCTGGTCGATCCGAAAACGCCGCTACGTCGAGAAGCCGCAGGTCGTCTA
>DATKJP010000295.1:0-10941 GCA_035543635.1 Casimicrobiaceae bacterium
GGTACGGCGATCGGGTCAAATGAAGCGGCGAGTCGCGAGCCGAGTGCGATGATCCGCGAGATGCACAATGCCGCGCAGCTCGGCTCGAATCGAGGTATGCTTTCGCTGGTCGAACGAAGCCCTCCGTCGGTTCATGACGAACGCAAGCCTTCGCATATTTCTTTTCGCGGCAGTTTTGTTGTTCTCCATGCTCGCCGCAGCGGCATCGCCGCCCTACGACGAGACAGCTGACGCCAAAGCGCAAATTCTGGCCGCGTTGACCGAGGCCTCCAGGACCAGGGTCCCGGTCCTCGTCGTCTTCGGCGCCAACTGGTGCGCCGACTGCAAGGTTCTCGATCTCGCCTTCAAGGAAGGGGCCTCGGCTCCGTTGATTGCGAAGAGCTTCAAGGTGGTCAAGGTCAACGTCGGTCGCTTCGATCGCAACACTGAGATTGCCCAGTCCTACGGCGTGCCGCTCAAGGAAGGAATTCCGGCTGTAGCGGTTCTCTCGCCGCAGGGCAAGGTGCTCTACGCGACGAGGGCTGGCGAGCTCGCCGACGCCCGCTCCATGGGCGATCAGGGCATCTACCAATTCTTCAGGAAGGTCGCTGCGCAGCACGGATAAGACGGCGCAAAGCCGCATTCTCCGGGCTCGGCGAGGAAGAACGCACAAGCTCGATTTCGTCAAACAATAAATTCGGGGAGATCGATCCCATGGCATTCCGCTCCCGCACCGGCGCCATCGTACTGATCATCGTTGGCGCGCTCTTTCTCATGTCGAATCTCGGCTTGATTCCCCAGATCGGGCCGCTCCTGCGGCAGTGGTGGCCGCTCATTCTCATCGTCGTCGGCGTCGTCATGCTCGTCCAGCGCTCGTGATCGCCCGCAAACCCAGGATCATCGACCAAAAGGAGGCAGGCATGCTCGTGAACAAGGCCACGGATCGGGAGTGGAAGCCGACCGATTATCCGGGCATCGAACGCAGTCTGTTTCGGAACAACGACACCGGCGGCCGCTCGTCTGTCGTGCGATTGGCCAAGGGATCGCGCTTCCCGCGCCACGCGCATCATGGCACCGAGGAGGTCGTCGTTCTCGCCGGCGTCGTACGGATCGGAGGAGTCGAGTTAAGCGCCGGCGATTACCTCTTCACGACTCCTGGCGAGGAGCACGACGTGATCGCCGTTGCCGACGCATCGATCTTCGTTTCGTCGCAGAGAGGGACACCTGTCGTCGAGTGATGTTGTCCCTTTGCAGCACGATGTTCTCGTCACCGGCGGAACAGGTTACATCGGCGCTCGCCTGGTAACTGCCCTCGTCTCGCGCGGACACCGCGTTCGCGTGCTCACACGCTTGGTATCTGCAAGCCGCGTCGGCGGCGGGGTTACGGCCCAAATCGCCGACGTCCTCGACGAAGGCTCGGTCGTTGGAGCGCTGCGTCCCGGGGACACGGTTGTTCACCTTGTCGGCACGCCTCATCCCAACCCGTCGAAGGCCGATGAGTTCCAGCGCGTCGATCTGGCGTCGATCCGGGCGGTGGCGGCAGCCGGCAAGAGCGTCGGGATCGGTCATCTCGTCTACGTCTCGGTCGCCCAACCGGCGCCGGTCATGCGTGCGTATGTTGCCGCCCGCGCCGAGGGGGAGGAGGCCATCCGCCGCTCGGCACTGACGGCCACGATTCTGCGCCCCTGGTACGTCATCGGCCCGGGTCACTGGTGGCCCGTGGCATTGATACCGTTCTACGCGCTCGCGGCGCTGGTGCCGGGATGGCGGGAAGGCGCGCGGCGGCTCGGGCTCGTCACGCTCGGGCAGATGATTGCGGCGCTCGTGCACGCGGTGGAAAAGCCGCCGCGGACCGGGGAGGTCTGCGTCGTCGATGTGACCGGAATTCGGGCGGCGCGGTAATATCGCCGGGTAGCCATATCGGGATGATCAACGGAGGTCGTCATGACGGCATTCAACGTAGTTCGCTTCAAGGTGAAACCGGGCAGCGAGGCGCAATTCGTCGAGCACCATCGCATGGCGCGTCCCGGGTTCAAGGGCTTTCTCGGCGGCAGCCTGATCAAGACCGGCGATCAGACGTTCTGTTTTGTCGGGGAGTGGCGCAACTTCGACAGCATCGTGAACGCGCGCCCGCAGATGGTCTCGATGCTGGACGGCATGCGCGAAATGCTCGAAGACCTGGGCAGCGGGCTCGGCGTCACCGATCCAGTGTCGGGGTCGGCTGTAGTCAAGCTGGCTTCACCCAAGCCGAAAGCGAAGAAGCGCCCGGCCAAGGCTCGCCGCGCAGCCAAGCGCTCGAAAGGGAAACGGGTGAAGGCAAAGCGCGGCGCCAAGAAGCGCTAGCGCGAGCATCGACGCTTTTTGCCACGCGCCCTTCCGGGCGATCGCGGCCCGCTCGCGATTATGACCAGCGCTTCAGACAAAGTCTTCGCCGGCTCGATTCCGAGGGTCTACGAGGAGTACCTCGTGCCGTTGATCTTCGGCGCTTACGCGGAGGATCTCGCCCGGCGCGTCGCGACCAGGCCGGTGCGGCGCGTGCTCGAGATTGCCGCTGGGACCGGCGTGGTCACTCGAGCGCTGGCCGCGGCGCTGCCGGCCGGGGTGGAGATCGTCGCCACGGATCTCAACCCGGCGATGATCGATCATGCGCAAACCATCGGAACGTCGCGCCCGGTGACGTGGCGGCAAGCTGACGCGATGCAGCTTCCCTTCGAGGACGTTGAATTCGATGCGATCGTCTGTCAGTTCGGCGTGATGTTCTTCCCGGACAAACCCAAGGCATTCGCGGAGGCGCGCCGAGTCCTGGGCCCGCGCGGTGTTTTTCTCTTCAATGTCTGGGATCGTATCGAGGAGAATGATTTCGCGGATACGGTCACCGACGCGGTGGCGACGATGTTTCCCGCCGATCCGCCGCGCTTCCTCGCGCGCACGCCGCACGGATATCACGACAGAGGTGCGATCGCGCGCGATCTCATGCAGGGTGGCTTCCGCGCTGCCCCGGAGATCGAGACGCGTGCCGAGGCCAGCAGGGCGGAGTCGCCGCATATCCCGGCGGTCGCCTACTGCCAAGGTACCCCGCTGCGCAACGAGATCGAAGCCCGAGGCGGCTCGAAGCTCGTCGCGGCAACCGACGCTGCCGCTCAAGCCATCGCGCGGCGCTTCGGCAGCGGCGCAGTCGAAGGTAAAATCCAGGCTCACATCGTCAGCGTCGAGCCGCACGACTGACGACCACAATATTTCGTTCCGAGCGGCACGAGGAATTCGCTTTTGACTATGCCCGACCAGTGTGAGCATTTCAGCACCATCCAGACGGTCGCGCCCGGCGCCAACGGTTGCGAGGAATGCCTCGCCATCGGTTCGAAATGGATAGCGCTGCGGCTGTGTTTAACCTGTGGTCATGTCGGCTGCTGCGAGGATTCCGAGCACGCTCACGCATTGCAGCATTTCAATAAGACGGGTCACATGATGCTCGCCTCGTTCGAGCCGGACGAGACTTGGGCATGGTGCTACATCCATCGCCGCTACTTCGATCCGGCGCCCGGGCGTATTCCCAAGCGGCGCTCGGGCTTGGGCGCGCTGCTCGCCAAGCTCGTGGGTCGGTAAGCGTCTCGTCAGGCCTGTTCAGAGGCTCTTTGACTCCGCTTGTCGGCAAAGCGGGTCAATCCGGCTCTTTCGCGGCTTATACTTGCGCCCCATGCCGCCGAAGAGCGACAAGGGGGGGTTCGAGCGATGACGCCGATCGTCGGTGTCGGTGTTATTGTGGGCCTTGTAATCGCGTTTTTGGTCGCGCGCCGGACCGCGAGAAAGATGCGCGAGCGCCGCGAGCGCCAGCGCCGGCGCCTCAAGCGTTCTGCGCATCGGCGGCATCGCGAGAAGACCACCGAACGCTCCGAGATGCGTGCCCACGAGGATCACACGACCGTGATGGGCGAGATCACGACGACGGATCGTCAAAAGCTGCGATCGTGAAAACAGCCTAGCCTCTTCGGTCACCGGCGAAAAAAATGGCAAGTGAGACGACATCGCAGCAGGAACCCGAACCCGCGCTCGAGCGGCGCCTGGCGACGATTCTCTCCGCCGATGTTGCCGACTACAGCCGGCTGATGGGCGCGAACGAGGAAGCCACCGTGCAAGCCCTGCGCGGCCATCGCGCGGTCTTCGACGCGCTGCTGAAGCAGCACCACGGCCGCGTGTTCAACACTGCGGGCGACGCGATCCTCGCCGAGTTTCCGAGCGCGGTGGAGGCGGTGCGCTGCGCGACCGAGATCCAGTCCGCGCTGCAGACGCGCAACGAGCACCTGCCGCCGGAGCAGAAGATGCTCTTCCGCATGGGCATTAATCTCGGCGACGTGGTGGTGCAGGGCGGCGATCTCCTCGGCGACGGCGTCAATGTGGCATCGCGCATCCAGACCGTGGCGCCACCTGGTGGAGTCTGCATCTCCGGCAGCGTCTACGATCAGATTCAGAACAAGCTCTCGCTGCACTTCAAGCCGCTCGGCGATCAGACCTTCAAAAACATCGGTCAGCCGATCCGCACCTTCACGATCACGCACGCGGAAACGGGAGCGTTACCAGCCGCACTGAGACGTCCGGCGGGGAAGATGGCCGGTGTCATCGCCGGCGTGGCAATCGCAGCCGCCGTGCTGGCCGGAGGCGGCTACTGGATCTACAGCCAGAACGAAGCGAAGCGCGCCGAGCAGAGCGCGCTCACCGCGCAGCTCGAGGCGCAAAAGAAAGCCGCGGACGAGGCCCGGCACCAGGCCGAAGAGCTCACGAAGCGCGCCACGGAAGCCGAGAGCAAGGCCGAGCGCGAGCGCCTCATCGCAGAGGCGACCAAGCGTGAGGCTGCACTGCAGGTGCAGTTGCAGAGCGCCGAGGACGCGCGCCGCCGCGCCGAGGCGGACCGCAAGCGCGTCGACGACGAACGGCAGCGCGCCGAAGCGGCGCGCGCCGAGGCTGACAGACGCGTCGCTGAGGCAGCGGAGGCGCAGAGGCGCGCAGCAGCGGCGCAGGCCGAAGCGGAGAAGCTCGCACGTGCCGACGCGGGGAAAAAGCAACGCGCTGTGGCGAACGTCGCGTCCGCGGCACCGGCCAAATCCACCCCCGCATTGACTCAAGCCGTGGCGAGCGACGGCAAGTTCGACGGGACCTACGACGGGCAGATGTGCAACTTTCCGAACAATCCGGAACGGAAGAAGTGCTGGCCGGTCAAGCTCAAGGTCGAGAAGGGCGCGGCAGCGCAGAGCTGGGCGAGCCTTGTCCGCGGCAAGTTCAGCAATGCACAGCTCACGATCAGCCCGGGCGGCATGGCGAAGATGAACGTCGACGGATGGAATGTCCAGGATGGATCGGCGCTCACGGCCACGTTGCAGGGGCGTGTAGCCGACAATCACTTGGAACTCTTCGGCCGCTGGGCCAACGGCGCTCCTCTCAAAGGGGAGTGGACGGCCTCTCCCTGAGGTGAACGGTCAACCTCGCGATCGCCAGGGACGTTAACGGAGCACCTCGCTTGGAGAATGTCGACCATGACTGACAAGAACGCCCGTCGATTTCTGCACTGCGTCCGTTCGTTGTTGCTTGCTCTCGCGCTGCTGGCAGTCTCGGCCGCAACGTCCGCGGCGGTGTTCGTATCGGTCGCGATCGCTCCGCCCGTGCTGCCGGTGTATGCGCAGCCGATCTGTCCCGGCCCCAACTACATCTGGATACCGGGCTACTGGGCCTATGGACCTGAGGGGTATTACTGGGTCCCGGGGACCTGGGTCATTGCGCCCTATGTCGGCGCACTTTGGACTCCGGGCTGGTGGGGCTGGGCCAACGGCCTTTATGTCTGGAACGCCGGCTACTGGGGCCCGCATGTCGGCTTCTACGGCGGCATCAACTACGGATTCGGGTATTTCGGCGTCGGCTACCAGGGCGGCTACTGGAACAACGGCGCGTTCTACTACAACCGCACCGTCAACAACGTGAACGTCACGCGGATCAACACGACTTACAACACCACCATCGTCAACAACAACATCAACGCGACGCGCGTCGCCTATAACGGCGGCACCGGCGGGATCAATGCACGTCCGACCGTCGAGGAGGAAACGTTCGCGAGAGAGGCGCATCGCGCTCCGACGCAGGCACAGCTTACGCACGAGCGCGCGGCGAGCACCAATCGCGCCATGCTCGCCTCGGTGAACCAGGGTCGCCCGTCGATCACGACCACGCCGCGGCCCGGCGCCTTCGCGCGCGCTGAGACGATGAACTCAGGAGCCGGCGCGCACAACCGCCAGACGCAGAACCTGCAGGTGCAAGGCGCGCCGGGCGGCGCCCAAGGCGCTCGTGGCGAGCGGCGCACCAACGTGCACGCGCAGTCGCAGACGATGCAAGGACAACCGCCATCGCCGCACGGTCAGGGCCAGGGAATGCCACCGCAAGGGCAGCCGCACATGCAGGGCGGCCAGCCGCACGAACCTCAGGGCCAGGCACACGAAGGACACGGTGAGCCGCACGAGCCGCGCAGCGAAGGCCACCACTAGGTCCAGTTAGTGCGTCACGCCGCGCGTGGCGCACTAACTAGCCACGTTGAACCGAGCGCTTCGCGCCGGTTGACGCGGCGTCAAGCTTGCATTCCCCGCCGCCTTTTTGAGGGCGTACATTGCGCTGTCGGCGTTCTTCAGCAGTTCATCGAAATCGAGCAGGCCTGCCGAGCTGACGAAGCCTGTTCCGCTCTTCGATCGCGGGAGGGGACGCTTGGTCGTCAGTTCGAGGAGCGGCCGAGCGCAGCCCGAAGCGTTTAGTCAGCCGGTCATCGATCCGTGCTATGGTGAGTCGCCGTCAACAATCCCAATTCAGGAGGTTCCATGGTCGCCTTGTCTTCGCTCTGGCTCCCGATTCTCGTGTCCGCAATTCTCGTGTTCGTCGCCAGCTCGATCATTCACATGGCCACGCCCTGGCACAAGAGCGACTGTCTGACCACGCCGCATGAAGACAAGGTGATGGAAGCGCTGCGAGCGTTCGCGATCCCGCCGGGGGATTATGCGCTGCCGCATCCCAAGGATATGGCAGAGATGAAATCGCCGCAGTTCGCCGAGAAGATGAACAAGGGTCCGGTGATGTGGTTCACCGTGCGGCCGAGTGGGCCGTGGTCGATGGGGCCGGCCCTCGTGCTGTGGTTCATCTTCTCGATCGTGGTCGGCATCTTCACCGCTTATGTGACGGCGCATGCGCTAGCGACCGGTGCATCATATCCGCAGGTCTTTCGGATCGCGGGCACGATCGCCTTCGTCGGCTACGCGCTCGCGCTCTGGCCGTTCTCGATCTGGTACGGCCGATCCTGGGTTACCACGATCAAGGGCACGATCGACGGGCTGATCTACGGGCTGCTGACCGCTGGTGCGTTCGGATGGCTGTGGCCCCGTTGAGCATTTGTTACAAGCCTCCGATGCGAAAATTCGGGGACTGGTTCATACTCTAGCGTCGCGGCTGGATGAAGTCCGGCTGCTACGCGCTGCGCCGGCGTCACGACGTCGACGTACGACGAGTGACGCATGGGACGAGTAACGCTCTATAGCAGTTCGAACCGGTCGCGCCAGCAGCTTCCTCCGACTGCGCGCAGCCCTGGCGCTCAGGCCAAGCCCGACGCACACACGCCTCCTCCCGCCGCAAGCGCAGAGAAGGTCGGCGTGAGAAGTCGCGCTCGCACCTTCCTGAGGCGCTTCGACCGGCCGCTTTGGCTTGCGGCAGGCGCGCTTGCCGTGCTGGCGTTGGTGCTCGTGCACGCGCGCTATACCGAGCAACCGCGCCCGCTCACGCAGGAGGACATCGACAGCGCAGTGCTCCACACGCTGCAGACGAAAACACTGCCGTCGACCGCGGCACGCGCCTACGACATCATCAAGGGTTCGGTGGTCCGCGTGCGGCAGTTGAAGGAGAACCCCGAAGGCGAGAAGGACATCGAGAAGAGCGTGGGCAGCGGCGTCGTGATCGTCGACAAGGGGATCATCCTCACCAACCTGCACGTCGTGGCGGGCGCGGACAAGGTCGGGGTGGTCTTCGCCGACGGCACCGAAGCGGAGGCCGACGTGATCGGCGTCCAGGCCGAGAACGATCTGGCGGTGATCCAGGCGAAGACGCTTCCCGATGATCTCGAACCGGCGACGCTGCGCTCGACGCGCGACCTCGCGCCGGGGGACGAAGTCGTCGCGGTCGGATTCCCGTTCGGCATCGGGCCCTCGGCCACGGCGGGAGTGGTTTCCGGGCTCGGACGCAATTACGTCTCGCCGGATGGCCGGCGCTCGCTCTCCAACCTGATCCAGTTCGACGCGGCGGTCAATCCGGGAAGCTCCGGCGGGCCGCTGGTCACTGCGGACGGCGAAGTCGTCGGCATCGTCACCGGCATCATGAATCCGACCGAGCAGCGCGTATTCATCGGCATCGGCTTCGCGGTCCCGATCGAGAACGCCGCGGCAGCGATCGGCATGTCGCCGTTTTGATCACATTCACAGTCGAGACCATGAACGACACGGAAACCGGACACGCCAAGCATTCCTTCCTCATGGAGCGCATCCTCTATGAGGTGAAGAAAATCGTCGTCGGACAGGATCACTTTCTCGAGCGCGTGCTGGTTGCCATCCTCGCGCAGGGACACCTGCTCGTCGAGGGCGTACCGGGACTCGCAAAGACGCTCACCGTGAAGACGCTCGCGAAGACGATTCGCGGCAGCTTCCGGCGCATCCAGTTCACGCCCGATCTCGTACCGGCGGACCTGGTCGGCACGCGCATCTACAATCAGAAGACCGGAGAGTTCGCGACTTCGCTCGGGCCGGTCTTCACCAATCTTCTCCTTGCGGACGAAATCAATCGCGCTCCCGCGAAGGTGCAGAGCGCGCTGCTCGAAGTGATGCAGGAGTACCAGGTCACGATCGCCGGCGAGACGCATCGCGTGCCGGAGCCGTTCCTTGTCATGGCCACGCAGAATCCGATCGAGACGGAAGGAACCTATCCGCTGCCGGAGGCGCAGGTCGACCGCTTCATGATGAAGGTCCTGGTCGGCTATCCGAAGGAGGAGGAGGAGTTCGTCATTGTCGAGCGCGTCACCGGTGTGGGGCAGGACGTCGTCGCGGTAGCGTCCACGGACCAGCTCTCGGAGTTGCAGCGGGAGTGCCGCGGCGGCTACATCGACCCCGCGCTCATCCAGTACGCCGTGCGGCTCGCCGCGGCGACGCGAAACCCGGAGCGCTACGGCATGCGCGATCTCGGGCGCTTCATCGCTTTCGGCGCGAGCCCGCGCGCGTCGATTCATCTGATCGAGGCGGCGCGCGCACTTGCCTACTTGCGCGGACGCGACTATCTCCTGCCGGAGGACGTCACCGATCTCGCGCCCGACGTGCTGCGGCACCGCCTGGTGCTGACCTACGAGGCGCTCGCCGAAGGACAAACGCCCGACAAGCTGATCGAAAGCGTCATGGCGCACATACGGGCGCCGGAAAAGCCGCTTGAAGCGCATGTCAGAGTCGCAGCGCAATCCTGATCAGATTCTGCACAAGCTCGAATGGACGGTGATCCGCCGTCTGGACGGGCTGCTGCACGGCGACTACCGCACGCTGTTCCGCGGCTTCGGGCTCGATCTCGCCGACTTGCGCGAGTATCAGTATCACGACGACGTGCGCTACATCGATTGGAACGTCACCGCGCGCCTCGACACGCCTTACGTCCGCGAATACAACGAGGATCGCGACGTTACCGCATGGTTCCTGCTCGACCTCTCGCCGTCGACCGAGTTCGGATCGCACGACGTGCAGAAGCGCGCGGTGTCGATCGAGTTCGTGACGGTGCTGGCGCGGCTCCTCACGCGACACGGCAACCGCGTCGGCGCGCTCTTCTACGGCGATCGCGTCGATCAGATGCTCCCGGCGCGCGGCGGCCGGCGCCACGTGCTGCAGCTCCTGCACCACATGATGGAGCGGCCCGCGCGCACGGGTAGCAGCGCGACCAAGCTCAAGGATCTTCTCGACACGGCGTTTCCGGTCATGGCGCGCCGCTCGCTGGTCTTCGTCGTGTCTGACTTCATCAGCGCGCCGGGCTGGCCGGAAGCGCTGGCGCGGCTCGCGCTGAGGCACGAGATCATCGCCGTGCGCCTCTACGATCCGCTCGAGATGCAATTGCCCGATCTGGGGCTCATCGTGATGCAGGACGCTGAAACCGGCGAGCAGCTCTTCGTGGACACGCACGATCGCGCGTTTCGCCGCCGCTTCGCCTCCGTGGCGGAGCGCCGGGAGAGGGAGCTTCGGTCCGCATTCCGGCGCGCCGGCGTCGACGCGCTGGAATTGTCGACCGACGACGACCTCGTCGACGCGATCCTGCGCTTCGCGGACCTGCGCAAACGGCGCAGCCAGCTCTCCGGTGGCGGGGCGCCGCCGCAGCATCTTGAGGCCATGAACCTGTGACCTTTCAGTGGCCCGAGCTTCTGTGGCTTCTAGTTGTGGTGCCGCTGCTGGTCGCCGCGTACGTTGCGCTTCTGCGCCGCAAGAAGAAGGCCGCGCTTGCCTATGCGAGCCTCTCGATGGTGAAGGAGGCGATGGGCGCGCGTCAGCGCTTCCGCCGTCACATTCCGCCGCTGCTCTTCCTGCTGGCGCTCGTCGCGATGATCGTCGCGATCGCGCGGCCGGCGGCGATCGTCACGCTGCCTTCGCAGCGCGAGACTATCGTGCTGGCGCTCGACGTCTCGGGCAGCATGCGCGCGACCGATGTGCAGCCAAATCGCCTCGTTGCGGCACAGACTGCCGCCCGCGCTTTCGTCGAGGATCAGCCATCGAGCGCGCGCGTCGGGGTCGTCTCCTTCGCGGCCACCGCCTCGGTCGTGCAGCCGCCCAGCCAGAATCGTGAGGAGATCATTGCCGCGATCGACCGTCTTCAGCTCCAGCGCGGTACCGCCGTCGGCAGCGGTCTCCTCGTATCGCTGAAGCTGATCTTTCC
>DATKJP010000296.1:0-38867 GCA_035543635.1 Casimicrobiaceae bacterium
CGCTTCGCCGCCAAGGAAGCTTGCGTCAAGCTTTTTCCGCGCGAGGCGAGGCTCGCTGAGCGTCCCGGGCCATCGCCGCTCTCGTGAAGCTCCTGCGCCGAGAACAGTCGCTCGAGATCCGATCGCGGCGACTCGCGGAGCAACCGATCGATGCGAGCGATCTCGACCGTATCGATGCCGCACCGTGTCGCCAAACTTGCTGCGCGGGTCATCGGCTTCGTTGTGTCCTCGCTCGGCGCTCGCTGTACGTCACTTTTACTATCTCGCGCCTCGCTGTGGGACGCCTCGCAGCTGACCCTGCTCGCAACGGTTTGCTGCGAACGTTCCACCCTCAGTGCGCTGCTCGCAGCAGAAGCGCTGCGTTGGTGCCCGCGAAGCCGCGGCAGAGCACGAGCGCGACGTCGCTCCGCGGCCGCTGCGGCTCGCGCGAAATCGGCACGCCCTCGCAGAGGGGATCGAGCGACTCGAAGGTCGCCACGCCGGGCACCACGCCCTCCTGCAGCGATCGAAGGGCGAGCACGGTGTCGAGAATCCCGGCCGCAGCGATGAGGTGTCCGAAAGCCCACTTGAATGCCGTGGTCGGAGGCGCGCGCTTGCCAAAGATGCGCCGGATGGCGACAGCCTCGGAAGTGTCGGATTGCGGCGTGCCGTTGCCGTGCGCGGCGATCATGCCGACGTCGCCGGGCGAGATACCAGCATCGGCGAGCGCGAGCTCGATCCCTCGTGCGAGCGCATCGCCGTCGTCGCGTATCGCGAGCAAACCCTGCGCGTCGCTCGCCGAACCGCCGCCCAGCACTTCGCCGAGCACTGCGGCGCCGCGCTCCGCGGCGGAGGATTCGGTTTCGAGCGCGAGCGCCGCCGCGCCTTCGCCGAAGAGGCTCCCGTCGTGCCGGCGATCGAAGGGACGAATGCTGTCGCTCGCGAGCAATCCGACGTCGCCGTAATAGAGGACCATCTGCGGCTCGATCGGCGCGTCGTGGCCGACCGCGACCACTCGATCCGCCTCGCCGTTGGAGATCGCCTCCATCGCCTCGATCACGGCGAGCGTTCCGCCGATACTGTGATTGGTGATGCAGGCGTTCGAGCCCTTGAAGCCGTGGCGAATCCCGATATGGCCGAGGACGTTGTTCGGCAGTGTCCGCAGCAGCCACATCGGATTGACGGTGTTGGACAGCTCACGGCCGAACTCAGGCAACTCGTCTTTCGCTTCCGTCATCAGCGGGAAATAGTCGTACTGGCTGTCGTAATTGCCGCCGCCCGATCCAACGTAAACTCCGGTGCGATCGCTGTATTGGGCGGCAGCCCCGGCGTCTAGCGTATCTCGATAAACGGTGAGTCCTGCAGCATCGATCGTTCGCGCCGCGGCGTAGAGCCCCAGCAGATCCGTGCGGCGGATAAGTTTGTGCAGCTTCCGATCCTCGACCATCTCGCGCGGATTAAAATCGGCGATCTCGCCGGCAACGCGCGTCGGCCAGCCCGAAGTATCCCACTGCTTGATCGGACCGACCGCGGAGCGTCCCGCGCGCACTGCGTCAAGAATCGCCCGCGGCTCCCTGCCCGCCGCGCAGACTGCGCCCGTGCCGGTGATGACGATGCGGGGCTTCTTGTTCATCGGAGCCGCAGCAGAACGTCAGGCGTTGAAACCACGCCCGTCCACGTCCTGCGGACGGCGCAGTGCCACGCAACTATTCGAGCCGCCGAAGCCGAAGGAGTTGGAAATAGCCACGCGCACCGGGCGGCGCGCCGACTCGCGAACGAGATTGAGATCGCATTCCGGATCGGGTTCGCGCAGGTTGGCGTTGACGGGGAGCTCGCCGTAGCGAATGGCGAGCGCGCAAACCGCGACCTCGACCGCGCCGGCGCCGGCAATCAGATGTCCCATGCTGCTCTTGGTCGAGCTAACGGATACATCCTTCGTGCGCTCGCCGAAGACCACATGGATGGCAGCGCTCTCGCTCTTGTCGTTCATGAAGGTCGAGGTACCGTGCGCGTTGATGTAGTCGACTTCATCGAGGGTCGACTTGGCATCGGACAAAGCCTGTCGCATCGACTGGATCGGACCATCGCCGTCGGGCGGCGAATCGGTTATGCGATAGCTCGAAAGCGAATTGCCGTCGCCGGCGAGCTCCGCGTAAATATGCGCGCCGCGGCGGCGCGCAGAGTCCCACTCCTCGAGCACCAGAAAGCCAGCGCCTTCGCCGAGGAGAAAGCCGTTGCGCGTGATGTCGAAGGGACGACTTGCGCGCTCGGGCGTTTCGTTGTCGGCGGAGAGCGCGGAAAGCAGACAGAAGCCCGCGATGCCGACCGGGCTGATCATCGAATCGAACCCGCCGGCGAGGACGCGATCGACCGCGCCGCGGCGTATGAGCTTCAAGCCGGTGCCGATCGCCTGTCCGCCGGAGGCGCATGCGGTGTGCACTGAGGTCGTGTAGCCGCGGATCCCGTAGCGCCGCGTGAGAAGCGACACGCCGGTGGTCGACTGGCTGCGACAGAAGACCAGCGGATTGTTCGCCGATGTGTCGTCGAGCAGGCGTGCCGCGTCGATCTCGCCGCTCGTCGCGCTGTGCTTGTGCACGGCGGTCAGCTCAGCGAAGTCAACGCCCATCATGCCGGTGCCGACCGCGCAGCCCCAGCGCTCTCCGGTCTCGTGCGTCGGACGAATGCCAGCGTCGGTGAGCGCCTGTTCCGCCGCGGCGAGTGCAAACGTGTGCGAGCGGTTCGCGAGCTTCAGGAGCTTGCGATCGCCGATCGCTGCGAGTGGGTCGAAGTCCTTCACCTCGGAGGCGATGCGCACCGGAAAGCCCGACGCGTCGAACAGGCTAATCGGCGCGCCACCGCTCTTGCCCGCGAGCAAAGATTTCCAGGTCGACGCGACGTCGTTGCCGACCGGCGTCACTAATCCGAGCCCGGTGATCGCGACGCGACGGCGCGCGGTCATGATTTGTTCGAAGTTCCGATGTCGAGCCGTGCGGTCGCCACGCTCTTGCCGCCGCTTTCGGCCGATAGCTTCGCCGTGACGCTCGCGCCGTGAGTCGACACGATCTCCGCGGAAAGTTCGATTTCCTGACCAGGAACGATGAACGAACGGACCTTGACGTTGCTCATGCGTCGCACAACCAGCTTCACACCCGGCGCGGCGCCGATCACCGTACGCGCGAGGTCCATTGCGAGCCTGATCTGGCTGTCGAGCAGCAACGTTGCAGGGAACACCGCGCGCCGCGGAAAGTGATCGGCGAAGAACGGCGCCGATTGCGGCACGGCGAGCATCGCCCTCGACTTCTTGGGCTCGGCCGTCAGCGCCACGAGCTTCGGCAGGGTGACGCCGTGAAAGCGTCCCGCCGGCGCGCCTTCGCCGCAGAGCAGACGATAACGCTCGCGCATCGCATCAGGCGAATCGAAGTCGTTCACCGGAAGCATCGGCCCGAGACAGTCCCTCAGCTCGATGACCTTCTCGCCGTTGACTTCGGCGAAGCCGCCGTAGGCCACGGCTTCGTCGTCGCAGCTCTCGATCTCCACCGCCAGCTCGAGGCGGTTGCCGGGGGCGACATCGCGATGAAAGACCGTCTCGCTTGCGAGCGCCGCGACCGGACGGCCACGAAAATCGATCTCCGCCATCGCCACCCATGCGGCGAGCTGTCCCACCGCCTCGGCGACGAGGCAGGACGGGAATTCTTCGACCGCGTCGGGCACGCTGAACAGTGCGCGCGCGCGCACGCCGGGCTCGACCTGCGTGATCCGGTCGATGAAGGAAAACGCGGCGAAATGGTCGGGCATGCCGTGCGGAGCGATCAGGCCGCCGCCTCCTGCGCTTCCTTCTGCGCGCGCACGACCAACTTGCAGAAGGTCTCCGGCGTGAACAGCCGCGGGATGTCGGCGACCTTCATCGGCGTCTTGAAGCGCTCCGCCGGTACTTCGGAAAGATACGCCTTGAGCTGCGCGAGACCCTTCTCGGTAACGATGCCTTTCTGCTCGAACTCGGATTCCGGCAGATCGCCGCGTGCGTTCTCGACGATCTTGCCGCGCGGAATCTTGATCTTGAATGCGCGCTCGAGGCGGAAGACCATGTCGAGGAAATCGATCGATTCGGCGTCGAGTCCCTCGATCAGCGAAACGTCGAGCTTGACCTGATCGACGTCGCAGCCGAGCGCGTCGGCCATCGTCTCGGCGACTTTGGGGAACACCGCCTGAATTTCGTCCTTGGTGATTGTGATTGCTGCGTCGTTTGCCATGCCGTTCACTCCATTTTGAAACCGCCATCCACTCCCAATACCTGCCCCGTGACGTAATCGGCGTACGGAGAGGCGAGAAACCAAACCGCCCAGGCCACTTCCTCGGGCTTGCCGTAGCGCCTGAGCAGGATCTTCGATTTGATCGTGTCGCCGGCTAGCTCGCGCACGTCCGCCGACATGTCGGTCTCGATCACGCCCGGCGCGACGCAGTTCACCGTGATCTTGCGCGGCGCCAGCTCCACCGCGAGCGATCGCGTGAAGGCTTCGATCGCTCCTTTGCTGGCTGCGTAATTGGTCTGACCGCGTCCGCCCTTCGTACCGGACACCGAGCCGATGTTGATGATCTTGCCGCTGCGGCGAACAATCATGTGCGGCACGACGGCGCGCGTGACGTTGAAGACGCCGCTGACATTGGTGTCGAGCACGACGCGCACGTCGTCGTCGTCGAAAGCCGCCAGCTGGTTGTCGCGAATCGCGCCGGCGTTGTTGACGAGAATGTCGATCTTCTCGCAGCGTTCGGCGAGGCGGTCGACCGCCGAAGCGCATGCGGCGGAGTCGCGGATGTCGACCTTGTCCGCGGCGATCTTCCGTCCTGCGGCGCGTGCGGCGCCTACGACCTGGTCGGCCGCGGCGGCGTTGTCTCGATAGAAGAAGGTCACGTCGGCGCCCTGCGCCGCGAGGAGCTCCACGATCGCGCGACCGATGCCACGAGAGCCTCCGGTGACGAGAACGACTTTGTCGGCGAGTCCGGCATCCATCTTCGTCAGCCGGAGATGCAGAACCCGCCGTCGACGACCAGCGTGTGGCCAGTGATCATCTTCGCTTCCGGCAGGCACAAGAGATACACCGCGCCTGCGACATCCTGCGGCGTGAGCGTGGGGCCCGCGGGCGTGCGATGCGCGAAATTGGCAAGCAACTCCTCACGGTTCGGAAAGTAGCGCAGCGCGTCGGTGTCGACCACGCCGGCGCTTACCGTGTTGACCCGAATCTGCCGCCGGCCGAGCTCCTGCGCCAGCGTGCGCACCAAGGACTCGAGCGCCGCCTTCGACGCACCGATGAATCCGTAGTCGGGCATCGCGCGCGAAGCGCCAAGGCTGGAGATCGCGATCATGCACGAACCGGGAGGCATCATGGGCACCGCGCGTTGGGCGAGAAGATCGAGCGCGAAAGCGTTGGTCTCGAGGCACCAGCGCCAGTGCTTGAGCGTCATCTCGAGCGCGGGCTTGAGCACGCCGCTTGCCGCGTTGCTCACCACGATGTCGAGTCGATCGAAGTGCTTGCGCAATTCGGCGAACATTTCGTCGACGCTGTCGGGAATGCCCACGCTGCCTTGGATGGCGACGGCCTTGCGACCCATCGCGGCGATCTCGGCACACAGGGCCTGCGCTTCCTCGGCGCTGTTGTAGTAGTTAGCCGCGACGTCGCAACCTTCCGAGGCGAGCTTCCGCGCGATCGCGCGGCCGATGCCGCGCGACGCGCCGGTGACGAGCGCGACCTTTTCCGCAAGGGAGCCTGCCATGATTCGATCGGAGCGAAACGTTGTGGAGCCGGTTATCCGGCTGCGTCAACTGGCCGCATTAAGCGGCGCTTCAGCGCCGCTTCAATGCGGCCAACCACGAATTATAACGTAGGCGGCGGGGTGACCCGGTCTGCTCGCGGAACGTTAGTGGGCGGCAACGAGCGCGCGCTTGGCGCGGATCAGACGCTGGGCTTCGAGGCACCAATGCTGCTTGATGCTGTACCAGACATCAGCGGCCCAGAGCGCGTTGTCGCTTGGACCCGGCGGCAGCGTCTCAGTCTGGCCCTTGCGATCGGGAACGTAAGCGTTGAGCCAGGCGCGCATCGCCTCGCTTTCCGCAAGCTCGCGCGTCACCGGAACGACGACATGGTTGTACGCCGAAGGCAGGATGACGTTGCGCACCTGCGCCTTCCCGTTGTGGTGGAACTCGCTCGCACCGCGAGAGCCGGGAAATGTCATCGCGACGAAATCGACGTTGATCGTGAAGCCCGTGAAGTCCTCGACCGAATCCGGAATCGTGCGCAGGCGATGCATCATGCTCCATTGGTTCGGAAGCAGAAGCGCCGCGCCACCGGCGCCGACAGCCGATGCGTAGGGCACCGCCAGCCCGACCACGGGCCGCTCGGTACCCGTCAAAGGATCGACGATCGTCGTACGGTTCTCCGCGACTCCAGTCACCGGATTCCATACGTGAAGATCAGCGCCGGAAGCGCCAGCGAGGTCGTACAGAATCTTGACCGCCTGAACGCCGCCCTGGCTGTGTCCGACCATCATCGGCCGCACGCCGTCGCGCTCGTAGTACCAGGCGATGATCCCGGCGACCTCTCGGCTGTCCTGATAAGGGCTGTACGAGTAGAGGCTGTCGAGCACGCCATCGGGACGGCGAATGCGGTCCCCGGGATACCCCATGCCGATCAGGAATTCCGCAAAGGAAGTCATCGCGAGATAGACCGGATAGATCCCCCCGTGTAGCAGCACGATATGCGGAGCCGGAGCCTTGGAGAGCGTGTCGCGTACGTCCTCGCCGGTAACGTGATCGGGATCGAGCGCAAGTAGTCGGTCCTCGAGCGCATGATCCAGCTCCACCGACTTTAGTACGCTGCCCGGCCGTGGCGGCGACGGTTCGCCCGTCTGCAGCGGCCGAGTCGCACAGGCGGCGAGCACGAGCACGAAGATCGAGATTAAAAGCGCTCGAGAGAGATGCCAAGCGCGCTTCATTCGAGGCTGGCCATATGCCGGAGAAACTCCTGAGCCACGCGCTCTGCGGTTGCAGCCTCGACGTCGGCCGTGCGAAACGAGACGCCGAGCCACATCGTCCCGCCCAGCGTGGTCACGGCCAACACGATCGGCGCCAGAGGCCCGGTCGACACGGCGCGCAGATACTCGCGGAGTTGCGCACCGCCGGACGCGCCATCCCACAGCGGATCGACGCGCAAGGCAGTGAGCCCAGCCCAGATCGGATAATGCTTGGCGAGGAAGCACCTGCGTTGCGCGGGCGAAAGCAAGGGCCACATCAGACCCGAAACGCCGAGCGCGAGCAAGTTCTGCAGATAAAGCTTGCGCGAGAGGACGCGCCGGCTCTCGGCGTGCACCGCAGCGGCAAGTTCTCTGAGAGCGGCGCCACGCGGCGCCGGATGCGAGAAACGCAGCGAGGAGAGGAACTGGCCGAACGCGGCATGAGCGTCGGACTCGAGCTCCGAGCGAAGGTTCACGATCGAAGCGACGCCCAGCTCGCGTCGCCGCGGCGCGGCCTCGCGGTCTGCGGTGACCGGAATCAGCGCGATGAGCAGCACGGCGAGCATCAGGTCGTTGACCGTAACGGCCCACGCTTTCGCGGTATTCCGCAGGCGATCCAACGCGGCTGCGTCGACGCGATAGCACAGAAAACCGTTGCTTGCGTCGCGCTCGCGATGACAGGGTGCGCGAAAAGTGCGGCGAGCGCTCGCGGCGAGGGACCGCAGGTACCCCAGGCCGGTGAGCGCTTCCCCGAACCGGCGCAGAAAGAGTCGCCGGTAGGTGTGCGGATACAGTCGCGGCGTCCAGGAACGCGTCTCGTCCCGCCTCTCCTCGCCATAGCCATCGAGGCAATGCTCGAGGAGCACGGCGATCGAATCGCCACCGGCGATGAAATGATCGTAGGCGAGTCCGAGATCGAAGAACGCGCCGCTGTCGACCGCGAAGAAGCGAAACGGGGAAAAACCGCCCTCGCGCGGGAACGGCGCGTTGAGCTGACGCACGATCTCCAGCCGGAGGGTCTCTGCTGCACTCGCACCGCCTTCGAGGACGGTGAGCGTGACGGCTTCACGGCCACCGGTAAACTCATAACGCGCTCGCTTGCGGTCCAGGTTGAGTCCCGTCAGTCCGGCGCTTTCCAGTCGGGCGGCGATCTGTGCCTCGAGGCGTGTCGCGTCGCAGCGCTTCATCACGCGCACGACGTGCACCGCAGAATAAGGATGCAGATCGCGCCACCGCAGCATCGTGGCCTGGAACAGATTGAGCCGTCCTTGCATGCGATCCTTGTGCCGCCAGTGAATTCCGCGGTAGACGCTATCGCTGTCGATACGATCTACTGTTGAGCCGCGTGGGCCTGGCGCTCAGCGCGGATCAAACGCTGCGCCTCGAGGCACCAGTGCTTCTTTACGCTGTACCAGATATCCGCCGAATGCACCAGATTCGCGAGATCCACGCCGGCGTCTGTCGGCAATGGAGCCGGCTCCGGCGAGGGAACGTAGTCGTTGATCCAGGTGCGCGTTTTCGGGTTGAGCGCAAGCGGCTTCGCGAAGACCACGCCGGTATGGCCCGCCGCCCACGGCACTGAAATGTTGCGCACCAGCGCGTCGCCGCTCGCAAGGTAAGGTTCAGCGCGACCGAAATTGCCTGCAAGGAGATCCCATTCGAGCGAGTAGGCACCGAACTCGGTGACTGTATCCGGTATCTTGTGCAAACGTCGCACCATATCCCATTGTCCGAGCCATATGCGCGGCAGCGTACCAGTGGCGATCGCCGCCGCGTAAGGCACGCGGAGCCCGACGATCGGACGCTCGTGGCCCGTCAACGGATCAACAATCGAAGTTCGTCGCTCGGACTCGTCGCGCAGCGGGTTCCAGACGAAGAGCGTATGGCCGAAGTCGCCCGCCAGCTCATACAGAACGCGAACCGTCATCATTCCGCCCTGGCTGTGCCCGATCAGCATCGGCATCATGCCTTCGTGCTCGTAGTACCATGCCAGCGTCCCAGCGAGCCGCGCGCTGTCTCCGGAGCTGTTATACGAAAGCGCCCCGTCGCGCGGGTTTCTGATCCGCTCCTCCGGGTACCCCATCGCGATCAGGAATTCCGCGAATGGCGCCATCGTCACCAGTCCGACCACGCCTTGCAGGTTGATGATTCGCGGCGCGGGCGCAAGCGCAAGCACGCTCTGCACTTCCGCGTCGGAGATTTTCTCCGGCGCCAGCGCAAGGATGCGATCCTCGGTTTCGCGCTCGAGGTGCAGTGCGATGGGCGGGGCCGTTGCAGTCGCCCCGATTTCCGGAGCGAGCGCCGGGGTTTCGTCGTCTGCTCCCGCGGCGGCGTTTGCGAAGAACACGACGGTGCACAGCACCCGCCACAGACGGCTGCGCAAGCTCACGAGGTTGCCGGTCAAGACTCTCCGCCCGGAATCGAGCGGCTCGTTGCAGCGAGCGATCGAAGCTTCCTGGCTTGCCGCGCCGGCACAAAGCGCCCGGTGCGCCCGGCGTAATCCCGATAGGCCGATCCGTGGACGGCGGTGAGCTGCCGCTCTTCGTAGCGCGCCTTCACTTGAGTGAGCACGAAATGAACGGCGACGAGCGCGAGCATCGGCCAACTCGGAACGATCGCCAGCGACGCGAGCATCAGCAGCCGCTGCAAGGCATAGATAGGATGACGCACATGGCGGAACAGGCCGTCGATGATCAGTTCACCTTTCTCGGCGCTCACGTCCATGCGCCAGTGCCGGCCCATGCGCGCCCAGCACAGACTCGTCGCCAGCAGACTCGCGAGCGCACACAGGACAGCGATCCAGCGCACGAGTTCGTAGCTTTCCTGACGGGCGAACGCCGGCAGCGCCCACGGAGCGTTGGCGTGCCAGAGCGCCAGGTAAGGAACGATGTTCCATGCTGCGACAAGCGGAATCCACAGCAGCCACAGGTACTGTTCCGGCCGCTGCTCGGGCAGCAGGCCGCCCAGACGGCGAGTATCGCGGCGCGCGCGTCCAATCATGATGCCGACACCGAACCAGTAGGCCCAGATTGTTGCGACCAGCAGGGTACCGGGAAGGTCCCGCATCAGTCTGCTAGAATCCGGGCTGCCTGCGGCGCTCGAAGGCCGGCGCCTCGGGGCTCCCGCCCCGCTGCCGGCAAGCCGAGATCATCGATGCAATCCATCCTTCCCGCACTCGACAGGGGCGCCGCGGACGACAGTCTCATGCTGCGCATGCTGTGCATTTCGCTCGGCATGCTGCTGGCGATACTACCGCTCGCGCACGTCACAGGACTGCGCAACGTGCTGATCGGCGTAGTGGCGGCCACCGCCCTCCTGCAGTTCCGACTCGGCCCTTGGCGAAGCGTTCCCGGTTTTCTTCCCTGGGTCATCTGGCTCGCCTTCGCCGCGGCATCGATCGGATGGTCCGCACTGCCTTACGTCTCGTTTCAGAGTTTTCGTACCGATCAATTTTATCCGTTCGTGATTTTCCTGGTGAGCTTCGTGCTGATGCGTTTTCGCGGCGGACGCTTGGCTGTGGTGGCCGGCACCGCTGCCGGCACACTCCTGTGCCTCGCGACCATGTTCGCCTCTGCCGTCTCCGGTTACGATCCCAAGGCCGACGAGCCCGGCGCAGGAGCGCTCGGCTGGCTGGCGTGGAAAGCGGCGGCGACGACCGACTCGAGCACTTACGTCGCATTCGTCGCCGTGCCGCTCTTTCTCATCGTGTCGGTCTCGCGTAGGCCTTGGCGGCGCTGGGCGGCCGGAGCGTGGCTGGTCGTGTTCGCGGCGATCGGGTTGATGAGCGAGAGTCGCACCTTGATCGCGTCGCTGTTCGTATCATTCGCCGGATTCCTTATCGTGTTGGGGATCCTGCGCGGGAGGCTGCACCTTAAGTCGGTGATTACGATCGTGCTCCTGGGCTTGGTCATTTCGGCGGCGAGTCTCGAAGTGATCTCGCGCCTGCGTCTTCCTGGCGCGCAGCCGAACGACCGCAGCGCGGCGCTCGAGATGATGATGAGCGACCCGCGCCCGGCCATTTGGTCGGCTTATCTGGACCTCGCGGCCAAGCGGCCTTGGTTCGGCGTCGGGCTGGGGAGAACGGTGCCGGCGCGCGCCTATCACGTGCAGGAGGATCAGACGCTGGGCAACATCGACGTGCATGCGTCCACTCATGCGCACAACGTGTTCCTCGATCTCGTGTTGCAGGTTGGCATCGTTGGCTTGGCGCTCTGGGTGTGGCTGCATTTCGAGATCTTGCGGCTCGCGGTCAAGCGGGCGCGCACGGGCGGCGACCGGGAAAAAGCCTGGGCGGCGGCCGCCGTGGCGCTCGTGCTTGCAATGCTCACCAAGAACTCGACCAACGATCTGATCGTGTTTGGAAACGCGATTCTGTTCTGGACGCTGCTGGGGACGATGCTGGGGCTGGTCTGGCGCGACGGCGACGCGCGTGTCGACACCGTCCTGCTGGCGCAGTCGATCGCAGTCGAAGCGACTGAAAAATAGCCGGGCTCTTCACCCGGCCATTCATTTCTCCCTGCTATGACGGCTTTAAGCCGTCTGAATGTTCGAAGCTTGTTTGCCCTTCGATCCCTGCGTGACCTCGAAGCTAACTTTCTGTCCTTCCTTCAGCGACTTGAACCCCGGCATGTTGATCGCCGAGAAGTGCGCGAAAAGGTCTTCCCCTCCACCGTCGGGCGTAATGAAACCGTAGCCCTTGGCGTCGTTGAACCACTTTACTGTTCCAGTTGGCATGTCTTCCAATTCCTCAATACATAAAAAAGTACGGTCGAACTCGGCCGATGTTCGATCTCAAGGACAGGAAAGTACGGCGTTTCCGCGCCAGCCAAGAAGCTGGATCAGGTCGTGCTTTAGTACTTGAAATTAAACACGGAGCGGACTATACGCGGCGCCGCGCGACCGGTCAAACGGCGTTCCGGACGGCGTGTGACCGGGGCCGCGCCTACAGCTCGGCGCGAACCAGAGCCGCACCGGCGCCCAGCGAGCGCAGTTTGGCGCGCGCCAGCGCGCGCCCAAGCGGCACCATGCCGCAGTTTGTGCACGGATATAGCTTCGCGGCAGGAACGTACGCGAGCGCTGCCCGGATCGTGGCCGCGACCTCCTGGGGCGACTCGACCCTGTCGCTCGCGACGTCGATCGCTCCCACGAGCACGTCCTTGCCCTCGAGCAACCCGATCAGCCCGAGCGGGACATGCGAGTTGGCGCATTCGAGCGAAACCTGATCGATCTTCGAGGCGCCGAGCAGCGGAAAAGTGTTCTCGTACTGCCGCCACTCGGCGCCCAGAGTCTTCTTCCAGTCGATGTTGGCCTGGATGCCGTAGCCGTAGCAGATGTGGACCGCCGTCGTGCATCGGAGCCCCTGCGCAGCGCGCTCGAGCGCGGCGATGCCCCAGTCGCGCACCTCGTCGAAGTAAACGTTGAACGCCGGCTCGTCGAACTGGATCACGTCCACACCGGCGGCCTCGATCGCCCCCGCTTCGGCATTCAGTATCTCGGCGAACGCCCAGGCGAGCTTCTCGCGACTGCCATAATGCGCATCGTAGAGCGTGTCGACCATGGTCATCGGGCCGGGGAGCGTGTACTTGATCCTGTGATCGGTGGCGCCGCGGAGAAAGCGAGCATCTTCGACGAAGATCGGGTGCGTTCGCGCCACCTCGCCCACCACCACGGGTACGGCGGCGTCGTATCTGTTGCGTATGCGCACGGTCTTCTTGTGCTCGAAGTCCACGCCGTCCAGGTTCTCGATGAAGGTGGTGACGAAATGCCGGCGCGTCTGCTCGCCATCGCTCACGATGTCGATGGCGGCGCGCTCCTGATCGCAGAGCGCGAGGCGGACTGCGTCGCGCTTGCCTTCGACGAGCGCCTGGCCTTCGAGCAACCACGGCGCCCAAAGCTCGCCCGGACGCGCGAGCCATTCGGGCTTGGGCAGGCTCCCGGCGATCGTGGTCTGCAAGAGTGTCGACATCGCTATGCTCGAAGCTCGAATCGCGGCGATTATAATCTCGCGCCATGCCGCGGGTTCTGCTTTCCGATCATGAATACCCGGACCTCGAGCTCGAGCGCAAACTCTTCGCGGGCGCCGGCATCGAAATGGTCGCCGCGCAGTGCAAGACCGAGGCCCAAGTAATAGAAGCGGCTGCAGGCTGTGCCGGCATATTGTTGCAATACGCGCCGATCACAGAGGGAGTGGTAGCTGCGCTGCCGAAGCTCGGCATCGTGAGCCGCATCGGCGCAGGGGTCGACACCGTGGACCTCGATGCCTGCGCGCGGCACGGCGTGTGGGTGGCGAACTCTCCCGACTATGGCGTGGGTGAGGTCGCCACGCACGCCGTGGCGCTCGCGCTCGCGCTGTTACGCAACATCGTTGCGTACGACCGCGATATCCGGGCCGGGCGCTGGCATTATCTTTCGCCCGGACCCTTGCGTCGGGCGAGCGAGCTGACGCTGGGCATTCTTGGCCTGGGGCGCATCGGCAAGCGCGTCGCGCATCTGGCGCGCAACAGCTTCAAGCGCGTGATTGCCTGCGACCCTTATCTCATCGACGGCGATTTTCCGGCCTACGTGGAGCGCGTCTCGGACGCCGCCGCGCTTTTCACTGCAAGCGATCTCGTGAGCATCCATACGCCGCTCACCGGCGAGACGCGCGGCCTGGTGAATGGCGCGCTCCTCCAGCGCATGCGCCCGGGATCATGGCTGATCAATACGGCGCGCGGCGCGATCGTCAGCACCGACGATTTGCTAGGCGCACTCGATAGTGGAATACTTGCCGGCGCCGGACTGGACGTCTTGCCGGTCGAGCCGGTCCCGCCCGATTCCCGGCTGCTCGGCCATCCCAAGGTGATTCTGACGCCGCACGCGGCGTTCTTCAGTGTGCAGGCCGAAGTCGAGTTGCGGCGCAAGGCGGCGCAGAACATCGTGAGCTGGGTGGAGCGCGGGCGCCCCGATTACGTGGTCGTGGTCGGGTCGCGGCACATGCAGGGTTGATTTAGGACCGAAATTCGTTCGGTCGCGGCGCGGAGGAGGAGGGTTGTGGCGGCGGTAACGATCAGCGCGGTGCACAAGCACTTCGGATCGACGCACGTCATTCGCGGCGTGGACGTCGAGATCGCCGACGGTGAGTTTCGCGTGCTGGTCGGCCCTTCGGGCTGCGGCAAATCTACGCTGCTGCGCATGATCGCCGGCCTGGAGGAGATCAGCGCCGGCGAGATCGCGATCGGCGGCAGGGTCGTCAACCGCGTGCCGCCGAAAGAGCGCGACATCGCGATGGTGTTCCAGAACTACGCGCTCTATCCGCACATGACCGTGCGCGACAACATGTCCTTCGCGCTCATGCTCGCGCGCCAATCGAAAAAAGAAATCGACATGCGCGTCAAGAAGGCCGCTGACATCCTGGGCCTGAGCGAGCTACTGTCACGCTACCCGCGCCAACTCTCAGGCGGTCAACGGCAGCGCGTAGCGATGGGACGCGCCATCGTGCGTGATCCGCAGGTCTTCCTCTTCGACGAGCCGCTGTCGAATCTCGATGCGAAGCTGCGGGTGCAGATGCGCACCGAGATCAAGGAGCTGCACCAGCGATTAAAAACGACCTCGATCTACGTCACGCACGATCAGATCGAGGCGATGACCATGGCCGACAAGATCGTCGTCATGCGGGATGGCGTGGTCGAGCAGATCGGCGATCCGCTTTCGCTCTACGATCGGCCTAACAATACCTTCGTGGCCGGGTTCATCGGCTCGCCCGCGATGAACATGGTTCCGGGCACTGCGCGGATGAGCAACGGCGTCACGCGGGTGGAATTTGCCGGCGGAGTCACGCTGCCCGTGCCGCGCGGCGCGCGCGCTGCCGATGGGCAAAGCGTGCTGTACGGCATTCGGCCCGAACATTGTCTGCTCGCTAACGGTGAAGGCTTGCCTGCCGAGGTCATCGTCGTAGAGCCTACCGGTGCGGACACTCAGCTCTACTGCCGCTTCAACGGGCAGGAGCTTGCGTCGCTGGTGCGCGACCGCGTGGATTGTCGCGCCGGCGATCGCGTGGGACTCAAGCCCGATCTCGTGCGCGCCCACCTTTTCGATGCAGCCAGCGGCATGCGGCTGGCGGCGTAAACAGGATTCGAGCCCGCTTCATTATCGACTCGAAGTCAACGACTCTTTGGAGGACAGACATGAGCAAATTCAAGCGTCGCGATTTTCTCAAAGCCACCGCCGGCGTTGCCGCAGGAACAGCGTTGGGAACCGGTTCCTCACTGCTTTCGACCGAGGCCGCCGCGCAGCAGTACAAGGTCACGCCAGAGAAGGGAGCGAAGCTGCGGCTGCTGCGCTGGAAACGCTTCGTCCAGGCCGACGAGGACGTTTGGGCCGAGAACACCAAGAAGTTCACGCAGGCGACCGGGATCGACGTGCGCATCGACGCGGAGGGCTGGGAGGACGTGCGTCCAAAAGCGGCCGTCGCGGCGAACATCGGCAGCGGGCCCGACATCATCATCGGCACCTACGAGGACGCACACCAGTACCCGGAAAAGCTGGTCGACGTGACCGATCTCGCCAATTACCTCGGCGCGAAATACGGCGGGTGGTACGACGTCGCCAAGACCTATTGCACGAATAAGGGGCGGTGGATCGCGATCAACATGGGCGCTGCGGGCGCGTGCATGAACTATCGCGTGAGCGCCATGAAGGCCGCTGGGTTCGAGACCTTTCCGAAGGATATGCCCGGCTTCCTGAAGCTCTGCCAGGGCATGAAAGCCAAGGGCCTGCCGCCTGGATTGTCGCTCGGCAACGCCACCGGGGACGCAAACACCTGGTGCCACTGGGTGGTGTGGGCGCACGGCGGCAAGATGGTCGACGAGAAGAACAATGTGGTTATCAACAGCCCGGAGACCATCGCCGCGCTCGAGTACGCCAAGCAGCTCTACGAGACGTTCGTTCCGGGCACGCTGTCATGGCTCGACCCGAGCAACAACAAGGCGTTCCTCGACGGGCAGTGCGGCCTAACCAACAACGGCATCTCGATCTACTTCGCGGCGAAGACTTCGCAGGATCCGAAGCTGCAGGAGATCGCCAAGGATATGGACCACGCGATTTTTCCGATCGGACCGGTTGGCCGTTCTACCGAGAGTCACATCACCTTCCCGATGATGATCTTCAAGTACTCGAAGTATCCGAATGCGGCCAAGGAATACCTGCGCTTTATGATGGAGAAGGAGCAATACGTGCCGTGGCAGCAGGCTTCGATCGGCTACGTCTCGCATCCGCTCGCAGCCTACGACAGCAACCCGATCTGGACCTCCGATCCGAAGATCACTCCCTTCCGCGACGTGATGAAGAGGATGCTGCCAAACGGTTATGCGGGCGAGATGGGCTATGCGTCCGCAGGCACGATGGCCGACTTTGTGATGGTCAACATGGTCGCCGAGGCCGCGTCCGGATCGAAATCACCGAAGGAAGCGGCGGAGCGGGCGCAGAAGCGGGCCGAGCGCTACTACAAGGTCTGATACAGCGTCACGCCGGCGGGATCCGTTCGTACGTGGCCCATCCTACCCGCCGGCGCGACGCAACATCCGTGCGGATTGAAGCGGACGCTTGCGGCGCCGCTTAATCCGCGCAAGGTTCATCGCGATATGTTTTCGAGATTGCATGCAATCGCGCTCTAGCGCATTCTCGCGCGCGCTCGATAACCGCAACCTGCTCGGCGCGCTGTTCATGCTGCCCGCGGCAGCGCTGCTGGTCGTGTTTCTCACCTATCCCCTCGGGCTCGGAACCTGGCTGGGATTCACCGACGCCAAGATCGGACGCGCAGGGGAATGGATTGGGCTCGACAACTTTGCTTTTCTGTGGGGCGATCAGGTCACAAGGAAGGCACTCTTCAACACGCTGTTCTATACGTTTGTCGCCAGCGTGATCAAGTTTGCGCTAGGCCTGTGGCTCGCGCTGCTGCTCAACAAGCACTTGCCGTTCAAGGCGTTCTTCCGAGCGGTCGTGCTGCTGCCCTTCATCGTGCCGACCGCGCTGTCGGCGCTTGCGTTCTGGTGGATCTACGACGCGCAGTTCTCGGTCATCAGCTGGTCGCTGACGAAGATGGGCCTGATCCATCGTTACATCGATTTCCTCGGCGACGAGTGGAACGCGCGGTTCTCAGTCATCGCTGCGAACATCTGGCGCGGCGTCCCGTTCGTTGCTATCACGCTGCTCGCGGGGCTGCAGACGATTTCGCCCTCCTACTACGAAGCGGCGAGCCTCGACGGCGCCTCGCCGTGGCAGCAGTTCCGGCATGTGACATTGCCGCTCCTGACTCCGATCATCGCCGTGGTAATGACCTTCTCGGTGCTTTTCACCTTCACCGACTTTCAGCTGATTTACGTGATCACGCGCGGGGGCCCGGTCAACGCGACGCACCTGATGGCCACGCTGTCGTTCCAGCGCGCGATATCGGGCGGCAACCTCGGCGAAGGCGCGGCGATCGCGACGGCGATGGTGCCGTTCCTGCTTGCCGCGATCCTGATCAGCTATTACGGATTGCAGCGGCGGGCTTGGCAGCAGGGGAGTGGGGACAAGTAGATGACGAGCGCCCAAGCCTCCGTTCAGGCAATCGATTCGTCAGGCATGAATTACCTGGTGTCGATGCCGCGGCGCGTGTTCACCATCTACCTCCCGCTCGGTGCGTTTTTGTTCGTTTTGCTGTTCCCGTTCTACTGGATGGCGATGACGGCTTTCAAGCCGGACGCGGAGCTGCTCTCGCGCGAAGCCAACCCGTTCTGGATCAGCCGCCCGACGCTGGCACACGTCAAAAAGCTGCTGTTCGATACGCAGTATCCCGAATGGCTATGGAACACGATCCTCGTCTCGGTCGTGTCGACCTTCCTCTCGATCGTCTTCAGCGTGCTTGCAGCCTACGCGATCGAACGGCTGCGCTATCGTGGCTCGCGGTACGTCGGCGCGAGCATCTTCCTCGCCTACCTGGTGCCGCCGTCGATCCTGTTCATTCCGCTCGCGACGATGGTCTACAAGCTCGACCTCTTCGACACGCGCCTGGCCTTGATCCTGACCTACCCGACCTTTCTGATTCCGTTCTGCACTTGGCTGCTGATGGGTTATTTCAAGAGCATTCCCTTCGAGCTGGAAGAATGCGCTCTGATCGACGGCGCAAGCCGCTTCCAGATCCTGGTGAAGATCGTCTTGCCGCTTGCGGTGCCCGGCCTCATCTCGGCTGGGATTTTCGCCTTCACGCTGTCGTGGAACGAGTTCATCTACGCGCTGACGTTCGTCTCCTCCTCGGAGGTAAAGACGGTGCCGGTGGGTGTAGTCACGGAGCTCGTCGAGGGCGACATCTACCATTGGGGCTCGCTGATGGCCGGTGCGCTCTTCGGTTCGATCCCGGTGGCGGTTCTGTACTCCTTCTTCGTCGAGTATTACGTGTCCGGCCTCACAGGAGCGGTCAAGGAATAAGCAACTCTCGGGCGCCCGTCCTCTCTTGAAAAGGAGCTTCGCCGGCCGAAACTTGTCTAAAATAGCGTGCGATCCATTTGGCAGAGGCAAGAGCGATGAGCACCCAGGACATGATCCGCGAACAGGTCACGACGCACCCGGTCGTGCTGTACATGAAGGGCACACCGCAGTTTCCGCAATGCGGCTTCTCCCACGCCGCCGTGCAGATGTTGAACGCCTGCGGCGTGGACAACTTCTTTTCCGTGAACGTCCTCGCCGATTCCGAGATCCGGCAAGGGATCAAGGATTACTCGCAGTGGCCGACGATTCCGCAGCTCTACGTCAACGGCGAGTTCGTCGGCGGTTGCGACATCATGCGCGAGATGTATCAGGCAGGAGAGCTGCAGCAACTGCTGGCAAGACAATCGGCTTGACGGCTTTTCTGCACTGAAGGCGAACGGCGGGCAGGCCCGGCCGTTTTGCTAGGTCCGCGCGCGCTGCACGCGCTTCACTTCCGGGATCCGCCGCAAAGCGCGCATCACATGCGCGAGATGAGCCCGGTCGCGCACCTGAACGCTGAAGAACATGTTGACCACGCGATCGCCGTCGGGACGCTCCATCGACACGTACTCGATGTTCGCTCCCGCGTCGGCGATCTCGGTCGCGAGCCGCGCCAGAAGCCCACGCTGATCGTCGACCAGCAGGCGAATCCCTGCCTCGAACACGCCCTGCACGGTCTGCGCCCATTCGACGTCGACGATCTGATCGGTGTCGGGGCGAAGCTTGCGCAAGGTCTGACAATCGCGCGTATGCACGAGCAGGCCTTGCCCGCGCCGGAACTGTCCGACTACCGCATCACCGGGAATCGGACGGCAGCATTTGCCGTACTGGATCGCCACGCCTTCAACGCCGCGTAGCTGCAGGGCGTCGTGGCGATACGGGCCGGACGAGATTTCACTCGAGCGGCTGCTCGCTCGGGTCAAGCCCTGAGCGACCACGAAGGACAGGCGCTTGCCGACGCCGATGTCGGCGAGCACATCCAGCTTGGTCTTCGCGCCGTATTCGCGGACCAGCGCTTCCCAGCGCTCGACGGTCACGGCGTCCGCTGGAACTTTAAGCGAAGCGAGCGCCTGCTCGAGCATCCGCTCGCCCAGCAACGCCGATTCGCGCTGCTGTAGCGACTTCAGGAAGTGCCGGATGCGCGAGCGCGCCTTGCCCGTGGCAACGAAGTTCAGCCACGACGGATTCGGCCGCGCGGTGGGCGAAGTGATGATCTCGACCTGGTCGCCGTTCTTCAACTCGGTGCGCAGCGGCAGCAGCTCGTAGTTGATGCGCGCCGCGGTGCAGTGGTGCCCGATGTCGGTGTGCACGGCGTAGGCGAAATCGACCGCGGTCGCGCCGCGCGGGAGCGCCATGATCTTGCCTTTTGGCGTGAACACGTAGATCTCGTCGGGGAAAAGGTCTCCCTTGATGTGCTCGAGAAATTCCTTCGAGTCGCGCGATTCCGACTGGATCTCGAGCAGGCTCTGCAGCCAGCGATGCGTCTGCTCCTGAGCCTCGGCGATGTCGAGCTCGCCGCCGGCCTTGTACAGCCAGTGCGCGGCTACGCCGGTTTCGGCGACGCGGTGCATGTCGTGCGTTCGCACCTGCGCCTCGAGCGGGGTGCCGAAGGGGCCGAAGAGCGTCGTGTGCAGCGACTGATAGCCGTTTGCCTTCGGGATCGCGATGTAATCTTTGAACTTGCCAGGGATCGGCTTGAACAGGCTGTGCAACACGCCGAGCGCCGCGTAGCAGGCGGTCGCGTCCTTCACCAGCACGCGCACGCCATAGATGTCGAAGACCTGCGCGAAGCTGTAGTGTTTCTCGCGCATCTTCTTGTACACGCTGTAGGTGATCTTCTCGCGTCCGCTCACGGTTGCCGTGAGGCCGGCTCGCTTGAGCCCTTCGCGGATCGACTGCAGGATGCGGTTCATCACTTCGCGTCGGTTGCCGCGCGCAGCCTTGATCGCTTTGCTCAGCACGCGATAGCGCGTCGGGTACAGGTGCTTGAAGGCGAGCTCTTGCAATTCCTGGTAGAGCGCGTTCAGGCCCAGCCGGTTGGCGATCGGCGCGTAGATGTCGAGGGTCTCGCGCGCGATGCGCTCCCGATGCTCGTTCGCCATCGCGTCGAGCGTGCGCATGTTGTGCAGACGGTCGGCGAGCTTGATCAGGATCACGCGCACGTCCTGCGCCATCGCGAGCAGCATCTTGCGGAAGCTCTCCGCCTGCTGCTCCTCGCGTGACTGGAATTCGATCTGGTCGAGCTTGGACACCCCGTCGACCATGTCGGCGACCGGCTTGCCGAAGGAGTGCTCGATCTGATGCTTGGTGACGCTGGTGTCCTCCATCACGTCGTGAAGGAGGGCGGCGGCGAGCCCCTGCGCGTCGAGCCGCCACTGCGAGAGGATGCTCGCTACCGCGAGCGGATGCGTGATGTACGGCTCGCCGGACTTGCGGAACTGTCCCTGGTGCGCGTGCTCGGAAAAGGCGAAAGCGCGCTCGACCAGCGCGACGTCAGGTGCAGGCAGGTAGTGACCGAGGTGTCGGGTGAACTCCGCAATTTCCGACATGCTCGATCACCTTTGGACTGCCTTAGCTCTGCGGCTTGAGCAGCATCTCGATGCCGACCTTGCCCGCAGCGACCTCGCGCAGCGCGATCACGGTTGGCTTGTCGCGATCCGCGTCGAGCAGCGGTTGCGACCCGGCGCTAATCTGCCGGGCGCGGTTGGTCGCCGCGAGCGTCAGCTCGAAGCGGTTGGGAATCTTCGCCAGTGCGTCTTCGATCGTAATGCGAGCCATGGTCTCTTCAACTCCGTTTCATAACAGTTGCCCCAGCAGCCCCTTGTAGCGTACGCGCTGCTGCGCGCCGCGCAGCCTCGAGGCGCGAACAATCGCGCTCAAATCGTCGAGGGCCAAAGCAAACTCCTGATTAATAATAACATAATCGAATTCTCCGCAGTGCCGCATCTCCTCGCGCGCGGCGTTGAGCCGCCGCGCGATCGTGTCCTTGTCGTCCTGCCCGCGGCGCACCAGGCGTTCTTCGAGCAGTGCGAGCGACGGCGGCAGGATGAAGATGTGCACGGAGGCGGGGATGAGCTTTCGCACCTGCGCGGCGCCCTGCCAGTCGATCTCCAGGAGCACGTCCTGCCCCGCGTCGATCTGGCGCTTCAGCCAGGTCGCGCTCGTCGCGTACCAGTTGCCATGCACTTGCGCGTGCTCGAGGAATTCGCCTGCCGCCTTCAATTCCTCGAAGCGCGCGGGCGTGATGAAGTGGTAATCGACACCTTCCTTCTCGCCCGGCCGCGGGGGGCGCGTCGTATACGAGACCGACAGCATGATCGCCCGTTCGCGCTCGAGCAGCGCACGGGTTAGGCTGGTCTTGCCTCCGCCCGAAGGCGCGGCGACGACGAAGAGGTTGCCGGTCGCTGCGCTCATGCTCCGAATCTACTCGACGTTCTGCACTTGCTCGCGCATCTGCTCGATCAGCACTTTCAGCTCCAGCGCTGCCTGCGAGAGCTCTGCGTCGACCGACTTCGATCCGAGCGTGTTCGCTTCGCGGTTGAGCTCCTGCATAAGGAAGTCGAGGCGCTTGCCGCTGCTGCCGCCTTCGCTCAGAACGCGCCTCACTTCCGCGACATGCGCAGTGAGCCGAGACACTTCCTCGGCCACGTCGACCTTGGTTGCGAACAGCGCCAGCTCCTGCTTCAGGCGCTCGGCGTCCGGGTCAAGTCCGGCTTCTTTCAGACGGGCACCGAGCTTTTCGACATAGGCATCGTGAATCGCCGGCACGCGCGGCGCGACGCGCTCGAGCTGCGCTCCGATGCCGCGGCAGCGCTCCTCGAGCATGCGCTTAAGCTTCTCGCCTTCGCGGGCGCGCGACGCGCCGAGCTCCGCGAGCGCCTGCCGTACCAGCGCGAGCGCCTGCGCGGCCAGCGCTTCCGGCGCGAGCGAAGGCTCGGTCAGGACACCCGGCCAGCGCAGGACCTCGGCAACGCTCAAAGGTGTGGCGTCCGGCGCATGGCGCATCACTTCAACAGCAGCGTCGCGCAGCTGCGCGACGCGCTCGGCGTTGACCGCGAGTATGGCTGCGCCCGGCAGCGTGTGGTTCAAGCTCACGCGGCAATCGACCTTGCCCCGCTTCAACTCGCCGGTCAGAAGCTCTCGCATCGAGGTTTCGAGGCCGCGCAACTCGTCCGGGAGGCGCAGCTGCAAGTCGAGGTAGCGATGATTGACGGAGCGCAACTCGACCGCCAGCGAGCAGCCGGGCAGTTCGGCAGCAACCGCCGCAAAGCCGGTCATGCTCAGGATCATGGCGTGCCGCTCCCGTGCCGGCAAGTGCGCGGAATAGAAGGGAAAGTCAATGAAATCTTTACTTTATTCTCGGGGTTGCAGAGAATGTAGAGGTTATCAATCACCCGCGCAAGTACGGCCGGAACGCAATTTGCTCCGCCCGTAATTTATGGGCGTCACAAACCAGGCCCTTCCGTCCGGCTACCAGCTGCTCAACTACCGGGTCGATCGCCAGATCAGCCGCGGGGGCTTTTCCATCGTCTATCGCGCCTTCGACGATGGCGGCTCGCCAGTGGCGATCAAGGAATACCTGCCCTCCTCACTGGTGCTGCGCACCGAGGGCGACATCGTGCGGGCGAGCACGGCGGAGAACCTCACCTCGTTTCGCTACGGGATGAAATGCTTCTTCGAAGAGGGTCGCGCGCTCGCCAAGATCAACCACCCGAACGTGGTGCGAGTACTCAACTTCTTCCGCGCCAACGAAACCGTGTACATGGTGATGCGCTACGAGCGCGGGCGCACGCTGCAGCAACAGATCCAGATGCGCCAGGACCAGATGTCCGAGCGGCTGGTGCGGCACGTGTTCATGCATCTGCTCAACGGTTTGCGCGAAGTGCACACGCACAAGCTTCTGCACCTGGACATCAAGCCGGCAAATATCTATCTGCGCACCGACGGGTCGCCGGTGCTGCTCGACTTCGGCGCTGCACGCCAAACGCTCACCAATACGCGCCCGAAGCTCGCGCCGATGTATACGCCGGGGTTCGCGGCGCCCGAGCAGTATCGCGAGCCGGACCGGCTCGGGCCATGGACCGACGTCTATGGCATCGGCGCAAGCATGTTCGCCTGCCTGGCCGCTTTCGCGCCGCAGGCGGCCGATGCGCGCCTTTCCGAAGATCATCTCGTCTCGGCGAAGAAGATCTGGGCAGGCGGCTACTCCGACAACCTGCTCGAGGTCATCGACTGGTGCCTGCGGCTCGATCCGCTCGAGCGTCCGCAGAGCGTCTTCGCGCTGCAGAAGGCGATCCGCGACATTCCGCCGCGCAAGCGCAAGCTCACCTTCCTCGACACGTTGAAGAAAAAGCTCTTCAGCGAAGTGATGTAGCCGTGCGCTTCACGATTTTCCAGGAAAGCCGCAAGGGCCAGCGCAAGGTCAACCAGGATCGTCTCGCGTACACCTACAGCCGCGACACACTGCTGCTTGTGGTCGCCGACGGCATGGGAGGGCATGCGGGAGGCGAGATCGCGGCGCAGATCGCGGTGCGGCTTTTCATCGAGCGCTTCCAGCAGGAAGCGAAGCCAACGCTCAAGAACCCGCTGAAGTTTCTGCAGGATTCGCTGATCCGCGCCCACCAGGCGCTAGGCTCTTACGCCAACCAGTTCTCGATGCTCGAAACGCCCCGGACCACCTGTGTCGGCTGTGTCGTGCAATCGAACTACGCCTACTGGGCGCACGTCGGCGACTCGCGGCTCTATCTGTTCCGGCAGGGCGGGCTCATTGGCCAGACCAAGGACCACTCCAAAGTCCAGTACCTGCTCGATCAGGGAATCATCGGCGCGCACGAGCTGCCCGATCACCCGGACCGCAACAAGATCTTCAGCTGCCTCGGAGGACTGGTCGATCCGGTGATCGATCTTTCGCGCCGAACGCCACTCAGAAACGGCGATCTCATCGTGCTGTGCACCGACGGCCTGTGGAGCGTGTATCCGCAAGAGGAAATTGCCCGTGCGCTCACCGGAACGCCAATTCTCAAGTCCGCACCGACGCTGATGCGAGAGGCGGAGTTGCGCGGCGGTCCCGACGGCGACAATCTCTCGCTGATCGTGGTGCGCTGGGGTCCGGAGACGCTCGCCGACGAGCCGACCACCACGATCACCGAGACGATGGGCCTCGGCGAGTTCCAGACCGAGATCGACCGCACGCTTACACTGACCGACCGCAAGGGCGCGCAGCGCGACCTGACCGACGACGAAATCGAGCGCGCGATCGAGGAAATTCAGGCCACGATCAAGAGATACAGGAAATAGATTCGGCATGCGCTACATCATCCTCGACACCGAAACGACAGGACTCGACCCGAAGCAGGGCCATCGCGTGATCGAGCTGGCGGGAGTCGAAGTCGTCGACCGGCGGCTCACCGGACGGCATATCCATTTCTATGTCAATCCGGAGCGCGAGATCGACTTCGGGGCCACCGACGTACACGGACTCACCTGGGAAACGCTGCGCGACAAACCGAAGTTCGCCGACATCGCGGCGGAGTTCGTCGATTTCGCGCGCGGCGCGCGCTGGATCATCCACAACGCGCCATTCGACCTCGCCTTTCTGGATGAAGAGCTCTCCAAGCTCGACCTGCCGTCCACCGCCGCGATCGCGCTTGAGGTGATCGACACGCTCGCGCTCGCCCGCGAGCAGTTCCCGGGCAAGAAGAACGGTCTCGATGCGTTGTGCGAGCGCTTCGGAGTAGCCAACGCGCATCGCACGCTGCACGGCGCGCTGCTCGATGCTGAGCTTCTCGCCGAGGTGTATCTCGCCATGACGCGCGGGCAGGAGTCGCTCGCGATCGAGCTCGCCGCACCTGCCGCAACGGCACTCGACGGCGGCGGGATGGCGGCACCGTCACTAATTCGCATCCTCGCGCCGTCCGCAGAGGAACTGGCAGCGCATCGCGCCTACTTAGCCGAGCTTGATCGCGAGGCGAAAGGCAGCTGCATCTGGCTCACGCTCGAAGCACGCGCGCCGGGATTCGCCGAAGCGGCGGCCTGAGTAACATGTCCGTCACAGACTCCGGTCATACTCCACAGGTTACAGCGCCCGCGACAGCTGCGCCGGTGACCTCGACCGCTCCGCCTCCCGCCCCGGCGCCGGTGAAAGAGCCGGAACCGCCGACGATCAATCGCGAGCTCTCCATTCTTGCTTTCAACCGTCGCGTCCTCGCGCTGGCCGAGGACTCGTCCATCCCGCTGCTCGAGCGGTTGCGCTTCCTTTGCATCGTCAGCAGCAATCTGGACGAATTCTTCGAGATCCGCGTCGCGGGCTTACGCGAGCAGTTGCGGCTGAAGGCGCCGCTCGTGGGCACCACGATTCACGAGCTGCGAACCAATCTCACCGAAATCGGACAGGGTGCCCAGGCGCTGGTGGCGCAGATGTACGCCGTGCTCAACCAACAGATTCTCCCCGGGCTCGCGGCGGCGGGGATTCCCGTGCTGCGTCATGCCGAACGCAACGCTACACAGCGCGCGTGGGCGGCGCAGTACTTTCAGCGCGAGATCCGGCCGCTGTTGACGCCGATCGGTCTCGATCCTGCGCACCCCTTCCCGCAAGTCGTCAACAAGAGCTTGAACTTCATCGTCGAGCTCTCGGGGCAGGATGCATTCGGGCGTGAGAGCAGCATAGCGATCGTCAAGGCTCCGCGCATGGTGCCGCGGGTGATCAAGATGCCGCCGGAGGTCGGCGGTGCGGAGAACACCTTCGTGCTCGTCTCTTCGATCATGCACCAGCATCTGCACGAATTGTTTGCCGGCCGAAAGGTCGTCAGCTACTCGCAATTCCGCGTCACTCGCGACGCCGACCTGTGGATCGATGAAGAAGAAGTGAAGAACCTGCGCCAGGCGCTGCAAGGCGAGCTGCCGCAGCGCCAGTTCGGGCTGGCAGTGCGCCTCGAAGTCGCGGCGAACTGCCCGCAGCATCTGGCCGCGCTGCTGCTGCAGCAGTTCGAGCTCCAGGAATCCGATCTGTATCGTTGCGAAGGACCGGTCAACCTGGCGCGCATGTCGGCGCTTATCGATGCCGTGGACATCGAAGGGATCGAGTACCCGGCGTTCGTTCCGGGGCTGCCTGAGCGGCTGCGCGGCGAGACCGACATCTTCGCCGCCATGCGACAGCACGACATCCTGCTGCATCACCCATATCAATCCTTCGAACCGGTCGTGGAGTTCATCCGCAAGGCGGCGGAGGATCCAGACGTCATCCTCATCAAGCAGACGGTCTATCGCACCGGTGTGAACTCGGTATTGATGGAGGCCCTGATCCAGGCTGCGCAGCGGGGCAAGGAAGTCACAGTCGTGGTCGAGCTCATGGCGCGCTTCGACGAGGAGGCCAACATCAACTGGGCCGAGCGTCTCGAGCACGCGGGTGCGCAAGTCGTGTACGGTGTGTTCGGGTTGAAGACCCACGCCAAGCTCGCGCTCCTGCTGCGGCGCGAGAAGGACGCTTCGGGGAAGGTGAATCTGCAGCCTTACGCGCATCTTTCCACCGGCAACTACCACCCGCGCACGGCGGGCCTTTACACCGACTTCGGGCTGCTCACCGCGAATCCGCAAATCTGTGCCGACGTCGACGAGGTCTTCCTGCACATCACGAGCCTGGCCAAGCCGAACCGGCTGAAGCATTTGTGGCTGGCGCCGTTCACCATGCACCGCCATCTGCTCGAAGCGATTCGGCGCGAGACGAAGAACGCCAAAGAAGGAAGGCCTGCCGCAATCACCGCCAAAATGAACGCGCTGCTCGAGGAAGCGGTCATCAAGGCGCTGTACGCTGCCTCACAGGCAGGCGTGAAGATCGAGCTTGTCGTGCGAGGCGCGTGCGCCCTGCGCCCGGGCGTCAAGGGCGTCTCGGACAACATTCGCGTGCGCTCGGTGATCGGCCGCTTCCTCGAGCACAGTCGCGTATGGCAGTTTCACAACGACGGCGCCGAGGAGGTTTATCTCTCGAGCGCAGACTGGATGGGGCGCAATCTTTTTCGCCGCATCGAGGTCGCGTTTCCCGTGCTCGACCCCGAACTCAAGGCGAGGGTCGTCTCCGAAGGCCTCGTTCCCTATGTCGACGATGCGCGCGAAGCCTGGGAGTTGGGCGCGGATGGCAGCTATACGCGTTCCAAACCCAAGGGCCGCGCGCAACTCTCCGCCCAGGACGAACTACTCAAGCGCATGGCGGACAAGACGAAGGTTGATTCGTAGGAACGCTCGCTCGTGGACCTCATCCTATGGCGCCACGCCGAGGCGGAGCCGGGCGAACCTGACCTCGGCCGGCGCCTCACTTCGAAGGGACTCAAGCAGGCGGAGCGCGTCGCCGATTGGCTCGACGGTCGTCTCCCCGACACCGCCCGCATTCTCTCGAGTCCCGCTGACCGCGCGCAACAGACCGCGCTCGCGCTCAAGCGCAAGTTCCGCACGAGCGACGAATTGTCTCCGGGCGCGAGCGCTTCGGCTGTGCTCGCTGCGACGGGCTGGCCCGACGCGCGCGAGAGCGTGTTGGTCGTCGGACACCAACCAACGCTCGGCGAGGTGGCTTCGCTGCTCCTCGCCGGAGAAGAGCTGCCATGGAGTATTCGCAAGGGCGCGGTATGGTGGCTTTCGCATCGCGTGCGCGACGGCGTGGCATCCGTTGTCCTCAAGGTCGTTATCGGACCGGATGTCGTGTAGCGGGCCCTCTCACCGCTACTTCCAGCGATAGCCCATTTCGGCCCATTCCGCGCGCTCCTTGGCGAGCAGATGCGCGGTGAGCGGGTGTGCGCCGAGCCAGCGCGAAGAGACATCCAACGCGATGCCGCGTCCGACTCTGAGCTTCAAGCGCGGCAGCGTGATCGCAGCGCGGGCATGATGAAAAATCACCGCGAGACGCAACGCAAGGAGCTGCGCGCGCCGCGTCGGGTCGCCAAGCACGGTGCCCAGCTTCGCCAGTCCGCCGCGACAGCCGAGGACCAGCCAGGCAAGCTCCTGTTGCTCGCCCGCGGAGAATCCGGGCATGTCACCGTGCTGGAGGATGTAGGCGCCATGCTTGTGGAAGCCGATGTGCGACACCGACATGCCGATCTCGTGCAGTCTCGCGGCCCATCCTACAAGCTGTGCGCCTTCGGCATCGTTCGGGGCCGCCTGGCGGTAGAGCGCAGCCGCGAGTGCTGCGACGCGCGACGCATGCGCGCGATCAGCGGCGTAGCGCTCAACGAAACGCTCGATGGTGACGCCGCGCACATCGGCGTCGATCGTCCGGCCGAGCAGATCGTAGAGAACACCGAGGCGCAATGCGCCGCCGACCGGGTCGATGCGCTCGATCCCGAGCTCGTCGACCGCTGCCGCCATGATGGCGAGCCCGCCGGCGAGCACAGGCGCGCGCTCGAGCTTGAGCGCACGCAGCGACACGCGGCTTATGTGGCGCGCGGAGATCATGCGTTTGCGCAGGCGTTTTAAGCCAACCGGAGTGATGCCGCCGCCGGAGAATCCGTTCTGTTCGAGAATCTCAGCCAACGCGGCCGCCGTACCCGAGGAGGCGTAAGCCTCGCGCCAGTGAGACGGGCCGAACCGGCGCGCGATCGCTTCGATCTCGACCCGCGCGGCAGTTTCCGCCGCGGCGAAGGAGTCCTCGGTGAGGCGCCCTCGAGGGAAGTAACGTTGCGTCATACCGACGCAGCCGATCTTGAGCGATTCCAGCTGTTGCGGCTCGAGCCCGCGGCCGATGATGAATTCGGTCGAGCCGCCGCCGATATCGACGACCAGTCGCGGCGCGAGCGAGCGGGGGAGCTCGTGCGCCACCCCGAGATAGATGAGGCGAGCCTCTTCGTGGCCGCCGATGACGTCGATCGGAAATCCCAGCGTGCGCTCGGCCGCCACCAGGAATTCGCGTGCGTTCTTGGCCACTCGGAAGGTGTTGGTCGCGACCGCGCGCACGGCGGAAGGGTGCAACCCAGTGAGCCGCTCGCGGAAGCGGGCTAGGCATTCGAGCGCTGCCTTTTTCGCAGCGGGCTTGATCCGCCCCTTCGCGTCGAGACCGGCGCCGAAACGCAGCGTCTCGCGCCAGGTATCGAGGCGATAGATCTGGTCGCCTTCGACGCGGCCGATCTCCAGCCGAAAGCTGTTCGAGCCGAGATCGACGACGGCGAGCGTGGTGGCGGGCACGATGACTCTGAGCGGGAGTGTCTTGTTCTGTGCAGGCGAAGGCTAGCAGAACGCGGCGCGTCGCGGTGGCTCGGCGCCGTGGCGCAATTCGGTCGTCGAGCGGGTACCCGATTTGCGGCGGCGACTCAACCCACGAGTCGCCGCGCACAAATCACCCCCTTACGACGACTGCGCCACATCGCGCCTCGCCGCTCGCGTCGCACCGCTCTGCGAATCGGCACTGCACGGTGCGGCTAACCGACCGCCTATGGCCAAGGCATCGTTTCTGCTACGCTCGAAGCACTGCCCGTCGCTGCAGCATTGCGATGCCCGTCGACTATCTCAAGAAGATCCTGACTGCGAAGGTCTACGACGTCGCGATCGAGTCGCCGCTCGAGCTCGCGCCGACGCTCTCCGCGCGCATCGGCAATCGCGTTCTTTTGAAGCGCGAGGACCAGCAGCCGATCTTCTCGTTCAAGCTGCGCGGGGCCTACAACCGCATGGCGCATCTCTCCGAGACGGAGCGCGCTCGCGGCGTCGTCGCCGCATCCGCAGGCAATCACGCGCAGGGCGTCGCGCTCGCTGCGCAGCGGCTTGCTTGCAAAGCGACGATCGTGATGCCGGTCACCACGCCGGCGATCAAGGTCCAGGCGGTGCAGGCGCGCGGCGCGGACGTCGTCCTGCACGGCGATTCGTACAGCGATGCTTATGCGCGCGCGCTCGAGCTCGCGCGCCGGAGCCGGTCCGTGTTCGTGCATCCCTACGACGATCCGGACGTGATCGCCGGACAGGGCACGATCGGAGTGGAGATCCTGCGCCAGCAGCAGGGCGCGATCGACGCGATCTTCGTCGCGGTCGGGGGCGGCGGTCTCATCTCCGGCATCGCATCGTACGTCAAGCGCGTACGGCCGGAGATACGCGTCATCGGCGTCGAGCCGGTCGATTCGGCCGCGATGAGCGAATCGCTTAAGGCGGGTCGGCGTGTCAAGCTCGGGCAGGTTGGACTCTTCGCCGACGGTGTGGCGGTCAAGCAGGTCGGCAAGGAAACGTTTCGCATCTGTCGCGAACTGGTCGACGAGATGGTGCAAGTCGACACCGACGCCATCTGCGCAGCGATCAAGGACGCGTTCGAGGACACGCGCTCGATTCTCGAGCCGGCTGGCGCGCTCGCGATAGCCGGGGTGAAGACCTATGTCGAACGCCACCGGGTGCGCGACAAAACCTATGTCGCCATCGCCTGCGGCGCGAACATGAACTTCGACCGGTTGCGCTTTGTGGCGGAGCGGGCGGAGCTCGGCGAGGAGCGCGAGGCGATATTCGCGGTGACGATCCCCGAGCGGCCGGGGAGCTTCCGCGAATTCTGCGCGCTCCTGGGCAAGCGCAGCATCACCGAGTTCAACTACCGCTACGCGGATGCGAAGATCGCCCACATCTTCGTCGGTGTTGAAGTCGCCAACCGGCACGAAACCGCGGAGCTCCTGCGCGCGATGCACAAGCGCCGCATCGAAGCCTACGACCTTTCGGACAACGAAATGGCGAAGCTCCACGTCCGCCACCTCGTGGGCGGCCATGCGCCCGCCGCGGAGCACGAGATTCTTTATCGCTTCGAGTTTCCGGAGCGGCCCGGAGCGCTGATGCAGTTTCTTAACAGCATGAGCCGCGGCTGGAACATCAGTCTTTTCCACTATCGCAACCACGGCGCCGACTACGGCCGTGTACTGGTCGGTATGCAGGTCCCGCCACAGGATCACGCCGAATTCCAGCATTTCCTCGATCGCCTGGGCTACACCTGCGTGGACGAGTCCGGCAACCCCGCGTATCGGATGTTCCTCGGGCGCTAAACTGCCGAAAAACGGCACTTCCTCCTAGGGATCGCACGAAGTCGTTGTTGCAAATCCCTCATCGGCTTGAGCTTTGCCGGTTCTGGCAAGGATTATGCTCTAGGCATTTGCTTGTAACCGTGGCAAACTTTCACGAGGTCAGCATGGAAACGACGGCCGCGAATGCCGCTTTGCTCGAACGCAACGGGAGCCGAGACTTGCCAGAATCGACCGTTCTGAACGGCGTAAAGGTGATGGTGATCGACGATAGCAACACTATTCGTCGCAGCGCCGAAATCTTTCTGCTGCAGGCGGGCTGCACGGTGATCCTGGCCGATGATGGCTTCGACGCGCTCGCCAAGATCGCCGACCACCAACCTGACCTGATATTTGTCGATATCATGATGCCGCGCCTGGACGGTTATCAAACCTGCGCGCTGATCAAGAAAAACCTCAAATTCCATCAGACGCCGGTGGTGATGCTCTCCTCGAAGGACGGGCTCTTCGACCGGGCGCGCGGCCGAATGGTGGGCTCGGATCAGTACCTGACCAAGCCGTTCACGAAGGAGAGTCTGCTGAAGGCGGTCGCCGCGCACGTGAAGACCACGGTGTAGCACGCTTTAAGGGCCGCTTCTGAGGGGACGGCGGCAGCAGGGAGCACGGCAGAGGAAGGGCGCAGAGATGAGCATAAAGAGGATTCTGATCGTCGACGACTCGCCGACCGAGCGGCATGTACTGAACGACATGCTGACCAAGGCCGGCTACGAGGTCGTCGCGAGCGACAACGGCGAAGACGCGATCGTCAAGGCAAGGACAATCAAGCCCGACCTCATCCTGATGGATGTCGTGATGCCCGGGCTCAACGGGTTCCAGGCCACGCGCGCGATCAGCCGGGATCCGACTACGCGCTCGGTTCCGATCATCATGTGTACTTCGAAGAGCCAGGAGACGGACAAGATCTGGGGCCTTAGGCAGGGCGCCCGCGACTACATCGTGAAGCCGGTGAAACGCGAGGAATTGCTCGCGAAGATCACCGCGTTCAGCTGATCGGGCGACGAGCACGCGATGGCCCGCGCCGCCAAGCTCGATCTGCGTGCCTTCCAGCAGGAGCTGGCCACGCGCCTTGCGGCCAAGACCGCGGCGCAGGTGGAGCAATCGCGGTTGGGCGTGGGCTGCGCCGGAGAGCAATGGCTGATCCGGCTCGCCGACGCCGGCGAAGTGATCGCGGTTCCTCAGCTCGCGACCGTGCCGCGCACCAAGCCGTGGTATCTGGGCATCGCCAACATTCGGGGCAATCTGTACGGCGTGATCGATTTCGCGGGATTTCTCGGCCGTCCCGTGGATGTGACGGGGCCGGGCGCCGGGCAATCGCGCCTCGTGCTGTTCGGGCCGCGCGTGGGCGAGCTGCGGGCCGGGATCATTGTTCAACGCGTGCTGGGCTTGCGCAATCTGGCGGAGCTCCTGCAAGGCGATTCTCGCGCAGGTGCGCCGGCATGGCACGGCTCGCGCTGGACAGATCGGGATGGGCAGAGTTGGCAGGAGATCGATCTTGCGCGGCTCGCGCAGGATCCGGGGTTCCTCCAGGTAGGGCTGTGACAAGCGGCAGGGAGTGCACATGGCAATCACACTGAAAAATCTGTTGGGAACGGGCGGGGGAGGCAGAAAGTCCTCAGGCGAAGCCTCGCTCGAGATGCCGACGACCACGCAGGTCAAGATGAACGCGCCGGCGCCGGGCTACGACCCGCTCGCCTCCGCGTCGATCATGGAGCAGCTTCGCACTGCCGCGGCTGAAGCGCGAGCGCCCGGGCGACTGCCCTTCATCGGGCACCTGCCGGTCGTCAAGCAGCAGCAGATCCTGTTCACGCTGCTGATCGTCTTCGCGCTGCTCGCGGTGGTCATGGTCTGGATCAACGGCCGCTTCAACGGCCAGGTTGCGGCCGCTTCCGGCACCGCGACCGAAATGCAGATGCTCTCGCAACGACTTGCGCGCGGCACCGCGCTCGCGGTCCAGGGCAACGCCGCGTCATTCGAAGCAGTCAAGGATTCGCGCGATCGCTTCCGTGCCGACCTCGATGCGCTCGCCAAGGGCGGTACCACGAGGGGCGTATCTCTCGACACGGCCGGCACGGCGGAGATCCAGTCACTGATCACCGACATTACCGGCCGCTGGGACCGCGTGGAGAAAAACGCGACTGCCGTCGTCAACAATCAGCAGAGCCTGGTGTCGCTGTCGAAGGGACTCGAGAGCATCAATCAGGCCAACACGGGACTGCTCGAGCTTGCGCAGCAGGCGTCGTCGCAGGTTGCATCCGGAGGTAGCCTGCGCGAAGTCGACTTCACCAGCCAGCTCGCGATGCTCTCGCAGCGCATCGCCAAGAATGCCAACTCGCTCGTGTCGTCCGAGGGAATCGACCCCGAGGTCGCCTTCCTGCTCGGCAAGGACTCAGGCACTTTCCGCGACGTCCTGAACGGCTTGCTCAAGGGCAGCGATTCGCTGCGCCTCGCGCCCATCCGCAACGACGAGGCGCGCGCCACGCTGACCGATTTGCAGAAGCGCTTCGTGCAATACGAAGCGGGCGTGAACGCGATTCTGCAGAACATGCAGCGGCTGGTCGTGGCCAAGCAGGCAGCCGCCGGCATCAACCAGGAATCGGAGCCGCTGCTGGCCGACACCACGAAGCTCGCCGAGGCCTACGAAGGCCAGAGCTTGGGACGCCTGATAGCGCTCGGTGCAGCGCTTCTTTTTGCCCTCCTTGCGCTGGTCATGCTAATCCTGCTGGGTCTCGTGATCCGCGACGAAGCGCGCGTGCGCGCACTCGAGAGCGAGCAGGAGAACAAGCGCAACCAGGAAGCGATTCTGCGGCTCCTGAACGAGATGGGGAACCTCGCCGACGGCGACCTCACCGTGCAGGCTTCGGTGACCGAGGATGTGACCGGCGCGATCGCCGACTCGATCAACTTCACCATCGAGGAGCTGCGCACGCTGGTCAAGGGCATCAACAGCGCGACCGACCAGGTGGCGAAGGCGACCACCGACGCGCAGGCGATCTCGAATCGCCTGTACGAAGCCTCGCAGCGGCAGAACAAGGAGATCCAGCAGGCCTCGGCCTCCGTGCTGCAGATGGCACAATCCATCAACGAGGTTTCGCAAACTGCGTCGCAATCGGCGAGGGTGGCGCAGCAATCACTCGCTGCCGCGGAGAAGGGCGGACAGGCGGTGCAGAACCAGATCACCGGCATGAACGAAATCCGCAGTCAGATTCAGGACACCGCAAAGCGGATCAAGCGGCTCGGCGAATCATCGCTCGAGATCGGCGAGATCGTGGAGTTGATCTCGGACATTACCGAGCAGACGAACGTGCTCGCTCTGAACGCGGCGATCCAGGCCGCTTCCGCCGGTGAGGCGGGACGCGGCTTCACGGTGGTCGCCGAAGAAGTACAGCGGCTCGCCGAACGCTCGGCCGAAGCGACCAAGCAGATCGACGCCATCGTGAAAACGATTCAGGCCGACACGCAGGATGCGGTGGCCGCCATGGAGAAGAGCACCGTGGGCGTGGTCGAGGGAACGAAACTCTCTGACGCTGCGGGGCAGGCGCTGGACGAAATCCGGCGCGTGTCGCGCGAGCTCGCCGAGTTGATCGGCGGCATCTCGGCGCAGACGCAGAAGCAGTCGGCCTCGGTGTCGGACGTGACGCGCGGCATGCAGGGCATATTGAAGATCACCGAGGAAACGACCGAGGGCACGAAGCAGACCAATGTGTCCATCGGCCAGCTGACCAAGCTCGCGGCGGAGCTGCGCAGTTCGGTAGCCGGCTTCAAGGTATGAGTCAGCGGCTCTAGCCAACATCCCGCGGCGCGCTTCTTGCTCAAGCGGTCAGGATAGCCCATAGCCGCAAAGCCATGGCCCTCGACACCGCCCCCGAATTCGATCTCGGCCCGCTGACCTGGGTCCAGGGAGAGATCGACCAGGCGCTCACGCGCGGAGTCGAGGCGCTCGCCACCTTCAAGGCTTCGCCGAGCGACGACACCGCGCTCAAGCATGCGCGCGCGCACATTCACCAGGCAGCAGGCGCGATCCAGATGGTGGGGCTGGATGCGGTTACCGCCTACACCGACGAGCTGGAGCGTCAGCTCGCGCGGATCGAAGAGCTTGCTCCGCCCGAAGTGCAGGCCGCGTGCGATCTCATCGACCGCGCATGCCGGAAGCTCAAGATCTTTCTCGATGAATTGGTCGGCGGCGCGGCGCCGGTGCCGCTCAAGCTCTTTCCCGAATACGAGCTGATGCAGCAGGCGCGCGGCGTCAGGGCCGCGGCGCCTACCGATCTCTTCTATCCCGACCTTTCGCCGCGGGCTCCGAGGATCTCGGCCACGCAGGCGGTGACGCCGCAGAAGCTTCCCTCGTATCTCGTCAAGCAACGCCGCCAGTATCAGCGCGGACTGCTCGCGTGGCTGCGCGGCGACGATGAAGGCGCGCGAGTCATGCGCGATGCCATTCAGCACATCGAGGACGTGCAGACGCACTCGTCGCAGCGCTCCTTCTGGTGGGGCGTTGGCGCCTTGCTGGAAAGCATAGTCGAGAAGGGTGTGGACAGCGGGTTCGGCGTCAAGCAACTTTGCGGCCGCGTCGACTTGCAGATTCGCCGCTTCGTCGAGGGCTCGCAGAAGGTCGCCGACCGCATGCGTCGCGAAGTTCTCTACTACGTCGCTATCAGCTCACCGGTGGGCCCCCAGGTGCAGGCGGTGCAGCGCGCGTATCGATTGCAAGGCCTCATCCCGACGGCGGACGTGCTCTCTGCCGACGTCGTGCGTGTGCAACCGCACGTGCGCGAGGCGCGCGATCTCCTCACCACCGCGAAGGATCTGTGGCTCAAGCTCACCGGCGGTCGCACCGACGCGCTGCCCAAGCTGAAGCAGGTGCTCTCGGCTTTGCGCGACAAAGCGACGGCCATCGGAGAGCCGTCGTTCTCCAAGCTCGCGGGCGCGCTCGCCAGCGGGCTCGACAAGTTGCCGAGCGGCGCCGTTCCGGAAGCCGCCGCGATGGAGTACGCGACCGGGCTGCTGCTGGCCGAATCGGCAGTCGAAAACTTCGGCGCGCTCACACCCGAATTCCCGAAACAGGTCGATGCGATGATCGCGCGGCTCGACCCGAGCCGTCCCGTCACCGGCGCTGCGCCGCCGATGCTCGACGAGATGGCGCGCCGCGCGCAGGAGCGGCTGCTGCTCGCACAGGTCGCGCGCGAGATCCAGGCCAACCTGCGCCACATGGAGCAGGTGCTCGACGCGTTCTTCCGCGATCACGAAAAGCGCGCCGATCTCGCCACGCTTGCACACGACAGCAAGCAGATCACCGGCGCGCTGCGAATCCTCGGACTGGAGCACGCGGAGCAGCTGCTTGCGCTTTGTCAGCAGCAGATAGACCAATATGCGCAACCGGACACGCCGGTCGCCGACGAAGACCTCGAGCTTTTGGCCGAGTCGCTCTCGGGCCTGGGCTTCTACGTCGAAGCGGTCGAGCAGCAGCGCCCGGATCGCGAGCGACTGATCGAGCCTCTGCTTGCCAGGCGGCTCGGCGCCACACCGAAGCCGGCTGTTGCGGAGCGCGACACCGTTGAAGCGGCGGTTGCGGACCTCAAGGCGGCGCTGCCGGCGACGCTCGCTGCATTCGAGCGCACGCCTGACGAGCCGAGCGTGCGCGAGCGCCTCGAGGCCGAGCTCACCACGCTGAAGAACGATGCGGAGCTGATCGGAGACGCGACCCTCGAGGCGGATGCCGATGCCGCGCTGGGCTTGCTCGCGCGCGCCGGAACGGGGGACACGGCAGAGCTGAACGCCGCCATCCAGGCGATCGCGGAAGGACATCCTGCGGCGCCCGCTCCGGCCCCGTCGCAGGAGACGATGCGCCTGCTCGAGACCGATGCTTCCGAGTTCGACGCCGAATTGCTCGACATCTATCTCACCGAAGCCGACGAAGTCCTCGACAGCATCGCGACGAGTTTGGCGCAGCTCAAGGCGCAGTCCGACGATCGTGAAGCGCTGACCACTTCTCGGCGCGGCTTCCATACGCTCAAGGGCAGCGGGCGCATGGTCGGCTTGACCGAGCTGGGCGAAATAGCCTACGACGTGGAGAAGGTCCACAACCGCCTGCTCGAGGAAGAGCGTTCCGCAACACCGCCGGTGCTGGCAATGATCGACGCCGCCCTCACCAGCTTCCGCGTCTGGGTGGATACGCTGCGGCGCAAGGGACGCGTGAAGCCCGACCCGAAGACGCTGCGAGCAGCGATCGCCAAGGTCGAGGACTCGCTTCCTCCAGTGACGCCGCCGGTGACACCGATCAGCGCAACGGCAGCAGCGGAGCCGATCGCGCCGCCGATGCCGCCTGCGCCGGCGATCGAAGTACTCGAACTGGACGAGACGGAACGGCAAATCCTCGCGCCGTCGCAAACCATCGCGCCAGCGCCTGACCCGGTGATCGAGTTCGTTGAAGAGACCGCCGAGGCACCGCCAGCCATCAGTGCGCCAACGCCTGCGAGTGCATTTGTTGAACCCGAGGAAGTGACGATTGGCGACGTAACTCTTTCCACCGCACTCTATCGCATCCTCTGCGATGAAGCCCAGCAGCATCTCGCGACGCTCGACACGGAGCTGCAGGCACTGCAGTTCGACCCGGCCGCGACGCCTTCGCAGACGATGGTGCGCGCGAGCCACACGCTGTGCGGCATTCATCGCACGGGAGGATTCCCGCTCGTCGCGACGACGGCGAAGGCGCTCGAGCAGTGTCTCATCGGATTGGAAGAGCGCGGTGCGCCGCTGCCTTCGACGGCGCAGCCGGTGCTGGCCCGCGCGGTCGCCGGATTGCACGCGATGGCGGGTCGGCTGCGTGCGCGCCAAGGTTTCAATCCCGCCGACGAGGCCGAGAGCGCGGAGATCATTGCGGAGCTGGAAGCGCTGCGGCACGAAGCGACGCCGGAGACGGCAGTCGAAGACAGCGAAAGCATGGCGCAACGCGCTGCAGCGGCAGATGAGGATGCGCAGCTTCTCGCCGCAGCGGGCGAAGAGACGCAGTTCGGAGATGTTCCCGGCATCGGCGAATCGGTAGAGCCGGAAGCGATCGAGCCGCCTCCGCCGGCGCCAGCCGAAGCTGCGGCACCGCCCACGCAGAAAGCATCCGAGTCCGCCGCGCAGGTGATTCCGATTCCGGTCGCGCCGGTCGAACGCGTTGCCGCGACGACGACCGCGGCCCCTGCGACGAAAGTCCCGGCCCCGTTAACCCCCGCGCCCGCCGATCCGCTGGCCGAGGTTCACGACGAAGTCGACGAGCAGGTGCTACCGATCTTCCTCGAAGAAGCCGCGGAGCTGTTTCCCCAGGCAGGCGAGCAATTGCGTGCCTGGCGGCGCGCGCCGGCGACGCAGGAACCAGCGCAAGCTCTGCGTCGAACGCTG
>DATKJP010000297.1:0-8638 GCA_035543635.1 Casimicrobiaceae bacterium
GCTCCACGCAACTCATGTTGCAGCGCCCACCGCATTGCCGAGGTGACGAGCACCTCGCGGCAGCCCGCCTCGCGGTGGCGGAACGAATCCTTGCCCGGCTGGTCGACATCGAATTCATGATGGGCATGCTTGACGAGCGACACCGAAAGACCGCGCGCGATGAAGCGTGGAATGAGCTGCTCGATGAGCGTGGTCTTGCCGCTGCCCGACCAGCCCGCGAAACCGAAGACGCGCATGGTTCAAGCTTCGCCGATCACCGACCGAATGAACTCGCCCTTGGCGTAGGTATAGTCGGCTGCCTTGTTGACCCCGGACTTGAGAATGGCGAGCTTCTTCGCCTGGTACGCATCGCGCAGCGCCGTGTCGGCGCGCAGCACATCGCGAAACCGGCGCAGCGACGCGACCTCCGGATCATTCATTGCGATCACGTGCACGTGCAGCCGATAGCGCTTGCCGTCGTGCTCGATCGCGCCCACGCGCATCGGCCTCGCTTCGGGAAACACGTGTCCGCTCTTTTGGTGCTGAAAACCCAGCTCGTCGAGCACGGCGCGTGCGTCTTCCAGTCTCCCCGCTGGGTAGAGCGCCATCAGATCGACGATGCCCTTCCCGGCGCAGCCCGGCACGGCGGTGCTGCCGATGTGCTCGACATGCATCCACGGCGCAGCCTGCCGTATGAACTGGATCACTTCGTTCGCGGCACCGACGACGCCGGGCTCGTACTCGACGTAGGCGGTGCGCGATATCGAGTACGGCAGGATTCGTCGTGGCGATCTCATGCGGTCCGATCTGGCACCGCAATTCCAGGCGATGGGCGCGGTGCAAGCCGCATCGTCGATTCCCCCTTGCTTCTTTTGTGCCGAGGATTGTACCTCGTATACTGCGGTCATTCGCCTTTCGCAGCACGCACCGGTCTTCCATGATGCACTCCTCGCTTTACGCGCCGGTCTTCGGCACGGTCGCCGACGCCATCGAATCGATCATCGCCGGCGTGCCGCCGAGCCGCGAGCATGCCGCAAAGTCGCCCGAGATCGCGGCGCGAGCGCTGGCGCGCAAAGCGGCCACGCGGGCGGCTGCGCTCTCGGGCACTTTGGCGCTGCCTCCCGGCTTCTTCGGGATGCTGACCGTGCTCCCCGATCTGATCGCGATCTGGCGCATACAAGCGCAGATGGTCTCCGACATCGCTGGGCTGTACGGCAAGGATATGCAGCTCACGCGCACGCACATGCTCTATTGCCTGTTCCGCCATGCGGCGAGCCATCTCACGCGCGACTTTGTCGTGCGCGCGGGCGAGCGCTTCGTGATCAGGCAGCTTTCGGGCGGCGCGCTCAGGAGCGTGCTCACCGGCATCGGCATCAATGTCACGCAGCGAATCGCGGGCACCGCGGCGAGCCGCTGGCTTCCGGTTATAGGCGCTGCGGCGGTGGCCACCTACGCTTATTTCGATACGCTCCAGGTAGCGAAGACCGCGATCAGCATGCTCGCGACGCCCGCGCTCGAAATAGATCAACCCGAGGCTCAAGCTGAAGGCGAGCACAGGCTAGCTTCCTCGGAAGATCAAGGCGCAGGATCAAATAGAGTCGCGCTCCCGGTCCGGAAACAAAAGAGAGGATGAGCTCCTGAACCTCGGCAAATAGCGCGCTAGCGCGCCGGCGCGCCGGCCGCGATCCATGCTCCCAGTCTTGCGCGCTCGTCGTCCGTCATCCCGGTAAGGTTACCGATTGGCATGGCCCTGCTCGCCACGGCTTGCTCGTAGATTTTCTGCGCGTTGGTAGCGATGCGCTCCGGCGTGTCGAGCTTGACGTCCTTCGGCGCGATCGCGAAGCCTTCCTGCGTCGGCTTCTCGGCGTGGCAGGCGACGCAGCGCTGGGCGACGATGGCCCGAACCTGCGCAAAGCTAACCGCATCGCCCGCGCGAGGTCTCGCCGGCGCGATTGTGACCGCCAGCGCGGCAGCGCCGATCGCCGCGCTCACGGGAATTGCCCATACGACGCGGCCTTTGTGGCGCAGGTTGAAGAAGTGCCGCACGTACGCCGCCAGCAGCATGATCGCGATGAGAATGAGCCACGCCTGCGGGTGCGCGTAGGTGAGCGGATAGTGATTGCTGATCATCACGAACAGCACCGGCAGCGTGAAGTAGTTGTTGTGCACCGAGCGCTGCTTGCCGCGCAGCCCGTCGAGCGGATCGGGCGCCACGCCCTGCTCCTTCGCCTGGACCAGTCGGCGCTGAGAAGGAATGATCACGTGCGCGACGTTGGCGACCATGATCGTGCCCAGCATGGCGCCGATCTGGATGTACATGCCGCGCCCGCTGTAAAGATGGGACAGCGCCCATGCGACGAGCGCCACGAAGCCGATCATCGCCGCTGCAATCCACGCCTCGCGCTCGAGCCCGAGGCGTTTGCAGAGCTGATCGTAGAAGATCCACCCGACCGCGATCAGGGCGACGCTCAGGCTAATCGCCTGCCACGGCGCGAGGGTGGCCACGCTCCTGTCGACCAGATACACGCTCGCGTTCGCGTAATACATGACGACGAGCAGTGCGAAGCCGGAGAGCCAGGTCCAATACGCCTCCCACTTGAACCAGTGCAGCGTTGCGGGCAGCGTGTCTGGCGCGACGCGGAATTTGCGCACGACATAGAAGCCGCCGCCGTGCACCGCCCAAAGCTCGCCGCCGATGCCCGCGTTCGCGTCGGCGGGATCGCGCGGCGGCTCGAGACTGTTGTCGAGCCAGACGAAGTAGAACGACGCTCCGATCCAGGCGATGCCGGTGATCAGATGCACCCAGCGCAAGATGAGCTGCACCCAATCGCTCGCGTACGCTTCCATCAGCTTCCGCGATAAGTGGAGTAGCTCCAGGGGGACACGAGCAGCGGGACGTGGTAATGCGCCTTGGCGTCGGCCACGCCGAAATCGAGCACGACTTCATCGACGAACGGCGGCTCGGGCAATTTGAGGCCGCAGGCGCGGAAATACGCCGACGCCGAGAACACCAGCCGATAGCGGCCCTTCTTCAGCGCGTCGCCCTCGAGCAGCGGCGCATCGCAGCGTCCGTCGGAGTTGGTCACCGCCGTGCCCAGATGCTCGTAGCGCTCGCCGACGCGGCGATAGAGGGTCAGCGCCATGCCGGCGCCGGGCTTACCGTGCGCGATGTCGAGCACGTGTGTGGTGAGTCTGCCCACGCGGCTTCTCCCGTTTACGCGGTATTCTATGCCAGCATCTCCCGCTCACGAGAACAACGATGAGCCCCGTCGATCGCTACCCGCGCGACATGGTCGGCTATGGCGCGAAGCCGCCGCATCCTCGCTGGCCCGGCGGAGCGCGACTCGCGCTGCAGATCGTCCTCAACTACGAAGAAGGCGCGGAAGCGAGCGTGCTGCACGGCGATGCCGCGTCGGAGACGTTTCTATCGGAGATTGCCGGCGCGCAGCCCTTCGCGATGCGCCACATGTCGATGGAATCGCTCTACGAGTACGGCTCGCGCGCGGGCTTGTGGCGGCTGCTGAGGCTCTTCCGCGAGCGGCGGCTGCCGATCACGATCTTCGGTGCGGCGATGGCGCTCGAGCGCCACCCCGCGGCTGTCGAAGTGATGCTGCGCGACGGGCACGAGATCGCGAGTCACGGCTGGCGCTGGATCAACTACCAGCAGGTCGACGAAGCCACCGAGCGCGAGCACATCGCGGCTGCCGTCGAAACGATCCAGCGGCTGACCGGCAAGGCGCCGGAGGGCTGGTACACCGGACGCGACAGCCCGAATACGCGTCGTCTCGTCGTAGAGCACGGTGGATTCGTCTACGACGCCGATTCCTACGCGGACGATCTGCCCTACTGGGTCGAAGTCGAGACGCGCGAGGGGACGAAGCCGCACATCGTCGTCCCTTACGCGCTCGACACCAACGACATGCGCTTCGCGAGCGCACCGGGCTTCGCGAGCGGCGACGCGTTTTTCGCTTACCTGCGCGATACGTTCGACGTTCTCTACACCGAGGGCGATCCGCACGGGCTGGATCAGCCGAAGATGCTTTCGGTCGGGCTGCACTGCCGCATCGCGGGCCGACCAGGGCGCATCTCTGCGCTCGCGCGCTTCCTCGATCACGTGCGCGCGCACGAGCAGCTGTGGATTGCGCGGCGGATCGACATTGCGCGGCACTGGATGACGATGCACCCCTGGCGACTACGCCATGAAGCTTGACGAACTGAATGCGCTCGAGCCGGTGCGCTTCGTCGCAGCGCTCGCCGGCGTGTTCGAGCATTCGCCGTGGATCGGCGCGACTGTGTACGATCGCCGTCCCTTCCACTCGATCGACGACCTGCACGGCGCGATGATCGAGATCCTGCAGGACGCACCCGCTGACGCGCAGCTTGCCCTGCTGCGCGCGCACCCGGAGCTCGCAAGCAAGGCGGCGATGCGCGGCGAGCTGACCGTGGAATCGAATCAGGAGCAGGCCGACGCGGAACTGACCTGCTGCACCGCCGCGGAATTCGCACGACTTTGTGCGCTTAACCGCGCGTACGACGCGAAGTTCGGCTTTCCTTTCATTGTCGCTGTCAGGGGGCTCTCTCGCACGGAGATCATCGCGCGTTGCGCCGAGCGCCTCGAGCGCGACCCGGCGAGCGAGTTCGCGACGGCACTGGCCGAGGTTGCGCGCATCGCGCGCTTCCGACTCGAAGCGCTGATCGACGCCGAGCCGCCAATGGATGAGCCGCGTCCGAAGTCTAAACGGGGGAAGTCACGATGAGCAGCAAAGTGCGAAGCGTGCATCCGGTCGACGAGGTATTGCCCGCCGGGCGAATGCTCGCGATTGGGCTGCAGCACGTTTTGGTGATGTATGCCGGCGCGATCGCGGTGCCGCTCATCGTCGGCGGCGCATTCAAGCTGCCGAAGGATCAGGTAGCGTTCCTGATCAACGCGGACCTCTTCGCCTGCGGGATAGCGACGCTGATCCAGTGCGTCGGCCTCTGGAAGTTCGGCATTCGCCTGCCGGTCGTGATGGGAGTGACCTTCGCGGCCGTGGCGCCGATCGCCGCGATGGCCAGCACCGGCGTAATCATCAACGACATTTTCGGCGCCGTCATCGCTGCCGGCGTTTTTACGCTCGCCGTCGCGCCAATGGCGAGCCGCCTCATGCGATATTTCCCGCCGGTGGTCACCGGCACCATTATTACCGTGATCGGGTTGACGCTTCTTCGCATTGGCGTCAACTGGGCGGGAGGCGGCATCGGCGCGCGCAACTTCGGCGACCCGGTGAATCTCGTCACCATGCTGATCGTGCTCGCGGTGATTCTCGGGGTGAACAAGCTTTTCGACGGATTCGTCGCCAGCATCGCCGTGTTGCTCGGGCTCGTCGTTGGCTTCGCCGTGGCGATGGCGCTGGGACTGGTCGACTTCGCCGGCGTGCGGGACGCCGAATGGTTCGCGCTCGTCAACCCGCTGCGCTTCGGTGCGCCGGGCTTCGATGCGGCCGTGATCGCCACAATGTGCATCGTCATGATCGTGACGATGATCGAGTCGACCGGAATGTTTCTCGCGCTGGGCGAAATATGCGAGCGCAAGGTGGGTCGCAACGATATCGCGCGGGGGCTCGCCGCCGACGGGCTGGGCACGATCATCGGCGGCCTCTTCAATACCTTTCCCTATACGTCGTTCTCGCAGAACGTGGGGTTGGTCGGCGTCACGGGAGTCAAGAGCCGCTGGGTCGTTGCGGTGTCGGGCGCGATCCTGATTGCATTCGGACTGTTCCCGAAGATGGGGAGCGTAGTGGCCTCCATCCCACAACCGGTGCTGGGCGGCGCGGGGCTCGTCATGTTCGGGATGGTCGCAGCGACCGGAATCAAGATTCTCGCGCGCGTCGATTACGCATCGCGCCACAATTTGATCATCATCGCGGTGAGTGTCGCCGTGGGCATGATTCCGGTGGTCGCCCCGACCTTCTTCGCGCAGCTCCCGAAATGGACTGCGCCGCTGATGGGAAGCGGCATAACGCTCGCGACGGTGAGCGCGGTGCTGCTCAACGCGCTCTTCAACGGCCCGGAAACCGAGCCGGCGGAAACGCGAAGGGCTTAGCGCCCCAGCAGCTTCCCGATCGCTTTGCCGATGTCGTCGGCAGGAGCGGCCTGTTGTTTCGCAGCTGTCGCGCTCGCGGTGGTCGTGCCCGTCGTCGCGTGCCCCAGCGCGACTTGGCACGGCGCGCCGGCGTCGCCGGAAGGAGCCGCGATGAGCGATCCTCCGAGCACGGCCAGCCCGGCGCCGCCGGTCGACATGGCCGCGCCGATCTTCGCCACTGTGGCCGCCGTCGCCGCAGCATCGACACCGACCGTCGGCGAACTGAATGGTCCATGAAAGCGCACGAGCTGGGCGACCTCGTTCAAGTTGATCGAGACGCCCTGGCGAACCTGCGGCTTGATCGAGAGGTCGAGCGTCTCTGTGCGGAAATCGAGCGTACCGCTCGCGGACGCCGCGAGCTTGTTGGTTTCGATCGCGATGCTGCGATCGACCGATGCGATGCCGTTATGCAGTGGAAGGCGCACCACGGCGCACTGCAGCTCGGTAGACGCATCGACGCCGCGGAAGGGATTGACTGCGTCGGCAAGTCGCTCCATCGCCACGTCCGCACCGCTCTTGCTGTTGGCTAGCGATGCCTGACCGACGACCGCGAGCACGTTGCCGCTCGCGTTCGCCGCCCACTGATGCTGCGAGCCACCGTGTGAATTGAGATCGACCTTGACGTCGGTCTTGCCGCCGCGGACGTCGCGCTTCACGCCGTGCGCCGCGAGTATGGCGCCGAGCTCGAGACTCTTCGCATCGACGTGCAGCGCAAGTGGAGTATCGCCGCCCTTGCTTGCATCGAGCTGCGCGCGCGCCTGGATGTTCCCACCGAACGCGGACGCTTGTAGCACGGGAATGTCCAGGTGCCCGTTCTGGAGCGAAAGCTGGATGCGCAGCTGGTCGATGTGCTGACCGTCGGGCAACACCAGCTTGTCGATCGCGAGATCGCCGGTCGCGTCGAGCGCGCGCAGCGCAGCGACATCGATCGGCTCCTCGCTGAAGACGAAATGCGATTTGGCCGCCGCCGTTTTCGCGGCCTTCGCGTTGGCCGCCGCGGTGGCGGCCAACTCGCCGAGCGTCATCGTCGGCGCAGCGAGCTTGAAAGCGACGACCGGCCGCGGTCCGCCAGTCGTCACGCTCATCTGTCCGGTCAGCTGGGTCGTGCCGTAGCCCAGCTGCAGCTGGTCGAGCGTGACAGCGTTGCCCTGCACGGTGACCCTCGTGCTCACCACGGCCTTTTTCTCGTTGATAGTCCCTTGCACAGTGACCGGATACGGCCAGCGCCGGCCGGCGAGCTGATCGAGCGGACCGAAGTCGCCCTCCAGCGCCACCGGCGTTTCGTTGATCTTGCCGCGAAAGGTTCCGCTCAGCGGCGACTGGGCGTCGCGCGCATGCACCGACAATTCCTCGATCACGACCGTAGTCGTTTCTCCGGTACGCCCGTCGCGATAGGTGAGCGCGCCGTCCGAGATGGCGAGGTCGCCGACCGCGAAGGCGCCGAGCGGTCCGCCTGAAGACGCGGGCGCACCGGTGTGCGCCGAAGCGCCGAGGGCAGGAAATTCCCAGTTGTTATTGCCATGCGGATCGGTCTCGAGGTCGATCGCGGGCGACACGAGCTTGAAGCTGACGACCTCGAAGCGCTTGCGCAGCAACGGCAGCAGCGCAATCTGAGCCTCGAGCTGCTTCGCACTGATCATCTGCGGCTGCTTTGCCCAGCTCGCGTTGCTCAGAGCGACGTCGTCGATCACGAGCTTTGGTTCGAGTCCGACCTTGAGACTGATATCGCCGCGAATCGCGAGATCGCGGCCGGTTGCCGCCTTTACGCGCTGCTGCAGTGGAGCAACGAATTCCCGAACGTCGACGCTGCGGATTGCGATCGCGACCGCGACGAGCAGGAGAATTACGATCCCGCCGATGACGGCGAGCGTTCGCCAGAAGACTCGCATGCGCGGATTCTACGCGCTTCGGCGCCGCGCAACGCTGTTGTCGCTGACGCCCGACAGAGGCTCGGGTTCCAGTTCTCGCCGGCGCAGGAGGGTGTGCGAGCTGCTATCGCAGGGAGGAGTTGAATTTTTCCAGCGCCGCGGCGCCGGGAACCAGATCCTGCTCGGTCAAGCTGTTGAGCGGCGCCTCGACGGTATTGAGCAGGCGGTGCAGATCATCGGCTTCTTCGTCTACGTAGAGCAACCCGGTGACGATCTCGCCCGCGGCCTTGCGTTGCGCGAGGTAATTCATGGCCCCGATCTGGTCGCCCGCGTCGTAATCGTCATGGAGCTTGCGCAGCCGCAGCGTCGAGCCGTCGTGCTGAACCACGGTCTGCACGGTCCCGGGCGCATAGTCGGCCGTGATCTCTGAGCGCGTGGGCATGAAGTCGAGCCGGTTGACGGCCTCGTTGTGCTCGCGCACGAAGTCGTAGCTCTTGGTCGATCCAGCGTGGTTGTTGAATGCGACGCACGGGCTGATCACGTCGAGGAAGGCGGCCCCCTGGTGACGCACCGCGGCCTTGATCAGCGGCACCAGCTGCGTCTTGTCGCCGGAAAAGCTGCGCGCCACGAAGCTCGCTCCGAGTTGCAGAGCGAGCAGCACCATGTCGAT
>DATKJP010000298.1:0-4168 GCA_035543635.1 Casimicrobiaceae bacterium
CGTTGGTGTAATAGCTTGCGACCGCCGGAACATAAGTCTTCGGGTCGAACTTCTCGCCGGCGTCGGACATCACCTGATAGACGGGCTTGATCGCGCCTTTCGCCGACATCATCGTCGCGGTGCCGACCTCGAACACTTGCAGCAGCGCCGGTGCATTGCCGGCGCGGTAGGCGGCGATGGCGCCCGCCATCGCCTCGGGATAGCTGCCCTTGAACACTGGCGTGACCTTGTATTCGCTCTGGCTTTCGTTGAAGCGCTTGGCGAGCGCGTTCACGCGGTCGTTGTTGACTCCGCCCATCGCGTGCCACCACTGGATCTCTGTAACGGCCTGCGCCTGCGCGGCGAGACCGAGCAATGCGCCGGCGAGTATCGCGCGCGCCGCGCCGGGAAGACGGCTGTTCATGGTTCCTCCTCGTGAATGGACAGCGAAGTATCGAATGCGGGTGACGATTCTATTTCAAACCGGGTCGCTTGCGCCCGCCGTGCGAGGCGCGTTAAACGGCGCGCCCACGCTGATTACTCGGTCTGCCGCGTTAACCAGCGCTTCAGCGCCGGTTCAACGCGGCCCAGAATTATGCGCTGGAGCTGCTCGAGCCGCAAACCCAGGCGCGGGCGCTGCTAGAATTGGCCAGGCTTCTATTCGCAGGGATCTTTCGCTTGGGTCTCCGTCTTCTACACCACGCCGGCATCGCCGTCGTCGCGACGCTCGCCGCTGCGACGGTTGCGCCCGTGATCGCCGCGGGCGAGCTGTATCCGAACAAGCCGATCCGCCTGGTCGTTCCGTTTCCGGCAGGCGGGCCGCTAGACGCTGTCGCTCGGGCCGTCGGACAGAAGCTCACGGACGCATGGGGACAGCCGGTCGTCATCGACAACCGGCCCGGCGCCGGCGGGAATATCGGTGCGGAGCTCGTCGCGAAAAGTGCTCCGGACGGCTACACGATTCTCGAAGCTGCGCTCTCCACGCACGCGGTGAACGTCAGCCTCTACAGCAAGATGCCATACGACCCGATTCGCGATTTCGCGCCGATCACGCTCGTCGCTGTGACGCCCAACGTGCTCGTGGTCAATCCATCGCTGCCCGTCAACTCCGTCAAGGACCTGATCGTCTACGCGAAGGCCCATCCCGGAAAGCTCTCGTTCGGCTCGGGCAGCAACGGAAGCGCAGGACATCTGGCGGGCGAAGCGTTCAAGACGGAAGCCGGCGTGGACATGGTTCACGTACCGTACAAGGGTGGGGCGCCCGCGATGCAGGCGCTGCTCGCTGGCGATACGCAGCTCATGTTCGACAATCTCGCCAATTCGACGCCCCAGCTCAAGGCCGGCAAGATCAAGGCGCTCGCGGTGACGACCGCAAAGCGCTCCGCGCTGGCGCCCGAGCTGCCCACTCTCGCCGAGACCGGCCTGCCGGGATTCGACATCTACACCTGGTGGGGCTTCATGACGCCCGCAGGCACGCCGAAGGAGATCATTGCCAAATGGAACTCCGAAGTGACGCGGATTCTCTCTACCCCGGAGATGAAGGTTTTCTTCGCGCAGCAAGGCGCCGAGCCGACTCCGACCTCGCCGGAAGAGTTTGCCGCGCTGATTCGCCGCGAGATTCCGAAGTACGCGAAGATCATCAAGGATTCGGGGGCCAAGGTCGACTGAGTGACTGAGCCGGCGCAAACGGCCGGCGATGGAGGAGATCATGATGCGCTTGCTGCAACGTATCTTCGTCGGCGCCTTCATCGCTCTCGCTGCGAGTCTTGCGCTCGCGCAGAGCTATCCGACGAAACCTATCCGGCTCGTGGTCCCGTTTCCTCCTGGCGGCACTACCGACATCCTCGCGCGCGACGTCGGCCAGCGGCTGACCGAAACGCTGGGACAACCGGTCGTGATCGACAATCGCCCCGGCGCGGCGGGCAACATCGGATCGGACATCGTCGCCAAGAGCGCACCGGATGGCTACACGCTGCTCATGTGCACGGTGAGCACGCACGCCATCAATCCGAGTCTCTATTCGAAGCTGCCGTACGACCACATCAGGGATTTTGCACCCGTGGTCCTCGTTGCGCGCGTCCCCAACGTGCTCGAGGTGAATCCGGGCGTCCCCGTCTACACGGTGGCCGATCTCATCAAGCTCGCGAAGGAGAAGCCGGGGCAGCTCAACTTCGCTTCCTCGGGCAGCGGCACGTCGATCCACCTGTCGGGGGAGCTGTTCAAGACGATGGCCGGCGTGAGCATGGTGCACGTCCCCTACAAGGGCAGCGCTCCGGCGGTCGCCGATCTCGTCGGCGGGCAGGTGCAGCTCATGTTCGACAACCTGCCCTCGTCGCTGCAGCAGATCAAGGGCGGGAAACTCCGGGCGATCGCCGTCACCTCCGCGCAGCGCTCGCCGGCGTTGCCGGATATTCCGACCATCGCCGAGAGCGGAGTGGCCGGATTCGAGGCCACATCGTGGTTCGGCGTGCTCGCCCCGGCTGGAACGCCGCCGGCGATCGTCAACCGGCTCAACGCCGAGATCGACAAGTGGCTGCAGAGCGACGGCGGCAAGGCACAGCTTCTCGAACAGGGAGCGCTGCCCGCCGGCGGCACGCCCGACGAGTTCTCCGCGTATATCCGCGCCGAAACCGAAAAGTGGGCGAAAGTGGTGAAGCTTTCGGGCGCGAAGGTCGACTGATCGTCTACAATTAACTTCTCGATGTCCACCTCGCCCGCCACCGCGATTTCCACTGACGCCGGCCGCCGCGCCGTCGAACGCCGTACGGCCTCGATGCCGGTCACGCGCGCGATGTTCGACGAGCTGATGGTGCAATGCTTCGCGCCGGCCGACTTCATTCCGGTGCGAGGGATCGGCTCGCGCGTGTGGGACCAGCAGGACCGGATGTACATCGATTTCGCGAGCGGTGTCGCCGTCACAGCTCTCGGCCACTGCCATCCGGCGATGGTGAAGGCGTTGACCGAGCAGGCGCACGCGATCTGGCATGTGTCGAACTGGATGACCAACGAGCCTTCGCTGCGGCTTGCGAAGAAGCTCGTCGACGCGACGTTCGCGGATCGCGTTTTCTTCTGCAACTCGGGCGCCGAAGCCAACGAAGCTGCATTGAAGCTCGCGCGCCGTTACGCGCACGATCATTTCGGCGCCGAGAAATTCCGGGTCATCTCGACGCTGAACGCATTTCACGGCCGCACGCTTTTCACCGTCACCGCCGGCGGCCAGGCAAAGTATGCGACCGGCTTCGGCCCGCAGCCGAGCGGCTTCACGCACATTCGCTACAACGACATCGGCGGCCTCGAAGCAGCATTTGCCGAGGAAGGCGGAGACGACGTTTGCGCGGTGATCCTCGAGCCAATGCAGGGCGAAGGCGGCATGATTCCCGGCACCCCTGAGTTCCTCGCCGCGGCGCGGCGGCTCTGCGACGAGCACGACGCGCTCCTGATCTTCGACGAGATCCAGAGCGGCATGGGACGCACCGGCGCGCTTTTCTCGTACATGCAGAAGGGCGTGGTGCCCGACATTCTCACCAGCGCCAAGGGCCTCGGCGGCGGTTTTCCGATCGGCGCGATGCTGACCACGACGGAAGCCGCGAGCGCGTTTTCGGTCGGTGTGCACGGCACGACTTACGGCGGCAACCCGCTCGCCTGCGCGGTGGCGGAAGCGGTGTTCGACGTCATCAACACGACCGAGGTGCTCGAGGGCGTCAAGGCGCGGCACGCGCTCTTCATGGAGGGACTGCGCGCGATCAATGCACGGCGCGAGGTCTTCTCCGACGTCCGTGGCGAAGGCGTGTGGCTTGGCTGCGAGCTTCGCGACCCGTGGCGCGGCAAGGCGATGGACGTGATGCGCTCCGCCGCCGGCGCAGGGGTGATCGTGCTCGTCGCCGGTCCCGACGTGGTACGCATCGCACCCTCGCTCGTCATCAGCCTGGACGAGATTCTGGAAGGGCTCGCGCGGCTGGAGTTGGCGCTCGGCAAGACGCTCACCTGATTTCCCCCGATGTTCTACGTCCGGCCGATCGCGCGCGAGGATCTGCCCGCGCTGCTCTCGCTGTCGGAGCGCACCGGCGCCGGACTCACCACGCTGCCGGCCAATGCCGAGAGGCTCACCGAGCGCATCGAGCGCTCGCTCGCCTCTTTCGCGCGCAAGTCAACGAAGGCCGATGAATGCTATGTCTTCGTGCTGGGCGAC
>DATKJP010000299.1:0-5231 GCA_035543635.1 Casimicrobiaceae bacterium
GTTCTAGCGCGTCGTGCAACTCGAGCCGCGCAACTCGACCGCGCTCGTCAACCTGGCGGAAGCGCAACTGGACGCCAAGAACTTCGATGCCGCCATCACGACGCTGCTCGAGGCCATCTCGAGCGACCCGAACCAGGCCCAGCCCTGGGTCGCGCTCGTCAGGACGTATTTCGTTTCCGGCCGTCCGGATGCCGCGATCGACGAGGCGCGCAAGCTACAGAAGAGCTATCCGGATCGCGCATTCGGGTTCGCACTCGAAGGCGAGGTGCGGGCCGCACAGAAGAAGTGGCCGGAAGCAGTGACCGCCTACGGCGAAGGTCTCGCGCGGCAGCCGATCCCGCTCCTCGCCGCGCGGCGCTACGCTGCGTTGGAAAGCGGTGGCAAGTCTGCCGAGGCGCGCCGGTTCGCCGGAGACTGGATGAAGGCGCATCCCAAGGACACCACGCTGTACATCTATCTCGGCGATCAGAGCCTGGGGAAGAAAGATTACGCGGCGGCACTGGCCCAGTATCAGGCGGCATTGAAGATCGAGCCGGAGAATCCGGTGCTGCTCAACAACGTCGCCTTCCTGCTCACGCGCGCTTCCGATCCCGCGGCTCGCGACTACGCCGAACGGGCGTATCGTCAGGCGCCTTTCAATCCGGACGTGATCGATACGCTCGGCTGGGCGCTCGTGCAGACGGGAGACGTCAAGCGTGGTCTCGAGCTTCTCCGATTCGCCTCGAATCTGGCACCTGCCAACGCAGAGATTCGGCTCCACCTCGCAACCGCGCTGATCAAGTCCGGCGACAAGGTGGCTGCGCGCCGTGCACTCGAGCCTCTGACGCGCGCCGACACCGCGTCGTCGGTCCGTGACGACGCGGAGAAGCTGCTGAGCGGCCTTTGAGTCCTTTCGATCCCATGACCGGGCCGCACCCTCGAAGCGCGATCGCCCGGCGGGCGGAGCCTTGTTTCCATCGCTCATGAACGAAACCACCACCATCGCCGTCGTCGGACTGGGTTATGTCGGATTGCCGCTCGCAGTCGCGTTCGGCAAGCGCTACCCCACGATCGGATTCGACTTGTCCGCCGAAAAGGTCGACGCGTACCGTACGGGCGTCGATCCGACCGGGGAGGTGAGTCGAGAGGAACTCGCTCTGGCGAAGGGTCTGAAATGCACGACACAGGCGAGCGAGCTCAAGCAAGCCGATTTCATCGTCGTGGCCGTGCCGACCCCGGTCGACGAGGCGCATCAGCCGAATTTCGAACCGCTGCTCTCGGCAAGCGAGTCGGTGGGTGCGAACCTCAAGCCCGGAGCGACGGTCGTGTTCGAGTCGACGGTGTATCCCGGCGCGACCGAGGAGATCTGCGTGCCCGTGCTCGAGCGCGCTTCGAAGCTCATCTGGATGCGTGACTTCTTCGTCGGCTATTCGCCCGAGCGCATCAATCCTGGCGACAAGGACCACACACTGTCGCGCATCGTCAAGGTGGTCTCTGGAGATACGCCGGCGACGCTGGAGCGGGTCGCCGGTGTTTATGCAAGCATCGTGGGAGCGGGCGTACATCGCGCCAGCAGCATCCGCGTCGCGGAAGCGGCCAAAGTGATCGAGAACACGCAGCGCGATCTCAACATCGCGCTCATGAACGAGCTCGCGCTGATCTTCCACAAGCTCGAGATCGACACGATGGAAGTCCTCGAGGCGGCCGGAACCAAGTGGAACTTCCTCGCGTTTCGGCCCGGCCTGGTCGGCGGGCATTGCATCGGCGTCGATCCGTACTATCTCACGCACAAGGCGGACAAGATCGGTTATCACCCGCAGGTGATCCTCGCGGGACGGCGGATCAATGACGGGATGGGGAAGTACGTCGCAGAGCAGACGGTCAAGCAGCTGATTCAGACGGGCGCGCCGGTCAAGGGGGCGCACATCAATGTCCTCGGTCTCACGTTCAAGGAGAATTGCCCGGACATCCGCAACTCACGCGTCATCGACGTCGTGCGCGAGCTCGCGTCGTATGGCGCCGAGGTGCACGTGCACGATCCCCGAGCGGACCCGGCGGAAGCGCGCCGCGAATATCAGCTCGAACTGACGCCCTGGGAGGCATTGCCGCGCGCCCGGGCCATCGTGGCGGCGGTGTCGCATCGCGAATTCACGCGCCGTCCGATCGACGATTATGTGGCCAAGCTCGAGCCGGGCGGTATTTTCGTCGACGTGAAATGCCAAGCCGATGCCGCGACGCTTCGCGCTCGCGGGATCAATGTGTGGAGACTTTGATGGCGGTCGAAGGCGCAATGCCCGACGCGCTCGCGACCTGCAGCGCGCAGCTTCGCGCACGGCCCATGCGCTGGCTCGTCACGGGCAGCGCGGGATTCATCGGCTCGCACCTCCTCGAAGCGCTGCTTCGCCTCGGCCAGCATGTCGTGAGTGTTGACAATTTCGCCACCGGCCACCGGAGCAATCTCGTCGACGTAGAGCGCGCGGTCGGTGAATCGGCGTGGAGCAGGCACCGCTTCTACCAGGCCGATATCGCCGACCTCGACGTCTGCCACCGCGCATGCGATGGGGTCGACGTCGTTCTGCACGAGGCGGCGCTGGGTTCGGTTCCGCGATCGATCGAGGACCCGCTCAAGACCCATGGCGCGAATCTGACCGGGTTTCTGAACCTTCTCGTTGCCGCCCGCGATGCGAAAGTGCAGCGGTTCATCTATGCGGGCTCGAGCTCGGTCTACGGGGATCATCCCGAGTTGCCAAAACGCGAAGGCGCGGTCGGACGTCCACTGTCGCCGTACGCGGTCACGAAGTATGCCGACGACCTGTACGCGCAGGTGTGTGCCTCATGCTACGGGCTCTGCACGGTCGGGCTGCGCTATTTCAACGTGTTCGGCCCGCGGCAGGACCCGGAGGGCGCCTACGCGGCGGTGATTCCGCGCTGGATGGCGGCCGCGCTTATGGGAACGCCGATTGTGATCTATGGCGACGGACAGACGAGCCGCGATTTCTGCTACGTCGCCAACGTCGTACAGGCGAACCTCCTCGCTGCAACCGTGCGCGACGCTTCGGTGGCCGGCGACGTGTACAACGTGGCTGCGGGCGCCCGCACGTCGTTGAACGATCTTTATCGGATGCTTCGCGACATCCTCGCCGAGACCTTTCCGAAGATCCGGGTCGCGCCGGCGACCCATGCAGGGTTCCGCGTAGGCGACGTCCGGCATTCGCAGGCCGATATTTCCAAGGCAGTGCGCGCGCTCGGCTACACGCCGACCCACGATGTCGCCGCCGGATTGCGCGAGTCGCTCGTCTGGTACGCCGCGCGCCACGTGGCCACCGTTGCGTAGGGTGTGATCGATCCCGTTGCGCTCAAGGCGGTCGTCAAGGCTCTGGTCCTGCCGCCGACCGGATTGCTCCTTTTATCCATCGCCGGGCTTGCGCTCGCGAAGCGCTTGCCTCGCCTCGGCCACGCGCTGGCGTGGACGGGCGTCCTGGCGCTGCTCGTGCTGTCGCTGCCGGTGGTGTCGGGGTTGCTACTCGAGACGCTGGATCGTGAACCGCCGTTCACCGTGGAGCGCGCGTCGGGCGCGCAGGCGATCGTCATCCTCGGCGGTGGCACGCGCCGCAATGCGCCGGACTACGGCGGCGACACGCTGGGGAGGCTCACGCTGGAACGTGTGCGCTACGGCGCCAACGTTGCGCGTCTCACGGGCCTGCCGGTGATGGTGACGGGAGGCTCGGTGCTCGGCGGCGAGCCCGAAGCGCGACTGATGCGGGAGGCGCTGCAGAGGGAATTCGCGATCCCAGTACGCTGGGTCGAGGACCGCTCACGCACGACCCATGAGAACGCTATGCGCTCCGCGGAAATTCTGCGCGCTGAGAACGTTCACAAGATCGTCATCGTGGCGCACAGCTTCGATATGCCGCGGGTGCTGGCGGAATTCAAAGCGGCGGGAGTCGACTGCGTGCCGGCACCGACGGGAATGCCTACGCGCCGGCCCGCGACTGCGATGGATTTCCTGCCCACGATCGACGGGCTGCTGGGCAGCTACTACGCGCTCTACGAGTTGCTGGCGAATCTCGTCCTGCGGGTCACCCCGCGGGATTGACGACAAGCCCTGCGTCAGGCCGTGGGCGCGCCGCTCTTGAGGGCGTCGCGGCGATGGACCATCGCGCGCGCATGCGCTTCGGCGCTATGCCGCGCCATCGCAACCATCGCGAACAACATGAAGCCCGTGAATCCGCCTGCCAAGAACGACCATGCCAGCCACCACGTCGAAACCATTTTGAGTGCTCCCGTGTACGCCCGTCGCTGCTTAGGGGCATCCCGTTGCGAAGGGTTGTTAAGCACTCAGCAAGTGGTGTGCCAGTCGCGCTCCATCGGGGCGACTATTGAGGCACTATGGCCCAGGCGGAGCGGACATCGGGGGAAGGGTTCGAAATTGTAAGAATTACGTGAAGATGCTCCGTCGGCTGCAGTCGGACGATTTTCAACTGGTTTACCAACCGATGCCTGCGCTTTATTCACCGACGCGCGGTTGGCCGACGTGGCTGCGAACCCGAATTCTTTACATGCGCTGTCGCGATTTTTTACACTCTGGCCCGACCTTCGGTGGGGTCTAGATATAACTCGATGATCGTATAAGCTTATTCGGTCGTTGGCACAGCCTGTGCTGCACTGAACAATTCGCGGCTTGATTTTCGATGGGCTGCCGCGATTGAGCCCGCTTGGCCGACTTCGAGGACTCCGTTCGGCGGGTGGTCCAGACAGGCGTGAGCATGCGGCGGAAGATGCAATGAAAACGGCATATAAATGTGCTTCGCGGTCGGTTTGTGCGTTGGTCAGGGCCCCGCGACCGGAGGTATGATCGCTTGCATCGCCGAATCCGAGGAGCAGGCATGAATCCGAATTCGGAACGCTTCGGGACGCAGTGTCGTCCCGGTCTTCGCGGGGTGTGCCTGACCGCCGCGCTCGCGGTACTCATCCTGGTTGCCGGTTGTACCACCTACCCGCCGGCGCCGCGCGAGGCGGTGACCGCGGATTATGCCTACCAGATCGGGCCGCTGGACACCCTCAATGTCATCGTGTTCGGCAACCCGGAACTCTCGATGCAGGTTCCCGTCCGGCCCGACGGGAAGCTGAGCTCGCCGCTGGTGCAAGACGTCCAGGCGAGCGGGAAGACGCCGACCGAGCTTTCGAAGGACATCGAGACGGCGCTCGGCAAATTCATCCGCGACCCGAAAGTCACTATCGTGGTGACGACG
>DATKJP010000300.1:0-10723 GCA_035543635.1 Casimicrobiaceae bacterium
CAACGCGCACCCAGGCGCTGGGCGCGGGCACCGCGTGGCAACAGCTCGTCGCGTACGTGCACGAAGGGGTCTGGCACATCTGGCTCGGCTTCGATCACATCCTGTTCCTGCTTTCCCTTCTGCTGCCCGCCGTGCTCGTGCTGCGCGAGCGCAACTGGCAGCCGGCGGAGCGCTTCGGCGCGGCGTTTCTCGACGTCGCGAAGATCGTCACCGCTTTCACCATCGCGCATTCGATCACGCTCTCGCTCGCCGCACTGGGCGTGGTGACGCCGCCGTCGCGCTGGATCGAATCCGGCATCGCGCTCTCGGTCGTGCTCGCCGCGATCAACAACATCTTTCCGCTGGTGCGACACGGGCGCTGGCTCGCCGCGTTCGGGTTCGGATTGATCCACGGCTTCGGCTTCGCGAGCGCACTGCGGGATCTGGGACTTCCGACCGGATCGCTCGCGCTGTCGCTCTTCGGCTTCAACGTCGGCGTCGAGCTCGGACAGCTCGCGATCGTCACCGCGTTTCTGCCTCTCGCGTTCCTGCTGCGCTCGACCTGGGCGTATCGACGCGTCGTGCTGACCGGAGGCTCCGCGGTCATCGCAACGATCGCAGCTGTCTGGCTCGTCGAGCGCGCCTTCGACGTAACGCTGTTCAGCGCGCTTGCGAGCGGTTTGAGCCGCGGCTGATCGCGCTTGCCTTGGCTGGCGCATACTCCAAGCAAAGGACCTGTGCTAGACTGCTGGCGTGGGGATTCCGAGCAGACTCCCCGCCTTCACAAGACGTTCTTAAGCGTCCAAGCTCTGCTCCTGACTTTGGGCGAATCGCCCAACGGGAGCGTTCATGGACAAACCCTCCGCAACTCAACTCGGTATCACACTGCTCGCCTGCGGTGTCGCGACGGCCGCGATCGGCGAGACCGCCAACTTTAACGTCGCGGCGGTCGGGAGCCTTCCTGCGGGATGGACCGCCGGAGTAACCGGCAAGGGCGCGTCGCGCTGGACCATCGAAGCCGACGCCACGGCGCCAAGCCCGCCGAACGTGCTGAAGCAAAGCGGCCGCGGCGATTTTCCGTGGTGCGTGATGCGCGACGCGCAGCTCGCCAACGGTTTTGTCGAAGTGAAGTTCAAGCCGCTCGCGGGCCGCGAGGACCAGGCAGGCGGTGTCGTCTGGCGCTGGAAGGATGGCGACAACTACTATGTCGCGCGTGCCAACGCACTGGAGAACAACGTCTCGCTCTATTACACGCAGAACGGGCGGCGCATCACGATCAAATACGTCGACGCTCCGGTGGCGGGCAATCAATGGCACACGCTGCGCGTCGAGTTCGCCGGAACGCGCATCAGCGTGGCGCTCGACGGCAAGCGCTACATCGAGCTCGAGGACACGCACATCGCGGGCGCAGGCGCGGTCGGCGTCTGGACCAAGGCCGACAGCGTCACGGTCTTCGACGATTTCCGCTACGACGCGATCGCGGCCAAGTGATGTCCACGACGATCCGGCGTGTGTTGTGGGTGCGCGCGCTGCGCGCCTTTGCCGATGGCTACGTGAGCCTCGTGCTGCCGGTCTATCTCATTTCGCTCGGATTCACGGCGTTCCGGGTCGGGGTGATCGCCACGGCGACTTTGCTCGGTTCCGCCGCGCTGTCGCTTGGCGTGGGCATGATCGCGCATCGCGCCGGCTACCGCACGCTGCTGATCGCGGCCACCGTTCTCATGGCCGCGACAGGGTTCGCCTTCGCCGCGGCGAACGACTTCTGGCCGCTTTTCATCATTGCGGTGGTTGGCACCTTGAATCCCTCGAGCGGCGACGTGAGCGTGTTCCTGCCGCTCGAGCAGTCGCTGCTCGCGCACAGCGTCGAGGACGCGAAGCGCACTTCGATCTTCGCGCGCTACAGCCTGGTCGGTGCGCTGGTCGGCGCTCTCGGCGCGCTCTTCGCAGGCGCCCCCGACTTCGCGGTCAAGCTGCTGCACGTCGAGCAGAAGATGGCGCTGCAGGCAATGTTCGTGCTGTACGGTGCGATCGGTATTGTGAGCGCGATCGTCTACCGCAAGCTGCCGGCGAGTCATGCAAGCGAAGCGCGAACGGCGGCGGCTCCGCTCGGGAAGTCTCGGCGCATCGTATTCACGCTCGCAGCGCTTTTCAGCCTCGACGCGTTTGGCGGTGGCTTCGTCGTGCAGTCGATGCTCGCACTGTGGCTGTTCGAGCGCTTCGATCTTTCGACTGCGGTCGCCGGGACGATTTTTTTCTGGAGCGGCGTCTTCTCCGCAGTTTCGTATCTGGTCGCGGTACGGATCGCGAAAAGGATCGGGCTCGTCAACACGATGGTGTTCACGCATCTGCCGGCCAACCTGATGCTGGTGGCGATGCCGTTCGTACCCGATCTCGCCTGGGTGATCGTCTTGCTGCTCGCCCGTAGCGCGCTGTCGCAGATGGACGTGCCCACGCGCGGCTCGTACGTCATGGCGGTGGTGACGCCGGCCGAGCGCCCCGCCGCGGCAAGCTTCACTTCGGTCCCGCGCAGCCTCGCCTCCGCGGTGAGCCCGCTTCTCGCCGGCGCGATGCTCGGTGTTTCGACCTTCGGCTGGCCGCTCTTGATCGCCGGCGTGACCAAGATCGTCTACGATGTCTCGCTGCTCGCCATGTTTCGCGCGGTCCGGCCGCCGGAGGAGGCAAAGGCCGCAGCGTAGCGCTAAATCTCTATCCGCGTCCCGAGTTCCACGACTCGGTTCGCTGGGATGTTGAAGAAGTCGGTCACGTCACCCGCATTGCGCGCCATCGCCGCGAAGAACTTGTCGCGCCACAGAGCCACGCCTTCCACGCTCGGTCCGGGGACGACCTTCTCGCGCGAAAGAAAGTAGGTGACGTCCATCGATTCGACGAGCAGTCCGTGCTGGGCGCAGAGCTCCAGGACGAGGGCGACATCCGGCGTTTCCATGAAGCCATAACGCGCGATCACCTGCCAGCAGTCATGAGCGAGTCGCTTGCAATCGATGCGATGCTCCGGCTCTACGAATGGCACGTCACCGAAAATCACGGTCATGAACACGTTTTGCTCGTGCAGGACCTTGTAATGCTTGAGACTGTGCAACAGCGCGTTAGGAGTTGTGTCGGGCGTCGAAACCAGGAACACGGCAGTGCCGGGCACGCGCTGTGGCGGTGACATGAACAGCGATTGCAGAAAGCCTTCCAGCGGCGGCGATGAACCCACGAGCTGCGTGTGCAGCATTTCGCGACCGCGCCGCCACGTCACCATGATGGTGAACACGATCGCACCCATGGCGAGTGGGAACCATCCGCCATCGAGCACCTTGTGCATCGCTGCCGCGAAGAACACGAGGTCGATCAACGCAAAGAATGCAGTCGCCGGAACACATAGCCACAAAGGATAGCGCCAGCCGTAGCGGAGCACGAAGAAGGTGAGGAGCGTGGTGACCAGCATCGTGCCCATCACCGCGACACCGTAGGCCGAACCGAGCCGAGAGGAGCTTCCGAAGCCAATCACCGCGGCCGAAACGGCTACCAGCAAAATCCAATTGACAGCAGGAACGTAGATCTGTCCGATCGCTCGCGCGGAGGTGTGGCGAATAGGGAGCCGCGGGAGGTAGCCGAGCTGAATCGCCTGCTGGGTCATCGAATAGGCGCCCGAGATCGTCGCCTGCGAAGCGATCACGGTCGCTGCCGTGGCGAGAACGATCATCGGATAGAGCGCCCAATCCGGGTACGAAAGATAAAAGGGATTCTTCAGCGCCTCAGGGCGGGCGATCAGCAGCGCTCCCTGCCCGAAATAGTTGAGCACTAGGCCGGGCGCGACGACCGCGAACCATGCGACACGAATCGCGCGCTTGCCGAAATGGCCCATGTCGGCGTACAGCGCTTCGGCCCCGGTAACGGCGAGCAGCACAGAGCCCAGCACGACGAAGGACGCCACGCCGTGCGCGGTCGCGAAATGAACCGCATAGCGCGGGTCGACCGCCTTGATGATCGTCGGTTCCTGAATGACGTTCCATGCGCCGACGGCGCCGATGGATATGAACCAGAGCGCACATATCGGCCCGAACAGGAGGCCGACGATACCGGTGCCGTAATGCTGGATCGCGAAGAGCGCAATCAGAATGCCCGCGGAAATCGGCACGATGTAGGGCTTCAAGGCTTCGGTGCCGACTTCGAGTCCCTCGACGGCCGAAAGCACCGAAATCGCAGGCGTCAGCACCGCGTCACCGTAGAAAAGCGCGGCGCCGAAGACCCCGATGGCGAGTAGCGCCGCGCGCAGCCGCGCCCTGTTGCCCACTGCGGCGGTTGCGAGCGCGAGCAGGGCCATGATGCCGCCTTCGCCGCGATTGCTGGCGCGCATTACGAGCAAGACGTACTTGAGGCTGACGATGATCATCAGCGACCAGAAGATCGCCGAAACCCCACCGAAGATGTTGTCCGGCGTGAGTGGAATGCCGTGCTCGGGATTGAATGTCTCTTTGGCGGCGTAGAGCGGGCTCGTGCCGATGTCGCCGTAAACCACGCCCAGCGCGAGCAGCGCGAGCACCGCGGTCGAATGCTTCGGTACGCGCTTGCCGGCAACGACGTCGTCGACAGCCGCGGGCGAAGGCACGGTCCGACTCATTGCGCGAGAGGCATGCGGCGGCTGAGAAGGCGCAGGAAGGAGAGGCGGTCGAATTCTACTCGATAGTTCCTCCTTCCTGTTCGACGAGTTCGCGCCCCGAGTGCAGATCGACAAGTACGTCCTGTCGAACGGTTTTTGCGCCGGGGATCCGCAAGTGCCTGTCTTCGGGAGTCTCGAAGCGCGCCATCGCGGAGAAGAGGAGCCAACGCCACCAACTCATCTGCATGCGTTCATCGGTCAGCGCGGGCGCGGAGCTCCCACTCCCACGATCCTCCCCGTGTGCGTCGCAGCCCATCGGGCCAACATACGGGCTGCCTTGCAAAGAAAGGATAAAAACGATGACTTGCCACGTAAACGCCGTGTAAAGACCGTGCCGCGCGGCAGGCGGTGCGACTACGGGACGAGCCGATAGCCGATGGCAGTCTCGGTCACCAGGTGCTTCGGCTGAGCAGGATCGTCTTCGAGCTTCTGCCGCAGATGGGCCATGTGCACGCGCACGTAATGGCCCTGGTCGACATAGGACGGGCCCCACACGTCGCGCAGGATCTGGCGATGGGTGAGGACTCTTCCGACGTTGGCGATCATCACCGACAGTAGGCGGTACTCGATGGGAGTAAGGTGGACTTCTTCCTCGCCCTTGTGGACGATCCGTTTCTCCTGATCGACTTCCACGTCACCGAAGCGAAACGGAGTTCCGTCCTTGGCGCTCGCTCCGACTTTCCGCCGCAGGACCGCGCGCAGCCTGGCAAGCAACTCCCCCACGCCGAAGGGCTTGGTCAGGTAGTCATCGGCGCCGGCATCGAGCGCTTCGATCTTGTCGGCTTCGTCGACACGCGCCGAGAGCACGATTACCGGTACTGCGGACCAGGTGCGAAAGTCCCGAATGAAATCGATGCCGTCACCATCCGGCAGGCCGAGGTCGAGAATGATCACGTCCGGTTTTCGCGTGCCCGCTTCGATGAGCCCTTGCTTGACGGTCTCGGCCTCGAAGACGTGCCAGTGCTCGGCCTCCAAAGCGGTTCGCACGAAGCGCCGGATCTGCAGCTCGTCCTCGACAAGTACCGCAACGAAAGCCGGCTCGGTCACTTCACTTCGTCCCTCATCGTGGAACCTGCCGCTGAGGTCGCTTCGCCGGCAGGTTGCGGCGGCGTGCCGAGCGGCAACGTTAAGCAGAATCGCGCGCCTCCGCCAGGATTCTCCTCCACCCATATCTTTCCGCGATGGGCTTCGACGATAGCCCGGCTGATTGCGAGCCCGAGTCCTACGCCGGGCGTCGCGGACTCGCGCGAGCCACGTGTGAATTTCTCGAAGATTGCTTCACGTTGTCCCTCCGGCACTCCGGGCCCGTTGTCGCTGACTATCACGAGGAGTTGACCTCGAGAAGCCTCTGCGGCGATTTGGATGACCGTCCCGCTCGGGGTGTACTTGCCGGCGTTGTCGAGCAGGTTGTAGAGAACGCGCTCGATCAAGGTCGCATCGAATTCGACAAGCGGCAGGTCGCGAGGGAGGTTGACTTCGACTCGATGTTTTTCTAGCGCAGGTTGAGCCGATTTGAGCGCGCTGCCCACGACTTCCTCGACCGATTGCCACTCGCGGCGCAACTTGACCTGACCGCTTTGAATGCGGGCCATATCGAGCAAATTGTTGACCAGCGAGCTCATTCGCCGAGCTTGCTCCGCAATCGCACGGGCTGTATCGAGCTGAACTCCGCCAAGCTCAGGCTTGGTTAGCTCGAGCGATTCGGCAAGGCCCACCAACGCGGCGAGCGGAGTGCGCAGATCGTGCGAGAGCGCCGCAAGCAGCGAATTGCGGAGGCGCTCGGATTCCATGTTGATCAACGCCTGCTGCGCGACCTCGACATAGTGGACGCGCTCGAGAGCGATGGCGACCAGTGCGGCAAAAGTATCGAGGTGGCGTCGCTGCTCTGGGATCATGAGCAGGCGTCGATTCCCGGCCCTGATCGCAAGCACGCCACGCGTGCGCATCGGGGCGCGCAACGGTATGAACAGAAACTCGTTGCTCGGCAAGGTGTCAGTGCCCGCGCCGGCTGGCTGTCCTTTGTCGTACGCCCACTGTGCGGCTGCACGCACGTCGATGTTGAGGGCCGCGCCGGCGCTGCCAGCAATCTGCAGCCTGTCCTGCTCATCGGGGACGAGGATCGCGACCGTGGCCTGAAACGTGCCTTCGATGAACTTGGTTGCGGCCTCCACGACTTGTTCCGTCTGCAGCAGGCTCGACATGTCGCGAGCGAATTCGTACAGGGCCCGGGCGCGCTGCTCGCGGTAGGAGGCGATGCGCGCCTGGTAGCGAAGCCCCGCCGTCATCTGCCCGGTGATGAGGCCGACGGCCAGCATCACCGCGAACGTAAGCAGATACTGGACATCGGAAACTGCAAACGAGAACCGCGGCGGCACGAAAAAGAAGTCGAAGCTCGCCACGCTGATCAATGCCGCCGCTACGGCGGGGCCGCGTCCCCACTTGACCGCGACCAGGACCACCGTTAACAGGAAGAGCATGACGATGTTGGCGAGGTCGAAATACGGCAGCAGCGGTATCGCGATCAACGCAGTCGCTACGCAAGCAAGCAAGGTCCACAGGTACGCGAGCCGCTTGCGCGCCCGTATTGCGAAGTCGGCGGACTCCTCAACAGCCGCTTGGCTCGCTGCCGACACGGTCGCTTCGCCGCGTCCGATCTCGATGACATCTACGTCCGGCGCCAGCGCACCGACGCGCATCGCGATGCCTCGTGCAAAGGGCAATCGTCTCCTCCCGGGCGTGCGCCCGACGACGACCTTCGAGCAGTTATGCGTATGCGCGTAGTCGACGATGGCGGCGGCGGGATCGCCGCTCGACAAAATCGCCGTCTTCGCTCCGAGATCCTGGGCAAGCTTCAAGGTCCTCAGGATGCGTTCGCGCTCCGTGGAGGCCAGCCGCTGCAAAGTCGGCGTCTCGACGTACACGGCAGTCCACTCGATGTCGAGCTGGTTGGCTAGGCGCGCGGAGCTTCTGACGACATGCTCGCCGCCGGCCGCGGGACCCAGGCAGCACAGCAGCGACGCTTCGGTTTTCCAGATGCGCTTGATCGCCTGGTCGCTGCGATAGGCCTGAACATCTTCCTCGACACGATCGGCCGTGCGCCGTAGCGCCAGCTCGCGCAGCGCCATGAGATTGCCCTTGCGGAAGAAATTTCCCGCGGCACGCTCGATCTGCTCGGGAATGTAGACCTTGCCGGCCTTTAACCGCGCAAGCAACTCGTCCGCCGGGATGTCGACGAGGACCACATCGTCGGCGTCGTCGAAAAACGTGTCCGGAACGGTCTCCCATACCCGGATTCCGGTGATGCCGCCGACGACGTCGTTCAGGCTCTCGAGGTGCTGGACGTTGAGCGTCGTGAATACGTCAATACCGGCGTTCAGCAATTCCTCGATGTCCTGCCAGCGTTTCGGGTGCCGAGCGCCCGGCGCGTTGGTGTGGGCCAGCTCATCGACGAGGATCAAGCACGGATGCCTTACGAGCGCCGCGTCGAGATTGAATTCCTTGACCGAAGCCCCCTGGACGTCGAGGGTCAACGGCGGCAACTGCTCAAAACCTTCGAGGAGCGCGGCGGTTTCGGTGCGCCCGTGCGTCTCGACGAAGCCTAGAACCAGATCGATGCCCGTGCGACGCAAGGCCTGCGCCGCGAGCAGCATCGCGTAGGTCTTGCCGACGCCCGCGGAGGCGCCGAAAAAAATCCTCAGTCGCCCGCGCGCCTCGCGCGCTTCCTGCGCCTTGAATTCGGCCAGAAGTTGATCAGGATCCGGACGCGGCTTTGCCATTGACGGTCAGCGGCGTGGCCCCCGACGTCGCTCTGCACGGCAGAGCGCTGCGAGGATCGAGCCCAGCTGGCCGCAATCCTAGCGCTCGGCCGACCCGGGTCACAAGGCTTTTCTACTTATTGCCGCCAGCGCGATCGAGGGCCAGGTTCAACGCCAGTACATTGACGCGAGGCTCGCCGAGAACCCAAAGCGTGCGGCCCTCGGTCGATTGCGCGACAAGCTCCCGGACGCGTTCAGACGCCATTCCCCGCGCCTTGGCCACTCGCGCCGTTTGAAATTCTGCAGCCGCAACGCTGATATGAGGATCGAGACCGCTGCCCGAGGCAGTGACTAGATCGATCGGCACCGGCGCCTTATTGTCCTGGTCCGCGTCGCGCAGCGCCTTGATGCGATCCTTTACCGCGTCGGCGAGCGCCGGATTGCGTGCGCCCTGATTCGACGCCCCTGAAGATGCGCCGTTGTACGGTTGCGGCGAGGTCGCCGACGGCCGACTCCAGAAGTACTTCGGGTCGTCGAAAGGCTGGCCGATCAGCTCCGATCCCAGGGTCTTGCCGTTCTCGACGATCAGGCTGCCGTTTGCTGCCTTCGGGAACACGACCTGCGCGATCCCCGTCATCAGCAGCGGATAGACGACTCCGGTGAGCGCTGTCATCAGGACAAGCATGCGCAGCGCAGGAACGATTTCAGAGAATGCGAACATGGAGATTCCTCGGTTCTAAGCGAGATTTGCAGCGGCAAGCAGCATGTCGATTACTTTGATTCCCGCAAATGGAAGCAGAATCCCGCCGATGCCGTAGATCAACATGTTCCGGCGCAGGACCGCACCGGCGCCGACCGGACGGTATTTCACTCCCTTCAAGGCGAGCGGAATCAGCGCCGGAATGATGAGCGCGTTGAAGATCACCGCAGAGAGGATCGCGCTGGCCGGCGTCGCGAGGTGCATGACGTTCAGCGCGTCGAGCACCGGATAAGTGCTGGCGAAGGCTGCCGGAATGATGGCGAAGTACTTGGCAACGTCGTTGGCGATGGAGAAGGTCGTAAGCGCGCCGCGTGTCATCAGCAGCTGCTTTCCGATCTCGACGATCTCGATGAGCTTCGTCGGATTGGAGTCGAGGTCGACCATGTTGCCGGCTTCTTTCGCCGCCTGCGTGCCGCTGTTCATCACGACCGCCACATCGGCCTGGGCGAGCGCCGGTGCGTCGTTGGTGCCGTCACCGGTCATCGCGACGAGCTTGCCGTCGGCCTGATAGCTGCGAATCAGCTTCAGCTTGGATTCTGGATTGATTTCGGCGACATAGTCGTCAACGCCGGCCTCGGCCGCGATCGATGCCGCAGTGAGCTTGTTGTCGCCGGTGATCATCACCGTCTTGATGCCCATCCTGCGGAGCTCGGCGAAGCGCTCCTTGATGTGGGTCTTGACGATGTCCTTGAGCTCGATCACGCCGAGCACGTGCCGTCCTTCGGCCACCGCAAGCGGCGTCGAGCCGCGACGCGCGATCTCCTCGACGCGCGCGATGATCTCGGCGTCGATCGTGCCGCCCTGGGAGCCGACCCAGTTCTTGACCGCGTCGAGCGCGCCCTTGCGGATTTCGCGGCCGCGGAAGGTCACACCGCTCATGCGGGTCGTTGCCGAGAACGGAACGATCGTGAACTGGCCGGGCTCGAGCGTCGGCGGCATCACGCCCCACGCACGCTTCAGGTACGTCACGATGCTCTTGCCCTCGGGCGTTTCGTCGCCGAGCGAAGCCAGAAGCGTGGCTTCCGCCAGGTTTTGGGGCGCGACGCCCGCTACCGGGTAGATCGCCGAGGCCTGACGATTGCCGAAGGTGATCGTTCCGGTCTTGTCGAGAAGAAGAACGTCGCAGTCACCGGCGGCTTCGACTGCGCGTCCCGAAGTCGCGATCACGTTGGCGCGCATCATCCGTCCCATCCCGGCTACACCTATCGCGGAGAGGAGCCCGCCGATCGTCGTCGGAATCAGGCACACCAGCAGCGCGACAAGCACCGTGATGGTCACAGGCGTGCCAGCTTTGGTGACGTCGACGCTGTAGATCGAATACGGCAGCAGCGTGACGGTAGCCAGCAGGAACACCAGCGTCATCACCACGAGCAGTATGGTGAGTGCGATCTCGTTCGGCGTCTTCTGCCGCTTCGCCCCTTCCACCATGCCGATCATGCGATCGAGGAAAGCCTCGCCCGGATTGACGTTGATCCGCACGATGATCCAGTCGGAAAGGACGCGTGTTCCGCCGGTCACGGTGTCGAAGTCGCTGCCTGCCGCGCGAATGACTGGAGCGCTCTCGCC
>DATKJP010000301.1:0-21733 GCA_035543635.1 Casimicrobiaceae bacterium
GGCAGCGCCTCGGCGAACCACGGATTCGCCTTGAGCACGTCCGGGTCCTTGTAGAGCTGCGGGAAGACCGGCAGATGAGAGGCCATGACCGCCATCTGCTTCGACACCTCCGGCGATGACAGCCAGCGCGCGAGCTTCACCGCTTCGGCCTTGTTCCTCGAGAACGCGGAGACCGCGAGCTGCCAGCCCCCGATGCAGGTCGCGCTCCTGCCCCCCGGATCATGCGGCAGCGTAGTGACGCCGACCTTTCCCTTCACCTTGGTGTCGGCGTCGTTCTCGACGCGGTTCCAGAAGTAGCCCCAGTTCTGCGCGAAGATCACGTTGCCTGCCTGGAAGTCGACGCGCCCGCGATCGGTCGTGATCTCGCCGATGTTCTTCGGCAGCACGCCCGTCTGCTTCATGCGCCCGAAAAGCTGAAACGGCTGGCGCGCCTGGGGCGCATCGAGGTTCAGCTTGCCATCCTTCGTGAGCTCGCCGCCCATGCCCCAGAGCGGCACTAGATAAGTGCACACCGTGCCTTCGATCGGCGCGCCGGCGGTCGAGAAGCCCTGCAGCTGCGGATTGTTCTCGCCCCTCATGACAACCTGCGCGGTCTCCATCATTTCGTCCCAGGTCTTCGGCACCGGACGCTTGTATTTCTCGAGCAGGTCCTTGCGGTAGTAGAGGAACTGCGAATCGGCGAAATACGGCAGCGCGATCACCTTGCCGTTGACCTGATCGGCCTCCGCGTACGCCTTGAGATACTGGCCCATCACCTTCGCCTTGTCCGCGCCGAGGTAGGCATCGAGCGGCTCTGCCCAGCCGGCCGCAGCCCATTGCGCCGGGCGGATCACGTCGATCAGCACGATGTCGAGCACCGAATCCCTCGCCGCGAGCACGGTGTTGAGGTACTGCTGCTGCGCCTCCGAGGTCGCGCCCCCGACCTCGACCTCGATCCTCACGCTCGGATTTTGCTTCTGGTACTCGTCGGCGATCTTTCGCATGACGTCCGGGCGCTGCTGCCCGCCGACGAAGATACGCAGCACGGTGTCGGCGATCGCGGGCGTCGCGGTCGCAGCAAGCGATGCGCCAAGCGCTGCGAACAGCAGGATTCTCAGAGCTTTCATTGCATCCTCCTTTTGGACTCAACTCGATGCGCTCGTCTGCGCGAGCCCCGCGTCGATCATCAGATTATGGCCCGTAATGCCGCGTGCGTCGTCGGACGCGAGAAACAGCACTCCCCGGGCGACGTCGTCCCCGTCCAGACGGAATTTAAGGCATTGCTGTGCGAGAAACTCGCGCTCCTTCTCCGGCCCGATCCATAGAGCGCGCTGGCGCGGCGTGTCGATGGCGCCGGGCACGATCGAATTGACCCGGATGTTCTGCTGCCCGAGCTCGCGAGCGAGCGTGCGCGTGAGACCATTGATCGCCGCCTTTGACGACGTATACGCGGCCATGCCGGCGATGCCGCGCATCCACGACACCGAGCCCAGATTGATGATCGAGCCGCCGCCCTCGCGCGCCATGCTCGGCGCCACCGCCTGCGCGGCGAAGAAGTGATGGCGCAGATTGACCGCGAGCGCGTCGTCCCAGTACTCGGGCGTCACATTCTCTAGCGCGTGCCGGTCGTCGCGCGCGGCGTTGTTCACGAGCACCGTGATCGCTCCCCATTCCTTCTCGACCGCCGCGAGCACGCTGCGCAGCGCGGCGATGTCGCGCACGTCGCAATGGTGATAGCGCAGCTGTGCCTGCGCGAGCTTTGCAAGGAGTTCCTGCGACGGTCGATCCGCTACGTCGCAGAACGCGACCTTGCAGCCCTGCTCGGCGAGGCGCGTGACGATGAACGCGCCGATGCCCGATCCGCCGCCGGAGACGAAGGCCACGCGCCCGGCCAGGCTCGGATACGAGGCGGCGTGCGCGAGCGGGGGCATATCTGTCATCCTACCATTACAATATGCAGATCCCGCCGTCTTGACCTACGCCGTCCACGAGGAGATTACCCGATGGACCTGCCCGTCAATCAATTCAAGCGCGCGATCGTTTCTGGCAAGACTCCCATCGGCTGCTGGCTCGCGAGCGGAGCGCCGTCGACCGCGGAGGCGCTTGGCTGCGCGGGCTTCGATTTTCTCGTCGTCGATACCGAGCACACGCCGATCGATCCGCCGCAGATGATCGACATCCTGCGCACGATCGCCGGCACCCCGGCTTCCGCGATCGTGCGCCCGCCGTGGAACGACATGGTGATGATCAAGCGCGTGCTCGACGCGGGTGCGCAGTCGCTGCTGCTGCCGTTCGTGCAAAACGCGGAGGAGGCGCGGCGCGCGGTCGCCTACACGCGCTACCCGCCGGAGGGCGTCCGGGGCGTCGCGGGAACGCATCGCGGCAGCCGTTACGGCACGATCCCGAACTACGTCAAGCGCGCGCACGAGGAAATCTGCGTCATCGTGCAGATCGAGACGATCGCCGCGTTCTCGCAGCTCGAGTCGATCGCGAGCGTGCCGGGTGTGGACTCGATTTTCATCGGACCGTCGGATCTTTCCGCGTCGATGGGTCTGCTCGGCGACATCGGCAACCCCGCGGTGCAGGAGAAGCTGACCGCCGCCGCGCAAACCTGCAAGAAACTTGGCAGGCCCTGCGGCATCATCGGCTTCAATCCGGAGATGGCGAAGAAGTTCCTGGGCTACGGATTCTCCTGGGTCGCGGTCGGGTCCGATCTCGCGCTGATGGTCAGCCGGGCGCAAGAATATCTCGCCGCGACGCGCAGTTGATCGAGCTTCGCTCCGGAGCACTCAGGCTTTCGCTTGCACCGGAGGTTGGCGGCGCGGTGGCAGCGTTCGAGCGCGATGGCGTGCCGCTCTTTCGCGCCACTTCGGCCGACGCGATCGAAAGCGGAGACGTGCGCGGATTCTCTTCGTATCCGCTGGTTCCGTTCTCCAATCGCATCGCTGACGCGACCCTGCACTGGGACGGCGCCACCTACGCTCTGCCTCGCTATCTCCCCGGAGACGAGAATGCCATCCACGGGAACGGCTGGCAACGCGCGTGGCAGGTGCTGGCTGTCGGGAACTCTAGAGCCACGGTCGACCTCGTGCACGACGCGAAGAGAGCGCGGGCACGTGAGTGGGCCTTTCCCTATCGGGCGCGGCAGGCATTCGTGCTCCTTCGCCACAGCCTCAAGATGACTCTCGCCATCGCCAACACCGGCACCAAAGCCTTTCCCTGCGGACTCGGCTGGCACCCGTTCTTTCCGCGCACTGCAGACACCGAGCTTTGCTTCCTCGCTCGAGCCATGTGGGAGACCGATGCGGGCAAGCTGCCGACGCGCCTGAAGCGGGTCAAGGCGACACATTATTTCTCTGCACCACGCGCGCTGGGCACGACCGCACTCGACAACTGCTTCACGGGCTGGCGGCCGCCGGCGCTCATTCGTTGGCCCGAGCGGCAAACACAGGTGGCAATCTTCGCCAACACGCCATGCCGCTATCTCGTCGTGTACGTGCCGTCCGGCGCAGATTATTTCGCCATCGAGCCGGTCAGCCACATGACCGACGCATTCAATCGCGCCGCAGCGGGAGCAAGCGATACCGGCACTCATGTGCTCGCACCGGGCGAGATGTTTTCTTGTACGATGCATGTTTCCGTGCAGCATCCCGTCTGATGCAATCCCCGTTCGAATGCGTGCTCGACGCGAAAGCGAGCCTTGGCGAAGGCCCGGTCTGGTCGGTCGACGAGCAAGTCCTGTATTGGGTCGACATCAACGCGCCGGCGCTGAACCGCTTCGATCCTGCAACCGCGATCAACACGGCCTGGCCGATGCCGCAATCGATCGGATCCTTCGTGCTGCGCGCGAGCGGCGGATTCGTCGGCGCGCTGCGCGACGGCTTCTGGCTGATCTCGCGCGTCGGCAAGCCGCAGCGCAAGCTCGCCGGCGCGCCGTACGATCCCGAGCATCATCGCTTCAACGACGGGCGCGCGGACCCTCGTGGTCGCTTCTGGGCGGGCAGCATGAACGAGAAGCGCGACGCGAATACGGCCTGCCTGTATCGCCTCGATCTCGACCTAAAGATCACCGCGATGGTCCCGGACATCATGATTTCGAACGGGTTGGCGTGGAGCCCGGATACGCTCACGATGTATCACTCCGACACGCCGGCGCGCATCGTCTGGGCGTGGGATTTCGACGCGACGACCGGTGCGATTGCCAACCGCCGCGTGTTCGCGCGCTTCCACGGCGACAAGGATCGGCCCGACGGCGCCGCGGTGGACAGCGAAGGCTGCTACTGGAGCGCGTTCTACGGCGCGGGCAAAGTCGTGCGACTCTCGCCGCGCGGCGAACGCATCGCGGAGTATCCGCTGCCTGCGCTTGCGCCGACCATGTGCGCCTTCGGAGGACCCGATCTCAAGACGCTGTACGTGACGAGCGCACGGCAGCGGCGCGAGGCGGATGAGCTCGCGCGCCTGCCGTTGTCGGGCGGCGTCTTCGCGATGCGCGTGGATGTCGCCGGAATGCCTGAGCCGAAGTTCGCCGCTTGATCCCTCGAATCCGTCCGTGGATGGAGGAAGAATAAATGCAGCTGGATCCCACCGCCTACATACGACTCAACGCGCCGAACAGTCTCGGCACGTCGGGATCGGGCGGCGAGTTCGCGACCAGCACCGGCGACGTGCTCGAGGTCGCATGTTACGGCCCAGGCGTCTTCCGCCTGCGCGTCGGGCCGAACACCAAGCCGGATTACGGACTCGTGCTCGGGCGCGCGCAGCGCTGCGACGTCGCGCAGCCCCAGGAAGGCGTGTGGACGTTCAGCTCCGCGGGGGCACGGCTCGAAATAACCGGCGAGCCGCTCAAGCTCCGGTTGTTGCGCGACGATCAGCTGTTGCTAGCCTCGATCACCGACGAGCACTTCCGCGGGTTCGCGCGGCTTCCGGTGATCGGGCGCACGCGCGACGGAGGACAATGGATCGCGAGCTTCGCGCTCGCAGCCGGCGAGCCCGTCTACGGACTCGGAGAGCAGTTCGGGCCGCTCAACAAGCGCGGGCAGCTTGTCGAGTCTCGCGTGGAGGACGCGCTCGGCGTCAACAGCGGCCTCGCGTACAAGGGGGCGCCGTTTTGCTGGAGCCCCGGCGGGAGTGCGAGCAAGGACGGCGCGTGGGGGGTTTTCGTCAACACGCCGGCCAGCGTGCTGCACGGCGTCGGCAACCCGGAGTGGTCGCATCGCTCGTATGCGATCGTGGTTGACGACGAAGCGCTCGATCTCTTCTTTTTCGCCGGCCGCGATCCGGCCGAGATCATCGAGCGCTACACCGCGCTCACCGGACGCGCGCCCGACGTGCCGCTGTGGAGCCTGGGCTTGTGGATGTCGCGCGCGTACTACCGCACCCCCGACGAAGCGCTCGAGGTCGCGGAGAGCCTGCGCGCTCACCGCATCCCCTGCGACGTGCTCACGCTCGACGGCCGCGCGGTCTGGGACGTGCAGACACGCTTCGACTTCCGCTGGGACGCAAAGCGCTATCCCGATCCCGCGGCCGCGCTCGCGCGCCTCAAAGGTCATTCGCTGAAGATCTGCGTGTGGGAGTATCCGTACGTTTCGGTCCACTCGCCGCTCTTCAACGACCTCGCCTCGCATGACTTTCTGCTCAAGACAGTTAGCGGCGAACCGTACGTGTTCGCATGGGACACCTCGCCCGCGACTTCGCCGTTCGGCGGCGTGCTCACGCCGCTGCCCGACTCCGGCATCGTCGATTTCACCAACCCGACCGCCTACGCGTGGTGGCGCGACGCCCACGAAGGATTGTTCAAGGCCGGGGTGGATGTCATCAAGAGCGATTTCGGTGAGCACGTGCCCGACGATGCTGTCGCCTCCAACGGCGATCGCGGCGCGCGCTTGCACAACGTTTATCCTCTGCTCTACAACCGTTGCGTCTTCGAAGCGACGAGAAAATTCGCGCCGCCCGCCGCGCAGCCGCCAATCGTGTGGAGCCGCGCGGCCTGGAGCGGCAGCCAGCGCTTCCCGACGCACTGGGGCGGCGATCCGCAGAGCGACTGGGAAGGGCTCGCCGCGAGCATCCGCGGCGCGTTGTCATGGGGCATGAGCGGCGGGCCCTATCATTCGACCGATATCGGCGGCTTCTACGGCTCGGAGCAGCCGTCGGCGGAGCTGTACCTCCGCTGGCTGCAGATGAGCGTGTTCAGCTCGCACATGCGTGCGCACGGGATCGGCGCGCGCGAGCCCTGGACCTTCGGCGAGGAGGCGGAAGCGATCGCGCGGCAATGGATCGAGTTTCGCTACCGCCTGCTGCCGTATTTGAAGAGCGTGATCGCGCAGGCGACGAAGACGGGACTGCCGGTGATGCGCGCGATGCCGCTCGCGTTTCCGAACAATGCGCTCACGCGTGGCTACGAGACGCAGTTCATGTGCGGGGACGCATTGCTCGTCGCGCCGATCGTCGCCCCTGGCGGCGAGGTCGAGGTCGCGCTGCCGCCCGGCGCCTGGTACGACCTCGCGAGCAAGCAACGCATTCCGGGTCGGCAAGTGATCCGCTATCGCGCTGCGCTCGACAGGTTTCCCGTGTTCGGGCGCGAGGGCCATGCGCTGCCGCTCGGTCCCGTCGTGCAGCACAGCGGAGAGATCGATTCGGCAAAGCCGCTCGCATCGCTCTATCTCTTCGGCAAGCCAGCGCTCGCGCTCGATGGATTCGCACAGGCAAAGGTCGCGGTGAGCGAGAGCGGAGCGAAGGTCGCGGTCTCGCCGGTGGTGAAGGTCGATGCCTTCGGCGACGCGAGCGGGATCGCGATCGAGACCTTGGCGGAGTGAATCCAGCCGGCCGTGAATTTATCCGCGCGCCGCCGGACATGTAACCAAGATGAACACGCTGCCGACGATCGCGGTGACATCGGGCGAGCCTGCCGGCATCGGTCCTGATCTGTGCGTTCGGGTCGCGGAGCGGACATGGCCGGCGCGCCTCGTGCTGCTGGGTGACATCGAGCTCCTGCGCGAGCGCGCGCGGCGGCTTCGCGCCGGTGTACGATTCACGCCGTACGTCGCGCGCAGCGCCTGCGCGCCGGGCGCGATCGAGGTTGCGCATTTTCCGCTGGCGGTCGCGGTGAAGCCGGGAGAACCCGACCCCGGCAACGCGAAACTGATCCTCTCCACGCTCGAGGCTGCGGTGTCGGGTTGTCTTTCAGGCGAGTACGCCGCAATGGTGACCGCGCCGGTGCAGAAGTCGAGCATCAACGACGCGGGTATCGCCTTCAGCGGCCACACCGAATTTCTCGCCGAGCGCACCGGAGCGGGTCATGTCGTGATGATGCTGGTCGGCGGGCCGAGGGAGCGGATCCTGCGCGTCGCGCTAGCGACCACACATCTTCCGCTCGCGCGGGTCCCCGCGGCGATCACGCGCGAATCGCTGCTCGCGACGCTGCGCGTGCTCGCGCACGATCTCGTGGCGAAGTTCGGCATCGCCAAGCCGCGCATCGCGGCGTGCGGACTGAACCCGCACGCCGGCGAAGGCGGACATCTTGGCCGAGAGGAGATCGAGGTCATCGCTCCGGCGATCGAGGCTGCGCGTGCTTCAGGACTCGACGTGACCGGCCCGCTTCCCGCCGATACGGTGTTCGTTCCCGCGAAGCTCGCGAGCTTCGACTGCGTGGTCGCGATGTATCACGACCAGGGGCTGCCGGTCCTCAAGCACGCGAGCTTCGGTCACGGCGTGAACGTCACCCTGGGGCTGCCGATCCTGCGCACTTCGGTCGATCACGGAACCGCGCTCGACCTTGCCGCCGACGGCGCGAGCGCGCGCGCGGCGGACCCAGGCAGCATGTTCGCGGCGGTGGAGCTGGCAGTCCGCCTCGCAGGAGAACCACATCATGCATGACGCTTACCTCGGTCACATGCGCGGGATCGTCGAGAAGATTCGCGCCGACGGCTTCTACAAGGCGGAGCGAGTGATCGGCAGCCCGCAATCGTCGCAGATCCGGCTCGCCGATGGCCGCGAGGTGCTCAACTTCTGCGCCAACAACTATCTCGGTCTCGCCGATGACCGCCGCATGATCGACGCCGCGAAGAGAGGACTCGACGAGCACGGCTTCGGCATGGCCTCGGTCAGGTTCATCTGCGGAACGCAGGACGTGCACAAGGCGCTCGAAGGCGCGTTGTCCAAATTCCTGAAGACCGACGACGCGATCCTCTATTCGAGCTGCTTCGACGCGAACGGCGGATTGTTCGAGACGCTGCTCGAGGAGCAGGACGCGGTGATCAGCGACGAGCTCAATCACGCCAGCATCGTCGACGGCATCCGCTTGTGCAAGGCGAAGCGCTACCGGTATTTGAACAACAACATGGCCGACCTCGAAGCGAAGCTGAAGGAGGCCGACGCCGCTGGCGCACGCTTCAAGCTGATCGCCACCGACGGCGTCTTCTCGATGGACGGCATCGTCGCCGACTTGAAGTCGATTTGCGACCTCGCAGACCGCTACGGCGCGCTCGTCATGGTCGACGATTCGCACGCGGTGGGATTCGTCGGCATGGGAGGCCGCGGAACACCGGAGCTGCGCGGCGTCGAAGAGCGTATCGACATCATTACCGGCACACTCGGCAAGGCGCTCGGCGGCGCATCGGGCGGATACACGGCCGGACGCAAAGACATCGTCGCTTTGCTGCGTCAGCGCTCGCGACCCTATCTCTTTTCCAACACCCTGGCGCCCTCGATCGCCACCGCTTCGCTCAAAGTGCTCGAGCTGCTCTCCGGCGCGGAAGGAGCAGCGCTGCGCCGCCGCGTGCGCGAGAACGGCGGGCATTTCCGCCATGCGATGGCCGAGCTCGGCTTCACGCTGGTGCCGGGCGAGCATCCGATCATCCCGGTGATGCTCGGCGACGCTTCGCTTGCGACGCGCATGGCCGACGCGCTACTGGCCGAAGGCGTGTACGTCATCGGCTTCTCCTACCCTGTGGTGCCGAAGGGCAAGGCGCGCATCCGCACGCAGATGAGCGCCGCGCACACGCCCGAGGAAATCGACCGCGCCGTGGCGGCATTTGCGAAGGTGGGCAAGGCGCTGGGCGTCATCAAGTAGTAATAGAGATCCTCTCGCTCCGCCCCGGGATGACAACACCCGGTTCCGTCCTCATAATCCGACTGATGAAAGCACTCGCAAAGCTCGAACGCGCGCCCGGCCTCACGCTAACCCGGCTCAAGAAACCCGAGGTCGGTCACAACGACGTCATGATCCGCATCCGCAAGACGGCGATCTGCGGCACGGACCTGCATATCTGGAACTGGGACGATTGGGCGCAGAAGACGATTCCGGTGCCGATGCAGGTCGGGCACGAGTACGTCGGCGAGATCGTCGAGATCGGACAGGAGGTGCGCGGCTTCAAAATCGGCGACCGCGTCTCCGGCGAAGGTCACATCACCTGCGGCTACTGCCGCAACTGCCGCGCCGGCCGCAGGCATCTTTGCCGAAACACCGTGGGCGTCGGCGTGAATCGCGAAGGCGCGTTCGCCGAATACCTGGTAATCCCCGCGTTCAACGCGTTCAAGATTCCCGACGACATCTCGGATGATCTTGCCGCGATCTTCGATCCCTTCGGCAACGCGACGCACACCGCGCTCTCGTTCAATCTCGTCGGTGAAGACGTGCTCATCACCGGCGCAGGCCCGATCGGCATCATGGCAAGCGCGATCGCGAAGCACGTGGGCGCGCGATACATCGTGGTGACCGACGTCAACGATTACCGGCTCGATCTGGCGAAGCGTATGGGTGCGACGCGCGCGGTGAATGTCCAGCGCGAGAAGCTGCGCGACGTCATGAAGGATCTCGGCATGACCGAGGGCTTCGACGTCGGGATGGAGATGTCGGGCGTGCCGCAGGCATTCCGCGACATGCTCGAGCACATGAACCACGGCGGAAAGATCGCGCTGCTCGGCATCCCGCCCGCGGAGATGGCGATCGACTGGAACCAGGTGATCTTCAAGGGACTCGAGATCAAGGGCATCTACGGCCGCGAGATGTTCGAGACCTGGTACAAGATGGTGGCGATGCTGCAGAGCGGGCTCGATTTGTCGCCGATCATCACGCATCACTTTCTCGCCGAGCAGTACGCGGAGGCGTTTGCCACGCTCCTCTCGGGCAAGAGTGGCAAAGTCATCCTCGACTGGACCGCGGGTTAACGCGTCCGGTCACGTCGCGCGCAAGCGCTTCGGTCAGAATTTCCTGGTCGATCGGCACTACATCGACCGCATCGTCGCCGCCGTCGATCCTCAGCTCGACGACAACCTGGTCGAGATCGGGCCGGGACTCGGCGCACTGACGGTTCCACTGCTGGAGCGCCTCGAGCATCTCACCGTCATCGAAATCGATCGCGACCTCGCCGCGAAGCTCATCGCGCAATACCCATCAACCCGCCTCACGCTGCACAATGCCGACGCGCTCGAGTTCGATTTCTCCTCTCTGGGCAACGATCTGCGCGTCGTAGGCAACCTGCCCTATTACATCTCTTCGCCGCTGCTCTTCCATCTCGCGCAGCACGATGAGAAGCTGCGCGACGTCACCGTGATGCTGCAGAAGGAAGTCGTCGAGCGGATGGTCGCAGCGCCGGCGACGCCGGCTTACGGGCGACTCTCGGTGATGCTGCAGGTCCGCTTTCGAATCGAGCGTTTGTTGATCGTTCCGGCAGGAGCGTTTCGTCCCGCGCCGAGAGTCGACTCGGCGGTAGTGCGGCTGACTCCGCTGAGTGCGGAGCGCCCGCGGCTCGCCGACAAGGCGCTATTCGCGAGCGTAGTCACCGCCGCCTTCGGCCAGCGCCGCAAGACGCTGCGCAACGCGTTGAAGACGATCGCGAGGGAAGATCAACTCGAGCGAGCACGCATCGAACCTGGCGCACGCGGCGAAACGCTAGCGGTGGCAGATTTCGTGCGGCTCGCGAATGCGCTCGCAAGAGGAGCTTAGGGGCCCCACCCGACATCCGGACGTTGTCGCGGCGCCTCGATGCGCACCGTCTTTCGCCGCCCGCTCTCGCCGCGAATGATCTTCACATTGCGCTTCGGCACACCGAACGCCTCGGCGAGAAACGCGATCAACGCCGCGTTGGCCTGGCCCTCCACCGGCGGCGCAGCAATGCGAATCTTCAGCGCATCGCCGTACACGCCGGCGACTTCGCTCTCTTTTGCGCCGGGCTGGACATGGATCTCCAGCCTGATCGACCCGTCGGCGTTCTCGCGACGCCAGGCTCCGTTGCCGCGAATACGATCAACGGAAGAGCTGGACAACCTGCTGCTCCAGCCACGCCACGGGAACGATCAGCACGAGCTGCGCGATCACGATCACGATCAGCGGCGAGAGGTCGAGCACACCGCCGACCGGCGGAATCACGCGCCGCACCGGCCGCAGCAGCGGAAAGGTCATCGCGTTGAGCACCCCGGCGAGCGGCCCGTCGGGCGCGACCCAGGAGAGAATCGCCTGCACGAAGACCGCGACGATGATGATCCACAGGGCGGCCTTGATCAGCTCGACGATCGCGAGCACCGCGATCAGACCGACGATCGCGCTCGAAACGATACCCGTGCCCAGCGCGATCATCGCCGCAAGCCACAGCGCCTGGAAGAACCACGCGAGGATGAGCGACGCCCAGTCGTAGCCGCGAAATCCGGGAATGATCCGGCGCATCGGCTTCACTGCCCAGTCGGTCAACGCCGCGACGGCCTGGCCGAGGGGATTCCTGAACGGCGCTCGCAGCACCTGCATCATGAAGCGCAGCAGCACCGCGTAGACGATGAACCCGAAGATGACGTTGACGAGAAAGCGCAGCGCGTCGGTGAGCATCAGCGAACCTCTGAATGATCTCCGCGTTTCAGAGACACCTTAGCTCTCGCCGCCGAGAATCTCGCCCAGCTCCTTCGCGCGCGCCTCGGCGGCTTTCACCGCGGCGGCGATCGCGACCTTGACCGTGGCGTCGTCGAGCACCGCGATCGCGCGCTCGGTCGTGCCCCCTTTGGAAGTTACCTGCGCACGCAGCAGCGCCGGCTCGGAGTCGCTCTGCTCGGCGAGGCGAATTGCGCCGGAGAAGGTGGCGTACGCGAGCCGGCGTGCCTCGGCCGGTGCGAATCCGAGCTCGCGCGCCGCTTGCTCGAGCGCCTCGAGGAAATAAAACACGTATGCCGGACCGCTGCCGCTCACCGCCGTGACTGCATCGAGCTCGTCTTCGCGCTCGCACCACATGATGCCGCCGGCTGCTTCGAGCACGGCGGCCGCGTTCGTTCGTCCGTCGCCGTCGACGCCAGGCAGCGCGTGCAGCGCGGCTATGCCGGCGCCGATCAGCGCCGGCGTGTTGGGCATGGCGCGCACGAGACGGCGGTAACCGAGAAGCCAGCGCGACAGATCCTTCAGGCGAATGCCGGCGGCGATGGTGAGCACGACCTGCCGCTTGAGCAGCGACGCCAGCTCGCGTGCGACGCCCCGCACCTGCTGCGGCTTCACCGCGATGACGATGACGTCAGCGTTACCCGCCGCGGGCGGCTCGATCGCGGGAAAGGTCGCCACGCCGAAGCGCGCCGCGACGGTGGCCCTCGCCTCGGGGTCCGGATCGACGACCGCGAAGGTGCCCGAGGCGTGACCGCGCGCGATCATCCCGCCGAGGAGCGCGCGGGCCATGTTGCCGCCGCCGATGAAAGTAACGTTCACGCCTGTTCCTTATCTTTCTTGATGCGTGGTCCAAAGAGCGCGGTGCCGATGCGCACCAGCGTCGCCCCTTCTGCGATCGCCGCTTCCAGATCCGCAGACATGCCCATCGACAGTGTGTCGAGCGGAAGGCCTTCCGCGCGCGCGGTGTCGAAGAGCTCGCGCAGGGCGCGGAACTGCGCGCGCTGTCGCGCCACATCGGTTGTCTCCTCGGCGATTCCCATCAAGCCGCGCAGCGCCAGCCGCGGCTGTGACGCAACGGTACGCAGCAATGCAAGCGCAGCGCCGGGCTCGACGCCGCTCTTGCTCGCCTCGCCACTGATGTTCACCTGCACGCATGTGTTGAGCGCGGGCTGATGCGCGTCGCGCGCCGCGGACAAGCGCTCGGCGATCCTGGCGCGATCGATCGTCTCGACCCACGCGAAGCGCTGCGACGCGGCGCTCGCCTTGTTGCTCTGCAGAGGTCCGATGAGATGCCATTCAATGTCGGTGAGGTCGGCGAGCGCGGCGGCCTTGGCGAGCGCGTCCTGCAGGTAATTCTCGCCGAACGCGCGCTGCCCGAGTGCGTGCGCGGCACGAATGGCCTCCGCGCTCTGACCCTTGCTCACTGCCAGCAGACGGATCGTCGCCGGGTCGCGCCGCGCCGCAGCCGCCGCCCGCGCGATCCGCGACCCGACGGCTTGCCACGCCTTCTCGTCTAGGCTCATAATCGAATGACGCCGGCATAGCGGACCCGGGGTGTAATCCACAGGTCGGTGAATCCGGTATGGTTCGCGGGCGACGGGCAGCCCATTCCCGCGCTCCGGACCACAGGGATTATAAATGGACATTGCCGAACTATTGGCGTTTGCGGTCAAGAACAAGGCGTCCGACCTGCACCTATCGGCGGGTCTTCCGCCCATGATTCGGGTCCACGGCGACATCCGGCGCATCAACCTGCCGCCGATGGAGCACGAGGACGTGCACGCCATGGTGTACGACATCATGAGCGATGCGCAGCGCAAGACCTACGAGGAGATGCTCGAGTGCGACTTCAGTTTCGGCATCCCGAATCTCGCGCGCTTCCGCGTCAACGCCTACAACCAGCTGCGTGGCGCGGCGGTCGCGTTCCGGACGATTCCGCAGAAGGTGCTGTCGCTCGAAGAGCTCAATGCGCCCAGGGTCTTCGCCGAGCTGACCGAGCGCCCGCGCGGGTTGATAATCGTCACCGGCCCGACCGGCTCGGGCAAATCGACCACGCTCGCCGCGATGACCGACCACGTGAACGAGAACGAGTACGGGCACATCCTTACTATCGAGGACCCGATCGAGTTCCTGCATGAATCGAAAAAGTGCCTCATCAACCAGCGCGAGGTCGGCCCGCACACGCTCTCCTTCGCCAACGCGCTGCGCGCCGCGCTGCGCGAGGACCCGGACTACATCCTGGTTGGCGAAATGCGCGACCTGGAGACGATCCGGCTTGCGCTGACCGCCGCCGAAACGGGGCACCTGGTGTTCGCGACGCTGCACACCAGCTCCGCGGCGAAGACGGTCGACCGCGTCATCGACGTCTTTCCCGCCGCGGAAAAGGACATGGTGCGGGCGATGCTGTCGGAGTCGATCGTCGCGATCATTGCGCAGAACCTGCTCAAGACCAAGGACGGGCAGGGCCGGCTCGCCGCCTGGGAGGTGATGATCGGCACGCCTGCGATCCGCAACCTCATCCGCGAGAACAAGGTCGCGCAAATGTATTCCGCGATCCAGACCAGCCAATCGATCGGCATGATGACGCTCGATCAGCACTTGACGGAGCTCGTCCGCCGCAACCAGGTCAACCTCGCCGAAGCGCGATCGCGCGCGGTGAACAAGGACCTGTTCGGCGGCTGAGGATCGCCGAGCCGCCACGGACGAAACTCGTCAGGGAGTCACTTCATGGAACGCGAAACCGCAACCAAGTTCATCCACGACCTGCTCGACCTGCTGGTGAAGCAAAAGGGCTCGGACCTCTTCATTACCGCCGGCTTTCCGCCCGCGCTGAAGATCGACGGCAAGATCGCTCCGGTATCGAAGACCGCGCTCACGCCGCAGCACACCATCGAGCTCACCCGCAGCGTGATGAACGACAAGCAGGCGGCCGAGTTCGAGTCGTCGAAGGAATGCAATTTCGCGATCAGCCCGCCGGGGATCGGCCGCTTCCGGGTCAACGCCTTCGTGCAGCAGGGGCGGGTCGGGATGGCGCTGCGCACGATCAACACCATCATCCCGACGTTCGAGGAGCTGAACCTCCCTCCGGTGCTGAAGGACGTCTGCATGAGCAAGCGCGGCATCATGCTCTTCATCGGCGCGACCGGTTGCGGCAAGTCGACCTCGATGGCGGCGCTGCTCGGTTATCGCAACGAAAACAGCTACGGCCACATCATCACCGTCGAGGATCCGATCGAGTTCGTGCACGAGCACAAGAACTGCATCATGACGCAGCGCGAGATCGGAGTCGACACGGAAGGCTGGGAGATCGCGCTCAAGAACTCGCTGCGTCAGGCTCCGGACGTGATCCTTATCGGCGAAGTGCGCGATCGCAACACGATGGACTACGCGATCGCCTTCGCGGAAACAGGCCACCTGTGCCTCGCCACTTTGCACGCGAACAGCACCAACCAGGCGCTCGACCGCATCATCAACTTCTTCCCCGAGGAGCGCCGCGCCCAGCTGCTGATGGACCTCTCGCTCAACATCCGCGCTTTCGTCGCGCAGCGGCTGATCGCGCGTCGCGACGGTCGCGGCCGCGTGCCGGCGGTCGAGGTGATGCTCAATTCGCCGCTGATCTCCGACCTGATCTTCAAGGGCGATGTCTCCGGCATCAAGGAGATCATGAAGAAGTCGCGCGAGCTGGGGATGCAGACCTTCGACCAGGCGCTGTTCGACCTCTACGAATCGGGGATGATCAGCTACGAGGACGCGCTGCGCAACGCCGACTCGCTCAACGACCTGCGCCTCGAGATCAAGCTGCACGGTCGCGACGCCAAGAACCGGAACGTGATGGCGGGAATCGGGAACCTCGATATCGTTCAGTAGAAGTTCCGCTGCGGTTTGCGCGGAAACCATCCGCTGCGCCATGTGCGAATGAACTCGCACCTACGGTGATGCCAGTCCCCACCGAGATCAAGCTCCATCAGGCCTCGCGCATTCTCGAGCTCGCGTTTGCCGACGGCACGAGCTTCCGGCTGCCTTACGAGTTCCTGCGCGTGTTTTCGCCCTCGGCCGAGGTGCGCGGCCACGGACCCGGCCAGGAGACGCTGCAGGTGGGGAAGCGCGAGGTGACGATCAACGAGCTCGAGCCGGTTGGCCACTATGCGATCCGGCCGAAGTTCTCTGATGGTCACGATACCGGGATCTACTCCTGGGATTATCTCTACGATCTGGGAGTCCATCACGACGAGATGTGGCAGGGGTATCTCGAGCGGCTTGCCGCAGCGGGAGCGAGTCGCGACCCCGATCCGAACGCACCGGCGCCCGCTGCCCCACATGCCTGCGGGCATGGTCATTGATGACCGAGAAGACCCACTTCGGCTACGAGCAGGTTCCGCCCGAGGAGAAGACGCGGCGCGTGCGCGGTGTCTTCGATTCGGTCGCCGACAAATACGATCTCATGAACGATCTGATGTCGGCGGGGCTGCATCGGATGTGGAAGCGCTTCACGATCGAGATGAGCGGTGTTCGCAGCGGCGCCCACGTGCTCGATATCGCCGGCGGCACCGCCGATATCACGCGGCTGTTCTCCGATCGAGTCGGACCGAAGGGAACCGTGGTGCTAACCGACGTCAATGCGGCGATGCTCTCGGCAGGGCGCGACCGGATGCTGAACGAAGGTCGACTCGTTCCCGCCGTGCAGTGCAACGCGGAGTCTCTCCCTTTTCCTTCGCGCAGCTTCGATTGCGTATGCGTCGCCTTCGGCCTGCGCAACGTGACGCGAAAGGAAGTCGCGCTCGCCGAGATGCACCGGGTGCTCAAACCCGGCGGCGTGACCTTGATCCTCGAGTTCAGCCATGTTGCCGAGCCATTTCGGGCGGCCTACGACTGGTACAGCTTCAACGTGCTGCCGCGGTTGGGCAAGCTCGTCGTCGGCGACGAAGCAAGCTACCGCTACCTCGCCGAATCGATCCGCATGCATCCGGATCAAAGCCAGCTGAAGGGCATGATGCAGCGCGCCGGCTTCGAGCGCGTCGAGTGGTTCAATCTCACCGCGGGCGTCGTCGCTCTGCACCGCGGGTACGTCTTGTGAGCATCGCCTCGGACTTCGCCAACCGCGCTCTCGAAAGCGAGGCCTGGGCGCGCGACAAGCTCGCTTCGCACGCCGGCAAGACGATGCGCTTCGACGTCGGGCCGGCGCGCATCGGGTTTGCGATCGATGCCGAAGGCCGCCTTGCCGCGAGCGAGACCACCGAGCCCGATCTCACGATCGCGATCGAACCGCTGAGGTTTCCGTCGCTCCTCGCGCAACCCTCGCGCTGGGACGAGCTCTCGAAGGCGCAAGGTGACGCCGCGCTCGCGGCCACCGTCGCCGAGCTCGCGCCCACACTGCCATGGTTCGTCGAGCGCCTGCTCGCCCGCGTGCTCGGCCCGATCACGGGGCAGCAGGTCGCGGATGCAGGACGGCGGATGCTGACGCTCCCAGAATACGCCGGAGTGCGGATCGCTGACAGCATCGCGCGCTACGTCGGCGACGAGGCCCGGCTCGCGGTGCGCAGGACCGAGAGCCTGCGCTTCGCCGCGGATGTTGCCGAGTTGTCCGCGCGAGTCGATGCGCTCGCTTCGCGCGTCGACGCGATCGAGCGCTAGCTCTTCGCGCACTCCGCGCAAACCTCGCAGCCCTGGTCGAAGACGATGCGCCAAGTGTGCGGCGCCTCGAGCCGCCATACCGAGGTGAAACGTCCGATCAGCTTTCCGCTGCGGTCGCGCACCGGTCCCGTGCTGAGCGCCAAATTTCCGGAGTCGAGGACCTGCACCTTGTCCGGCGCCCACGAGAACGGCGCGTCCGGTTGCAGATAGAAGCGCTGCCATACCGCAGCGACCGCTTGCTTTCCGCGGCGCGGCTCGGAACCCGAGAAGAAAATCGCTTCGTTCGACAGGAAGGAGTTGAACGCGGCGAAGTCGCGATCGGCCATCGTTTTCGCGAAGGCGCGCTCAGTATCGGCAACTTCGCGCTCCAGCGTACTTGGATCGGTCGCCACTTGAGGCGGCGCGCCACCGCAGGCCGCCAGTGACAAACTGACGAAGAAGAAGACGGCATCGATCGGCTTTGGCATCGCGGCTCTCCCTCAAAGTCGCCCGGCCCCGGTGCTATCATCGGCCGGGCATGGCCTCCCTGACGCTCAGGCGGTTCGCTCGTCGCGAGGATCTGGGCCTCACCCCGCGCGAGTTCGCGATTTTGCGACGACTCTCCACGCCGCAGCAAGTGCAGCTGTTCGTCAACGCGATCCCCGCCAACCACGAGATCGGCGGCGAGACGAGCCTCGCCGTGCGCGACGTGCTGCGCCAGCGGCGCGCGCACTGCATCGAGGGTGCGCTGGTCGCGGCCTGCGCGCTGTGGATCCACGGCGACCCGCCGTTGATCGCGCATCTCGATTGCGATCCGTGCGACTATCCGCACGTCATCACGCTGTTTCGGCGGCATGGGCGCTGGGGCGCGATCTCCAAGCACAACGGACCGCAGCTGCGTTTCAGGGATCCGGTCTACCGCAGCCTGCGCGAGCTGGTGATGTCGTACTTCCACGAGTACTTCGACCGGCGCGGGCGCAAGACGCTGCGCAGCTACTCGCGCCCTCTCGATCTCAGACGGGTCGATACGGCGCTGTGGGTCGTGAACGAGCGCGGTTGCTGGGAGCTGCACGACGTGCTTGACGCGCTCCCGCATTTCGCGCTGCTTCCGCGGCGGCAGGTGCGGTTGCTCTCCCGCCGCGATCCGTTCGAGCGCCGCGTCGGACGCATCCCTGAGCATCCGCGGCCCGACGGTCGCTGACAAGGGCGTGCAATGCGCTGGGTAAGGCTCGCCAAGATCTGGCTCGTCGCGCTCAAGTACGGGCTCGACGAGTTCCTCACCGGGCACGAGCGCTTCCGCTGGCTGCGTCCCGCCGCACGCGCCGTCACCTTCTGGCGTGACACTTCCGCGCCGCGCGCGGTGCGGCTGCGCCTGGCGCTCGAAGCGCTCGGTCCGATCTTCGTCAAGTTCGGACAGGTGCTCTCGACGAGGCGCGATCTCCTGCCTCCCGACATCGCCGACGAGCTGGCGAAGCTCCAGGATCGAGTGCCGCCTTTCCCAACCGAGGAAGTGCTCGCCACGCTCACGCGCGTCTACGGCCGGCCGGCCGAGCAGATCTTCAAGAGCTTCGAGCGCGAGCCGGTCGCGAGCGCTTCGGTTGCGCAGGTGCATCTCGCCGAGCTTCCAGACGGCACGCCCGCTGCGGTCAAAGTCTTGCGCCCCAACATCGCGGCGACCATCGAGCACGACCTCGAATTGATGCGTACCGGCGCCTGGCTCGTCGAGACGCTGTGGTCCGATGGCAAGCGCCTGAAGCCGCGCGAAGTAGTGGCCGAATTCGACAAGACAATTCACGACGAGCTCGATCTCGCGCGCGAAGCCGCGAACTGCTCGCAGCTCCGGCGCAACTTCCTGCACTCTCCGGTGCTGCGGATACCCGAGGTCTACTGGGACTGGTGCAACAGCGAAGTGATGGTGATGGAGCGCATGGCAGGCATTCCGATCAGCCACGTCGATCGACTGAAGGCCGCGAACGTGGACATTCCGCGGCTGGCGCGCGCGGGCGTGGAGATCTTCTTCACGCAGGTTTTCCGCGACGGCTTCTTCCACGCCGACATGCATCCGGGCAACATCTTCGTCGCCACCGATCCCGCGCATCACGGCAAGTACATCGCGCTCGACTTCGGGATCATGGGCACTCTGTCCGAAACCGACAAGGGCTATCTCGCGCAGAATTTCCTCGCCTTCTTCCGGCGTGACTATCGGCGCGTCGCCACCGCGCATATCGAGTCGGGATGGGTGCCGCCGGAAACGCGAGTCGATGAGCTGGAGAGCGAAGTGCGCGCGGTGTGCGAGCCGATCTTCGACAAGCCACTCAAGGAGATCTCGCTCGCGCGAGTTCTCATTCAGCTGTTCAAGGCGTCGCGCCGCTTCAACGTCGAGATCCAGCCGCAGCTGGTGCTGTTGCAGAAGACGCTGCTCAACGTCGAAGGGCTCGGACGCCAGCTCGACCCCGATCTCGATCTCTGGGTCACGGCGAAGCCCTTCCTCGAGCATTGGATGCAGGATCAGCTCGGCTGGCGCGCGCTCGAGCGCCGGCTGCGCGAGGAAGCGCCGTTTCTCCTGAGCGCACTGCCGCAGCTGCCGCGGCTTATCTATCAGAGACTCTCGGCGCCGCCCCCGGCGTCCGAAGCGGCGTTGAAGGACCTGGCCGCCGCGCAGCGGTCTCGCTCGATCTGGCTGACCCTGGTCGCGGCTATCGTCGGCGCGGCGGTCGTGCTGATCGTCCAGCGCTGGGCCGGCGCTTGAGCAGGCACCGGCGTTCGGGTTAGACCCATCCCTCGAAACACTTGTAATTCTTCTTAGCGAGCTGTAACGTTCGTTACATGTCCGGTCCCCCGCCGCCGCTGTTGCCACCAGCGGCGGCGCTCGAAGTCCTGCAACGCCTGCGCACGCGCTTCGATGCACTCTCCCCCGAGCTGCAGCGCGCGGCGCGCTGGATCGCGGATCACCCCGGCGAGACCGGACTGCTGTCGATGCGAGAGCAGGCACGAAGCGCCGGCGTTTCTGCGCCGACGATGGTCCGGCTCGCCCACGCGCTTGGCTTCACCGACTACGCATCGCTGCGCCGTCCGTTCCAGGAGGCGCTCACGGGGCGTCCGATCCAGTACGGCCGGCGCGCTTCCGCCTTGCAGGCATCTCCTGAAGCCAAACGCATCGAGCGTCTCGCGCACGAGATCTCTGCAGCGCAGGGCGATGACCTCGCGTCGGTGCTGGCGCTGAACCCTCCGGCGCGGCTCGAAGCGGCGGTCGGCGCGATCGCCGCGGCGAAGCGCGTGGGCTTCCTCGGCGTTCGTGCGAGCTTCGGCATCGCTTTCCAGTTTCGCTACGCCTACAACCTGATCGCGCGCAACGGCGCGTTGTTCGACGGCATCGGCGGCACCGTGCACGATCAGGTCGACTCGTTGAACCCCGGCGATCTGCTGATCGCGATCAGCCAGACACCCTACTCGACGCCTACCGTGGAAGCGGTCAACGTCGCAGCGAAGCGAGGTGTGGCTGTGCTCGCGATCACGGACAGCGCACTCTCTCCTCTCGCGCGGCGCGCCACGCACGTGCTGCTCTTCCGTGCCGATTCGATCTCTTTCTTCCCCTCTATGATCGCGCCGCTCGCGCTGGTCGAGCTGCTGATCGCATGGCTCGCGGCGAGAGGCGGCAGGAAAGTATTGCGGCGGCTCTCGGAGGTGGAAGCGCGGCTCGCCTCGCAGCGCGCCTACTGGAATCACGTACCGCGCAGGGCGCAGACATGACGCACATTCTGCATCGAAGCCTTCGGGCGAAGCTGCCGCCCGCGGCAGGCGGCCACGGCGTGCGCATCGTCGACGCCAGCGGCAAGGAATACCTCGACGCTTCGGGCGGCGCAGCGGTCTCCTGCCTCGGTCACAATCATCCCGACGTGATGCGAGCGATGCACGAGCAGATCGACCGGATCGCCTACGCGCATACCAGTTTCTTCACAACCGACGTCGCGGAGGAGCTGGCCGACGTGCTCGTCGGGCACGCGCCGGCAGGCGTGTCGCACGTCTACCTTGTCTCCGGAGGATCGGAGGCGATCGAAGCCGCCCTCAAGCTCGCGCGCCAGTACTTCGTCGAGATCGGCGAGCCGCAGCGGCGGCATTTCATCGCGCGGCGGCAGAGCTATCACGGCAATACGCTCGGGGCGCTCGCCGTCGGCGGCAACGAGTGGCGGCGGCGCCAGTTCGCGCCGCTCCTGATCGATGTCGCCCACGTCTCGCCGTGTTACGAGTACCGCGACCGCAGAAGCGACGAGACGCCCGAGGCTTATGGTG
>DATKJP010000302.1:0-2804 GCA_035543635.1 Casimicrobiaceae bacterium
AACGACCGGCTTCTCGTGCGAGCGAACGCTGACCCATAGCGGGCGGTACGCGCCGAGCACCATCTCTCGTCGCCACAACAGCGCCAGCTCGTCTTTCGCGCATCGCGCCGGAAGTCGATACACCACGCCCTGACACGAGCCCCCCTGGTCGAGGCCGAGCACGAGTCCCGGCTGAGTAGCGGTGCCGCGCGAGGCGAGCGACCAGAGGCAGAAGCGCCGATGCCGTCCGGAAAGCGTCGCGGGTTGCGCGTCTTCGAACGGAAAGAGCGGATTCCAAAGCAGCGAGCCGTAGGCAAAAACCCACCAGTCCGACCCGTGCGGTTTCTGCTTGAGCGTCTCCGCCAGCGATGCCGCGAGCTGCTCGTCGGTCAACGGATGACGCGCGTCGACTGCGGCGACGTAGAGAGCGCGCATGCGCCCTTCCTCCAGGTCGCGCCGCGAGAGCGTCATGTCTCGTCCTTGGGCTCGCGCACGAGCTTCTGCAGCTCGATCTTGGCCCGGCGTCTCTTCGCCGCGTTCGATTTGCCGTGAGCGCCGCCCTTTCCAAGCAGCGGCGAGCGCGCGACCGGATTGCGCGGCTTCGGCGGAGGATGCTGCTTCGCTCGCTTCACGCTGCGGCCCGCAGGAAGATCGCCTGCAGATCGTTGAGGAAGCGTCGCCCGAGTGCGGTCGGCCGGATGCGCTGATGATCACGCTCGAGCAATCCACGGCGCTCCGCTTCATCGAGCTCCTTGCGCAGGAGCATGATCGGGAACCCGGTGCGCTCGGAAAAGAGCGCCGCCGGAACGCCATCGGTGAGACGCAAGGCATTCAGCATGAACTCGAACCCGATCTCGTCGCGCGTCACCTCGCGCTCTTCGATCAACGGTGCGCCGCGCTCGACCTGCTCCAGATACCGCTCAGGCTGCTTGTAGCGAATTTGACGCAGCACGCGTTCGGGGAACGAAACCTTCGAATGCGCGCCCGCCCCTATGCCCAAATAGTCGCCGAAGCGCCAGTAATTGAGATTGTGCCGGCACTCGTGTCCCGGCAGCGCGAAGGCGGAGGTCTCGTAGTGAACGTAACCCGCTTCGGCGAGGGTGTTTTCGATCGCGTCGCCAATGTCGGCCGCTGTGTCCTCGTCGGGCAGTGACGGCCGATGGCGGTGAAAGAGCGTGTTCGGCTCGATCGTCAGGTGATAGAAGGAAACATGTGGCGGCCGATACGCGAGCGCGGCGTCCGCATCGGCCCGCGCATCCTCCGGCGTCTGTCCCGGCAGCGCGTACATCAGATCGAAGTTGACGTTGTCGAAGATCGTGAGCGCGGCGGCCGCTGCGGCGTGCGCTTCGCGCTCGTCGTGCACGCGCCCCAACGCCTTGAGATGTTTCGGATCGAAGCTCTGGATGCCGATGGAAAGACGATTGACGCCCGCCTCCCGGAATCCCGCGAACTTCGCCTGCTCGAACGTACCCGGGTTCGCCTCCAGCGTGATCTCCGCGTCGGGCGCGACGCTCACACGTGCGCGTATGCCAGCGAGCGCGCGATCGATCGATGCGGCGGAGAACAGGCTCGGCGTGCCGCCGCCGAAGAAGATCGAGCCGACGCGCCGGCCCCAGATCGAGGGCAGCGCGAACTCGAGGTCGGCCATCAGCGCATCGACGTAGCGTGCCTCAGGCAACTCGCTCCCACGCCGTTCGTGCGAATTGAAATCGCAGTAGGGACACTTTTTGAGGCACCACGGAATGTGCGCGTAGAGCGCGAGCGGCGGCAGCGCCGCGAAGCGCGGTGCGGTGGGCTGGGCGAGCGTTGCAGCTTCGGCCATCAGTGCTCCGCCTCGAGCCGCGCGAGGAGCGCGCGCATGGCCTTTCCCCGGTGCGAAAGCTCGTTCTTCTTCTGCAGCGGAAGCTCGGCTCCGGTCATGCCGGTCGCCGCGTCGAGAAAGTGCGGGTCGTAGCCAAAGCCACCGGTGCCCCGCGGCGCATCGACGATCGCGCCGTCCCAGCGGCCATCGGCGAGGATAGGCTCTGGATCGCCTTCGTGGCGAACGAGCGCGAGCATGCAGTAGTAATGCGCGCGCCGATCGTGCACGCCCGCCAGCTCGGCGACGAGCTTTTCGTTGTTGCGTGCGTCGGACTTCGGCTCGCCCGCGTAGCGCGCCGATTGCACGCCGGGCGCGCCACCGAGCGCAGCCACACAGATGCCCGAGTCATCCGCGAGCGCGGGCAGATGCGCAAGGCGGCTCGCATGACGCGCCTTGGCGAGCGCGTTTTCGACGAAGGTCTCGTGCGGCTCGTCCGCATCCGCGATGCCCAGCTCACCCTGCGCGATCACTTCGATGCCAAGCGGCGAGAGCAAGCGCCGGAACTCGATGAGCTTTCCCGGATTGCTCGATGCGAGCACGAGACGTTTGATCGTCGACAGTGATGCCGGCTCGGCTTTGGGAACCGTCATGCGCCGAGCGCGAGCTTCTGCGCCGCGATGAGCGCGCGAATTCCGTTTTCTGCCAGCGCGAGCATTGACTCGAGCTCGCGGTGGGAGAAGGCTTTCCCTTCGGCGGTGCCCTGAACTTCGACGAAGCCTCCGGCGCCGGTCATGACGACATTCATGTCGGTATCGCAGTCCGCGTCTTCCTCGTAGTCGAGGTCGAGCACCGGAACACCGTCGACCACGCCTACCGAGACTGCGGCCACGAAATCCTTCACCGGCTCGGAAGCGATGAGACCTTGCGCCCTGCACCACGCGATCGCGTCGTGAACGGCCACGCAGGAGCCGGTAATCGCCGCGCAGCGCGTTCCACCGTCGGCCTGGATCACGTCGCAATCCAC
>DATKJP010000303.1:0-2098 GCA_035543635.1 Casimicrobiaceae bacterium
GTGAGCATCGCTTCGCATTCGCAAGGCGAGACGTCGAAAGACGTGCTGACGGCGTTTCGCCGCGGCGTTCTCACCAACGTTCTCAACCCGAAAGTGGCGTTGTTCTTCCTCGCTCTGCTGCCGCAGTTCATCGATCCCGACAGTGCGACCAAGATCGCCGCCTTCCTTGCGCTCGGGTTCACGTTCATCGTCACGGGGACGGCGTGGGTCCTCGTGCTGGCTCTCGGAGCGGCGCGCATCCGCGGCGTTTTCACCGAGCGGCCGCGGGTGCTCGCCAATCTCTCACGCGCGAGCGGCGGGCTCTTCATCCTGCTCGGTTTGCGCCTGGCGATTAGCGAGCGTTGAGCTCGCGCCCAAACGCTTTCTGGAGGTTTCATGCCCCCCGATGACGCTCGCCCCTACGAAGGAGGCTGCACTTGCCGCGAAGTGCGCTACCGTATGACGAGCGCGCCGCTCTTCGTGCACTGCTGTCACTGCCGTTGGTGCCAGCGTGAGACCGGGGCGTCGTTCGCGCTCAACGCGATGATCGAGGCGGATCGCGTCATCCTGCTTCAGGGTGCGCCCGAGGTGGTCAACACGCCTTCGAACAGCGGCAAAGGACAGAAGATCACGCGTTGCCCGACCTGCCGCATCGCGCTTTGGAGCAACTATTCGGGCGCCGGCGACGCGGTACGCTTCGTGCGCGTCGGCACGCTCGACGAGCCGGATCGACTGCCGCCCGACATCCACATCTTCACTTCGTCGAAGCAGCCTTGGGTCGTGCTGCCGCCGAGCATGCCGGCTGTCGCCGAATATTACGATCGCGAGAAGTACTGGCCGGCAGCAAGCCTCGAGCGGCGCCTTGCGTTGATGGCGAAGCTCAATCGCAGCTGATCAGGTCCGCGCCGCATCCTGCAGTTCCGCCGCACGCAGCGTGTTGGCGAGCAGCATCGCGATCGTCATCGGACCCACGCCGCCCGGTACGGGTGTGATCCATCCGGCGTGTTCCTTCGCTGCGGCGAAGTCGACGTCGCCGCAAAGCTTGCCGTCCGCTTTGCGATTGACGCCCACGTCGATCACCATCGCACCTGGCTTCACCCAGTCGCCCTGAACGAACGCAGGCTTCCCCACCGCCGCCACGAGAATGTCCGCCTGGCGCGCGACCGCTGGCAGATCGCGCGTCGCGGAGTGACACACGGTCACTGTGCACCGCGCCATCAGCAGCTCTAGCGCCATCGGCCGGCCGACGATGTTCGACTGTCCGATGATGACCGCGTGCCTGCCGACGAGATCCTCGCCCGTGTTGCGCAGCAACAGCATGCAGCCTGCCGGAGTGCACGGCCGTAGTTGCGGTCGCTTGAGCACGAGACGCCCCATGTTGATCGGATGCAACCCGTCGACGTCCTTCAACGGATCGATGCGCTCGGTGACGCGATCCGCATCGATGTGCTTCGGCAACGGCAATTGCACGAGGATGCCGTGCACGGCGGGATCGGTGTTGAGGCGATCGATCAGCGCCAGCAATTCATCCTGCGACGTTGTTGCCGGAAGATCGTGCGCGAACGAGCGCATGCCGGCGACGTCGGTCGTCCTGCGCTTGTTGCGCACGTAAACCTGCGACGCTGCGTTCTCGCCGACGAGCACAACCGCAAGCCCGGGCACGCTCTTGCCGGATGCGACGCGCGCTTCGACCTTCTCCCTGACTTCGGCAGTCAGCCGCTCGGCTCGCGCTTTGCCATCGATGATGCGTGCAGTCATATGAATTGAAGTTGTCCCCTGGACCAGCTCGGGGCAAACGGGAGCGCGCAGTTTACCGGATTTGCAGCACCGGCCAACCCTTCGACGCGGCGAGCCTGGCGAGCGTCGGATCGGGATTGACCGCGACCGGATTGGTCACGCGCGAAAGTAGTGGGACGTCGTTACGTGAATCACTGTAGAACCAGCTCTCGCGGAATCGGGTGAGCGTTGTTCCGCGCTGAGCGAGCCAGGCGTCGAGTCGCGCGATCTTTCCTTCGCGCATATTCGGAATTCCCTCGACCTTGCCGGTATAGCGGCCGGCTTTCATGTCGCCTTCGGTTGCGATCAGATTTTCAATGCCGAGCTCTGCCGCGATCTGCGC
>DATKJP010000304.1:0-15159 GCA_035543635.1 Casimicrobiaceae bacterium
TCGATGCCTCGAAGCTTGTCGTGTGCCCGGGTTTGATCGATGCGTCGGCGCGGCTGCGCGAGCCGGGCTTCGAATACAAGGCCACACTCGAGTCGGAGATGCAGGCAGCCGTCGCCGGAGGAGTGACGAGCCTCGCCTGTCCGCCCGATACCGATCCGCCGCTCGACGAGCCGGGGCTGGTCGAGATGCTGAAGCATCGCGCGCGCTCGCTCAACCAGGCACACGTTTATCCGGTTGGCGCGCTGACGGTCGCCTTGAAGGGAGAGGCGATCACCGAGATGGGTGAGCTGACCGAGGCTGGATGCATCGCCTTCTCGCACGCGGATGCCGCGCTTGCGGACACACAGATCCTGCTGCGCGCGCTGCAGTATGCCGCGACCTTCGGCTATCGCGTCTGGTTGCGGCCGCAGGAGGCGCATCTCGCGCGCGGTGGCGTGGCGCACGACGGCGAGGTCGCCACGCGCCTCGGGCTGGCCGCGATTCCCTCGTGCGCCGAGACGATCGCGCTGGATGCGATCTTCGAGCTGGTGCGCGCGACAGGGGTCCGCGTTCATCTCGCGCGGCTCTCCACGCACGAGGGTGTCGCGCGCGTGCGCGCCGCAAAAAAGGAGGGACTGCCCGTCACCTGCGACGTCGCCGTGCACCACGTCCACCTGTGCGAGGTGGACATCGGCTGGTTCGATTCGCACTGCCGCCTGGTGCCGCCGCTGCGTGCGACGCGCGACCGCGCGGCGCTGCGCGCAGGTCTTGCCGATGGCACGATCGATCTCATCTGCTCGGATCATGCGCCGGTCGACGACGACGGCAAGCAGCTTCCCTTCGCCGAAGCCGAGCCAGGCGCGACGGGACTCGAGCTGCTGCTGCCGCTAACACTCAAGTGGGCGCAGGAGGAAAAAATCGCGCTGCCATTCGCGCTCGCGCGCATCACGTCCGAGCCCGCGCGCGTGCTTGGGCTCGCGAGCGGAAATCTCGCTTCCGGCGCCGAGGCGGACGTGTGCGTCTTCGATCCAGACACCTACTGGAAGGTCGAGCCGGCTTCGCTCAAAAGCCAAGGCAAGAACACGCCATTTCTCGGGCTCGAGCTGCCCGGAAAGGTCAGGTATACACTTGTTGGAGGACAGGTCGTACACGAATCGGCCGGATGAATCCGGCGCCGCGCGCATCAGGTATTGCAATGAAACGTCGCAGGTGCGAAATCACCCGCCGCACCGTTACCTAGGAGAAGAAGGATGGATCTAGAAGAACGGCGACACTTCGATAGCTTGTATCCGGAACACAAGTTCGAGCGGCGTGCCTTCATCGTCACGTCGATCGGCGCAGGGTTCGCGCTCGCCGTGCAACCGATCTCCGCGCAGACGATCACCACCGACAGCAACGGGCTGATCGCCGGACCGGTGAAAGTTCCGGTCAAGGACGGCGAGATGCCCGCGTACCGCGCGATGCCGGACAAGGAAGGCCCCTTCCCGATGATACTCGTCGTGCACGAGGCCTGGGCCGTGCACGAGCACATCCAGGACATCTGTCGGCGGCTGGCCAAGGTCGGCTACTGCGCTATCGCGCCGGACCTCTTCGCGCGCTACGGCGACGTGTCGAAGATGGAGACCCCGGCCATCGTGCAGAATGTGATGAGCAAGGTCACCGCCGAGCAGTCGGCGAGCGATCTCGACGCCTGCGTCGCGTTCGCGAAGACTTCGGGGAAGGCCAACACCGAGAAGCTCGCAGTCATCGGGTTCTGCTTCGGCGGCGGCATCGTATGGCAGTACGCCGCGCGCAACCACGCGCTCAAGACCGGGGTCGCATTCTACGGTCAGCTCAGCCGACGCTTCGCACCTGATAACAAGAGCGCTCTCGACCTCGCGCCGGATCTGACCGTGCCGGTGCTTGGCTTGTACGGCGGCAAAGACCAGGGCATTCCGCTCGACCAGGTCGAGAAGATGCGCACCGAGCTCAAGGAATCCGGCAATCCATCGCAGATCATCGTCTACCCGGATGCCGATCATGCCTTTTTCGCTGACTACCGGCCGAGCTACAACAAGGCGGCCGCGGAAGACGCGTGGAAGAAAATGCTGGCCTGGCTCAAGTACTACGGCGTGGCGTAGTGAGGCGGATGCGTTTCGAGCGGGCGGTGATCGCCACCCGTTTCATTTCGGGATTCCTCTGAACGCTGGTATCATCGCGCGGCTTTTCGGCCCGTCTGCATGTCCGATCACCTCCACGCTCTCGAGCAGCAGTCGATTCACGTCATCCGTGAGGCGTACGCGCGCCTGAAACCGCTGGCGATGCTGTGGTCGCTGGGCAAGGATTCCAACAGCCTGCTCTGGATGGTGCGCAAGGCCTTCCTCGGGCAAGTCCCCTTTCCGGTGATCCTGCTCGACACCGGCAACGAGTTCCCCGAGGTCTATGCGTTCCGCGACCGTTTGCTCAAGGAGTGGGGACTCGACTACATCAACGCGCAATGTCCTCCGGTCGAGGAAACCGACGCTTCGCTGCCGCCCGCGGCGCGCGCCGCGGCGCGCAAGACGCTCGGCTTGAAGCGCCTGATCGCCGAGCGCGCATTCCGCGGCATGCTGCTCGGTATCCGCCGCGACGAGCAGTCCATTCGCGGCAAGGAGCGCGTGTTCAGCCCGCGTCGTCCCGATGGAAGCTGGGACTTTCGTGATCAACCGGCGGAATTCTGGGATCAGTACCAGACCGAGTTTCCGGCCGAGGCGCACGTCCGCGTGCATCCGTTGTTGGCGTGGACCGAGCTCGACGTCTGGCGCTACATCGAGCGCGAAGGCATCCCCGTCTGCGAGCTGTACTTCGCTCGCGACGGCAAGCGCTTCCGTTCTCTGGGCGAGAGCGATATCACTTTTCCGATCGCATCGAAGGCCGCGTCGATCGCCGAGATCATCGAGGAGCTGGAGCAGACGCGCGAGAGCGAGCGCGCCGGACGCGCCATGGACCACGAACGCGAGGATGCCTTCGAGCGGCTGCGCGCCGCCGGCTACATGTGATGGAGCGCGAAACACCTCTGGCGCTGGTGCTCGCCGGCCACGTCGATCACGGAAAGTCGTCTTTGCTCGGACGCCTGTTGCACGAGCTGGATCTGTTGCCCAAGGGCAAGGCCGAAGAGCTCGCGACGCTGTCGGCTCGCCGTGGTGTGCCGCTCGAGTGGTCGTTCGTGCTCGACAGCTTCCAGGCCGAGCGCGACCAGGCGATCACACTCGACACCACGCGAGTGCGGGTGAAGACACCGCAGCGCACGCTCGTGGTGATCGATGCGCCCGGGCACAAGGAGCTTCTGAAGAACATGATCGGCGGCGCATCTGCGGCGGGCGCCGCACTGCTCGTTCTCGACGCGCAGGCCGGCGCGGAGGAGCAGACCCTGCGTCACGCCTATTTGCTGAAGCTGCTCGGCGTGCGCACCCTCGTCGTCGCGATCAACAAGATGGACCTCGTCGGCTACCGCGAGAAGACATTTCGCGAGCGCGAGCATGAAGTCGGAGCTGCGCTGCAACGACTCGGCCTCGCGCCGCGCGCCATCGTGCCGGTCTCCGCGCGCGACGGCGCTAATCTGAAGGAGCCGGGCGCGCTGCTGCCGTGGTATCGCGGGCCAACGCTGCTCGCCGCGCTCGAAGCGCTGCCGGCGCCGAAGGCCGATGCTGCCTTGCCGCTGCGGCTCCCGGTGCAGGATGTGTATCGCTCCGGGACGCGCAGAGTGCTGGCCGGACGCGTCGAATCGGGCACGCTCGCGGTCGGCGATGAATTGCTGTTCTCGCCCTCAGGACGCTCGGCGCGCGTGGCATCGCTCTGCGCCTGGCCGCACGACAATCCGCCGAAGGTGTCGGCCGGCGACAACGCGAGCTTCGTGCTCGATGGCCCACTGGTGATCGAGCGCGGCGAAGTGGCGAGTCATCGCGATCATCCGCCGAAATGGACCTCGGTATTCGACGCCGAGGTGTTTTGGCTCGGCGCAACTCCGCTCACGCCCGGACGCGAGCTGACGCTGCGGCTCGCGACGCGCAGCGTCGGTGTGCGGGTGCAGGCGATCAGGCACCGCATCGACGTTGGCACGCTCGAGCCACAACCGGCAGCTTCGATCGCCGCCACGGAAGTCGCGCGCGTGACGCTGCGTGCGCATGATCTTCTCGCCCTCGACGACTTCAGCGCGCTCCCCTCGATGGGCCGCTTCGTGCTCCGCGACGGATTCATCACCGTCGGGGGCGGTATCGTCGACGCGAGTGGCTACCCGGATCAGCACGTCGCGCGCGCCACGGCCGCGAATCTCACCCCGATGCGCCACCAGGTGACCGACGCGGAGCGCGCGTCGCGCCTGGGGCATGCTGGAGCAGTCGTGTGGTTTACGGGATTTTCCGGTGCGGGCAAGTCGACGCTCGCGATGGGACTCGAACGGCGCCTCTTCGACGCGGGTTACGCGCCGTATGTGCTCGACGGCGACAATATACGTCGCGGCCTCAATGCCAATCTCGGCTTCTCGCCCGAGGACCGGCAGGAAAACATCCGCCGCATCGGCGAGGTCGCGGCGCTCTTCGCTGACGCCGGTCTGATCTGCATCGCTGCATTCATCTCGCCCTATCGCGACGACCGCCAGCGCGCCCGCGAGGCAACCCGGGGCGGGCATTTTTTCGAGGTCTACGTTCGCGCCGATCTCGCGGTGTGCGAGGCGCGTGATCCGAAGGGTCTGTACTGGAAGGCGCGACACGGGGAACTGAAGGGCTTCACCGGCATCGACAGCCCCTATGAGGAGCCGGAAGCGCCGGAGCTCGTCGTCGATACCGCCCAGCAGGACGTCGCTGCGTGCATCGAGCGGCTGTTCGAGTTCGTTGCCACCCGATGTCGTCCCGGTGCATAGCTCAAAGACCCGGCACCGATGGCCGGGTCTACTTCTTGGTGCCGAGTGGCCCGGTCTGCCACAGGATGAAAGCGTAGGTGTCCGCCGCCTCCTTGTCCTGTTGAGCGCGAGTCGAACCCATGCCGTGGCCGGCATCGAAGTCGACGCGCAGCAGGACCGGTTTACCGCTGGCGCTGGCAGCTTGCAATCGCGCCGCCATCTTGGCGGGATGGAACGGTGCCACGCGCGGATCCGTGACACCCATCGTTAACAGCGCTGCGGGATATTTCGTGCCGTCCGTCAAGGCTTGATAGCTGTCGATGGTCTTGAGCGCCTGGTAGCCTTTGGGGTTGCTTATCGATCCCCACTCGGGCTCCTCGCCGTAGCCGTTTTGCTCGGCGACATATCGCAGCGGGTTGTGCCAGCCCACGCCGGAAATGACTGCGGCGAACAGCTCGGGCCGCTCAGTCATCGCGCGTCCGACCGTGATTCCGCCCGCCGATCGGCCGCCGATCGCAAGTTGCGCCGGCGTGCTGTAACCGCTCGCGATCATGTCTTCGCAAACCGCGATCAGGTCGCGCCAGGTGTTGGGCTTGTTCTCCAACTGTCCGGCGCGATGCCAATCGCGACCGTATTCGCCGCCGCCGCGCACGTTGGCATAAGCGACAATCACACCCTGGTCGATCAGCGCCAGAGTGCGCCCCGCGAAATACGGGGTGTATCCCGGGATCCCGTAACTTCCATACGCAGAGACAAATGCGGGATTGCCGCCGTCCCGCTTCAGGCCTTTCTTGTAAATCAGACTGTACGGAATGCGAGTGCCGTCCTTCGCAGCGGCGAAGCGGCGCTCAGTCGCATAGCCGGTTGTGTCGATATCGGGCTTCGGCGTTAGGCCGGTGTTCTGGACTCGTCCGGCTGCATCGACCGACCAGATGCCGGTGGGCTCGAGCCAGCCCGACAGCAGGAACATGACGCCTGGGGTACCAGGGTCGCCCGCTACCCCGCTCAACGTCCCGTCGAAGGGCAACTCGATTCGGGAAAGCTTCGCATCACCGTCCAGGCGCTGCAGTCTTCCGACGCCGCCGTCCATCGCGCGTATGTAGAGGCCGTCTTTGGCGCGCGCCATGCTTTGAAGGACGAGCGCAGACTCGGGCACGACTTCGGCCGCCTCGGCGAGTTGCGGCTCTTTGGCGGAAACCTTGAGCAGTCGGCCGCGCGGGTGTCCGCGATTGGCGAGGAGGAAGAGCTCGTCGCCGTGGAGGTCGAACCGAGTCACCTCATCGGCGAACTCCGCAACCGGTTGCCATCGGGCCTTGCCGCCGAGCACGTCTTTGATGGAAGCGATGAAGAGCCTGATTTCGCGCCGTATATCGGTGAGCTCCAGCACGACGTGCTCTGAATGACGAGCCGTGTGAATGTAGGGAGCCTGGATCTTCTCGAAAACGACTCTCGCATCAAGACCTCGCGCCATGACCACGGGATCGTCCTTCGGGTCGCTCCCGACACGATGGAAGCGGGCGCGCGAGTCGAGAAAACGCTCGGGAGTTCCAACCTTGCCCGTGAGCTGGTTGTAGAAAAAACCTGAGCCGTCCGAAAGCCAGTTCGGGTTAGCCGCCTCGGTATCGGGGATTCGGTCGGGAAGGATTGTGCCGCTCTTCACGTCGATGATCTCGAGCGTCGAGTCTTCGCTGCCGTCTTTCGATATCCCGTACGTGACCTTGTCGCCCTCGGGAGACGCTTCCCACCAGTCGAGCGAGAAATGGGTCGCCGTCGTATCGCGCGCCGACGGGTCGACGAGCAAGCGGACCGAGCCTTGCTCCCGGACAAAGAGCTTGAAGTTGTTCGCGCCGGCCGGCCTTTGCTGGAAGAAGATTCGGCCACCGGCCCGCTGCACGCTAGCCGGTGCAGCGATCTCGCCGGAGAGCTGCTCGATGCGTTTCAGCAGCGCGTCACGCAAGGGCAGGGCATCGAGCACTGCGCGGGTGTGGTTGTTCTGGCCTTCGAGAAACGGCAGCCAGCCGGGATCCTTGTCGTTCTCCATCCAGCGATAGCGGTCGGTCAGCTGCTCGCCGAAATAGCTGTCGACCACGATCTCGACGCGGGCGACCGGTGCCGCAGGCTTGCCAGGCGATTCGGCGAACACTGAAGTGGCGACGACCATTAGCGAGACGTAGTACAACCGGCGGCGGTAACGAAGCAACGCGAGCTCCGCGTCCGATGAATTGATGCTCGCTCGACCTACGTCTTCGGCGGCACGTAGCCCGACGCGACGTCGGCGCCGCTGCCGAAGAAGTGCCGCTCCATCTGCTCAGCGAGATATTTGCGCGCCCTAGGGTCGGCGAGGCTCAACCGGTTCTCGTTCACCAACATCGTCTGGTGTCGAAGCCATTGCTGCCAGGCTTCCTTCGAGACGTTCTCGTAGATGCGCTTGCCAAGCTCGCCGGGATACGGCGGAAGATCGAGACCCTCGGCCTCGCGGCCGAGCTTGATGCAATGAACCATGCGTGCCATGTTCTTATCCTCGCCGCGATATCGCAACAATTATCGCACGCCACAGGTCATGCCGCGCTAACCGTCGCCTTGGCGCCGTGTTCAACGCGGCAAAAATTATCGCATGGCCGAAGCGCCTAGGTGAGCGTCTTCTCGTAGACGAGCGATCTACGCTGCCAGTTGTACAGATCGCGCTTCTCCTTCGGCAGGCGCGAAGGATCGCTCTCGACGAAGCCGCGCTCGGTAAACCAGCCGGAAGCTCGCGTCGTCAAAACGAAGAGCCGCGTGAGCTTGAGCTTTCTCGCCCTCTGCTCGATCTCGTGCAGCAGCGCTTCGCCATAGCCCTCGCGGCGAAAGTCCGGGTCGACCGCGAGAGCGGCGAGCTCTCCCGTGCGCTCCTTCGGAAACGCGTAGAGCGCGGCGCAGCCGATGATCGCGCCGTCGTGCTCCGCCACCGCAAAGCGCTCGATCTCCATCTCGAGACGCTCGCGCGAGCGGCGCACGAGGATGCCTTCCTCCTCCAGCGGCTCGATCACAGAAAGAATCCCGCCCACGTCGTCGATCGTCGCGCTTCGAAGATGCGCGAGTGGAGCGGCCGCGACCATCGTGCCCACGCCGTCGCGGGTGAAGAGCTCCAGCAGTAGCGCACCGTCGCGATGTCTACTGATAAGGTGCGCGCGCTTCACTCCGTTGTCGCAGGCACGAATCGCGCAGGGCAGATAGAGCTGCACGTCGGGAGGGAGCTTGTGCGCCTTCGCGAGGATTTCTTCCGCCTCGCGAGTCGAAAGCTCGGTCAGGAGCTGTCTGCCGTTGCGAACACCGTCGGTTTCCATGAGGAAGATCAGCTTGTGCGCGGACAGCCGTACCGCGACCTGCGTCGCCACCTCCTCGACCGAAAGGTTGAAGATTTCGCCGGTAGGTGAATAACCAAGCGGCGAGACGAGCAGCAGATCGCCGTCGTCGAGGCGTTGCCGCATTCCGCCAGTGTCAATGCGGCGCACTTCGCCGGTGAGTCCCATGTCGATGCCGTCGAGGACACCGATCGGCTTGGCCGTAATGAAGTTTCCGCCAACCACGCGGATGCGTGCGCCCGCCATCGGAGAGTTGGCAATCCCGAGCGAGAGCAGAGCCTCGATGCGGCTGCGGGCGTGACCCATGCCTTCGAGCACGCAGTCCATTGTCTCGGCGTCGGTGATGCGTAGTCCGCGGTGGTAGCGGCTCGCGATGTGCTGCTGCTTCAATATCGCCTCGATCTGTGGGCGCGAGCCGTGCACGACGACGAGCCGCACGCCGAGGCTGTGCAGGAGATTCAAATCGTGCACGACGCCGAGAAAGGTCTCGTCGGCGACGACCTCGCCGCCGAAAGCGATGACCAGTGTCTTGCCACGCAGGGCGTGGATGTAAGGCGCCGCAGCGCGGATCCACGGCACGAAGGCTTGCAGATCGAAACGCATCGCGAGTTAGGGCTTGCCGGTGCCGGCGGAGCGCCGCGAAGCATCCCCGGAGCGCGGCTCGGGAGCGTGATCGAAGCGCACGCCGTCGAGTTGTCCGGGCCGGCTGTGCACGAGCGCTTCGGTGAAGCGGGCGAGCGTCGCGTATGGATCGATCCGCATCAGATGCGCATAGCGGAGCGGGTCCGGTGCGGGTGTTGGATCGAAAACGAAGTCTCGGGCCTCGAGGTGGGGCCGCCCGTGAAACCAGGCCATGATCTGTTGCTCGCTCATGCCGCGGGTCGCTCCCTTGAGAATGATCTCCTCATAGCAGCGTCGCCAGTGCGTGGCCACACGCCGCTCCTCGGCCTCGGGACGGCCGGCGGCGAGATGCGCGAGATAGCCGAGAATTGTCTTGTTCATGATTTGCGCCGCCGAGCGCACAGGATAATGCGCCAGCACGAGTTGCGGCAGCCTTGGCATCGGCGTTCGCCTGGAATCGCCGATGCAGGTGACGCCGTGATTACCGTGATCGATCACCCAGTCCGGGCTTGCCGCAAGGGCTGCAGTGAGTACCACCTTGAACACAGGGTCGTCGTCGCGTGCGCGATGGCCAATGCGCCGCAGCGGGTGCGGCTCGTTAGCCGGATCCTCCGAAGTCGGCACGAAGCTTCGCAGTGGAACGCGTCCTCCCAGCGCGCCGGGCGGGAGTGAGCCGAGAGCAGCCTCGATCACACTGCGTTCCGGCGGCAGGATGAACTCGTCCGCGTCCAGCGGGAAGATGAAATCGCAGCGGACCGCCTTGTACGCTTCGCGCGCGAGCCAGGTCAGGCGCTCGCCCTGCAGGAACGCTGGCTCGTTGTCGAGCACGAGCGTGATCGGCATGCCTTCCGCCTGCAGTGCATCGAGAATCTCCCGAGTCCCGTCATTCGGGCAATGAACGATGACAAAAAGGTGATCAAGCAGGCGGACCGTGTGGCGCACGAACGCTTCGACGACATCCGCGTCGTTGCCGATCATCGAGATGGCAGCGAGGTTCATGCGCTTTCCGCGCGAAGTCTATTGAATTCCGCAGCAAAGCTCAATCATCTGAACGATTCGCCTATATAATGCGCGTGCAGTGATGCACGCCCGCATGTCGTCCTCGCTCTTAAGCAACCTCAATCCTGAACAGCTCGCCGCGGTAACGCTTCCGCACGGCTCGGCGCTGATCCTCGCCGGCGCCGGAAGCGGCAAGACGCGCGTCCTCACGACGCGCATCGCCTGGCTGCTCGCGACCGGACAGGCGAGTCCGCTCTCGGTGCTCGCCGTCACCTTCACCAACAAGGCGGCGAAGGAGATGCTGGCGCGGCTCTCCGCGCTCACGCCGCTCAACACGCGCGGGATGTGGGTCGGCACCTTTCACGGCCTGTGCAATCGCATGTTGCGCGCGCATTACCGCGACGCCGAGCTGCCGCAGCTCTATCAGATCATGGACACCCAGGATCAGCTCGCGCTGATCAAGCGGCTGTACAAGGCCCACGGCATCGACGACGAGCGCTTTCCGGCGCGGCAGCTGCAGGGTCTCATCAGCGACTGGAAGGAGGAGGGGCTGCGTCCGAATCAGGTCGCCGCGGACGACGAGTTCACGCGGCGCCAGGTCGAGTATTACGCGCTCTACGACGCCGCGTGCCAGCGCGAAGGCGTGGTCGACTTTCCCGAGCTGCTTCTCAGGACCTTCGAGTTGCTGTCCCGAAATGAGAGCCTGCGCGAGCACTATCGCCGCCGTTTCTCGCATCTCCTCGTCGACGAGTTCCAGGACACCAATGCGCTGCAATACCGCTGGCTGCAGCTTCTCGCGGGTTCGCACACGGCGGTATTCGCGGTGGGCGACGACGACCAGTCGATCTACGCTTTTCGCGGCGCGAATGTCGCCAACATGCAGCGCTTCGAGCGTGACTTCGGCACCCCCGAGACGCCGGTCAAGCTGGTGAAGCTCGAGCAGAACTATCGGTCGCACGGAAACATCCTGGACGTGGCCAACGCGCTCATCAAGCAGAACAAGAGCCGGCTCGGCAAGAACTTGTGGACGGCGGACGGCAAAGGCGAGCCGGTGCGCGCTTATGCCGCGCCGACCGACACCGACGAGGCCGCTTTCGTCGTCGACGTCGTGAAAGGGCTTGCCGCCGAAGGCGTATCGCTCTCCGAGATCGCGGTGCTGTACCGCTCCAACGCGCAGTCGCGTGTGGTCGAGCACACGCTGTTCAACGCCGGCATGCCTTATCGCGTCTACGGAGGCATGCGCTTCTTCGAGCGCGCGGAAGTGAAGAACGCGCTCGCCTACCTTCGGCTCCTCGCCGTGCCCAACGAGGATGGAGCATTCCTGCGCGTGGTGAACTTTCCGCCGCGGGGGATCGGCGCACGCACGCTCGAGACGTTGCAGGATCAGGCGCGCGGCGCGGGAACGAGCCTGTGGCAGACCGCCTGCTCGGGTCAGGTCGGCGGCAAGGCCGGCACGAGCCTCGCGAACTTCGTGCGGGAGATCGAGGCGATGAGGGGAGCTACTGTCCGGCTGTCGCTCGCCGAAACCGTCGAGCACGTGATCGAGAAGAGCGGGCTCGCCGCGCATTACGCAGCGGAGAAGGATGGCGCCGATCGCGTGGAGAATCTGCAGGAGCTCGTGAATGCCGCGGAGAGCTTCGTGCGCGAAGCCGAGCTGCAGGTCGCCGGCGAATCGGAATCGGAGACTGGCGATGCGCTCACGGCGTTTCTCGCCCACGCTGCGCTCGAAGCGGGCGAGACGCAGGCCGCGGAAGGGCGTCCTGCACTGCAGTTGATGACCGCCCACGCGGCGAAGGGCCTCGAATTCCACACCGTATTCGTCACCGGGCTTGAGGAAGGTCTTTTCCCGCACGAGAACAGCCTCTCGGAATTCGACGGCGTCGAGGAGGAGCGCCGTCTCGCCTATGTGGCGATCACTCGCGCGCGGCGCAGGCTCTATCTCACGCTGGCGCAGAGCCGCATGCTGCACGGACAACTGCGCTACAACATCGCATCGCGTTTTCTCGACGAGCTGCCGAGCGGCTCGACGCAGTGGCTCTCACCGCGGCGCGTCGAGCCGCCATGGGCCCGCGAGCCTGCTCCTGGGGCGGCCCCCGAGCGCGAATGGGAGAACACGCGCGTGGGCTGGCGCATCGGTCAGAGCGTCAAGCACGCCAGGTTCGGCCTTGGCATCATCATCGACGCCGAGGGCCGCGGCAACGACGCGCGCGTGCAGGTCAATTTCCGCGATGCCGGCGTCAAGTGGCTCGCGTTGGAGTACGCCAAGCTGCAGCCCGCCTGAGCCGGGCGCTCACGCTTCGGGGAAGCGCAGCGGATTCGCCGCGCGGTCGCGCAGGATGCGCTCGAAGGCGGAAGGGTCGTGTGCGTGCGTCAGCTCGCCCGGACGCGGCAGATGCTGATCGTAGAGGCGCGACAGCCAGAAACGTAGGGCTGCCGCGCGCAGCAGGCTCGGCCATTGCGCGCGCTCCTCGAAGCCGAGCAGGCGCACGCGATCGTACGCGGCGACGAGCGCCCGCGTTCGCTCGGGATCGAGCCCGCCGGCATCAGGACCGTCGCGCAAAATGCACCAATCGTTGACCGAGATCGCGATGTCGTAGGCGAGAAGGTCGGTGGCAGCGAAGCCGAAGTCGATGATGCCGGAGACGCGGCCATCGACGAAGAGGACGTTGTCGCAGAAGAGGTCGCCGTGAATGGCGCCGCGCGGGAGCCTAACCTTGGCGAACGCGCTCTGGTGCTTGAGCTCGGCTGCGATGAGCTCGTTCTGCTCGGGCGACAAGAAGGGGCGCACCGCGCGTGCGGCCTGTCGCCACCAGCCGAGTCCGCGCCGGTTCCCCAGCCGGCCGCGGTAGTGCTTAGCAGCAAGGTGCAACCGCGCAAGCGCTTCGCCGACGGCTGCGCAATGCTCGACGTCCGGAGTTTCGACCGGCGCGCCGTCCAGGCGCGCCACGATGCTCGCCGGCTTGCCGTTGAGAAAGCTCCATAGCACGCCGGTTCGATCGCGCTCGGGCGCCGGCGCGGCGACACCCGCTCTTGCGAGATGCGCCATGAGATTCAGGTAGAACGGCAGCTCTTCCGCCGGAAGCCGCTCGTAGAGCGTGAGAACGTAACGGCCCTTGTCGGTCGTTAGAAAGTAATTGGTGTTCTCGATGCCCGCTGCGATCGGCTCGAATGCCTGCACCGCGCCCAGCGCGTAGCGCGTCAGCCATGCGGCGAGATCCTGGTCGGAGACGGTGGTGTAGACGGACATGATGACGCACCGCAGCCGCTGCGGTCGGTCGAGCGAGCTCTAAGTGCTAGATCAGAATTCGTAGAGCAGCCACAGCGGCACCCGCAGCCCCGAATCGAGGCTGTCGCGTCGAACGAAGGCTCCGGTGGTGCGATCGGCGACGAGAAAGTATGGCCGGCCGTGGCGCGGCGTCACCTTGATCATCGTCAAGCGCCCGTTCACGCGATACTCCTCGACCGTTTCGTTGTCGCGCTCAATGACAGTGACTTGGGGCTGGAGCTCCGGGTCGGCCGCAACTTCTGGCGGAGGCGGGGGCGGCTCGGGTAGCGGCTCGAGCTTCGGCGGAGGCGGCGCCTTCTGCGCAGCCGCGCCGAGGGTGCATGCAAGAGTCGCGATCAGCAGCAGGCCGGCGGGAACGGGACGCATGACGCGATGTGCCGAGTGAGTCGTTTGATTCTAGCAGATCGACCGCAATTGCCGGCCGGAGTTCGGTCCTATGCACTCGCGATATCGCGCACAAAGCTCCTCTCTCCGGGTCAGGGGGTGAGAGGCAACGGGCGTTACAGGTTGAGCATCTTGTTGCGCTCGGCGCGCGTGGGCTGGAAGCCGTGCGTCTCGTAGTAGTCGAAGATCGCCTCGACGATCGCCTGGGGCTCCTCGATCACCTGCATGAGATCGAGATCGGTCGGCGAGATCATGCCCTCGCCGACCAGCTTGTCCCGCATCCAGTCGATGAGTCCCTTCCAGAACTCGCCGCCGACGAGAATGATCGGAATCTTGCGAGCCTTGCCGGTCTGCACGAGCGTAAGGCACTCGGTCAGCTCGTCGATGGTGCCGAATCCTCCCGGCAGCACGACATACGCCGACGCGAAGCGCACGAACATCATCTTGCGCGCGAAGAAATAACGGAAGTTGACGCCGACGTCCTGATACTGGTTGCCGGTCTGCTCGTGCGGCAGCATGATGTTGAGCCCGATCGCCGGCGAGCGTCCCGCGAACGCGCCGCGATTGGCTGCTTCCATCATGCCCGGACCACCGCCGGAGATCACGCTGAATCCGGCGTCGGAAAGCAGTCGCGCGATACGCTCCGCTTTCTCGTAATACGGATGGCCCGCTTTGATGCGCGCGCTGCCGAACATGCTTACTGCCGGTCGCATGCCGCGCAGCCGTTCAGTCGCGACGGCGAATTCTGCCATAATGCCGAGCACCCGCCACGCTTCCTGACCGTTGGTCGAGTACATCGATTGCGGATCGATCAACTCGGGAATCTTGTCTGTCTGAATCATGCCGAAGTTAATTCTGGTCGACGGTTCGTCGTATCTGTATCGCGCTTTTCACGCGTTGCCTGACCTGCGCACCTCGCGTGGCGAACCGACGGGAGCGATACGAGGTGTGCTCATGATGTTGCGCCGATTGGTCGAGGACGGCAAGCCGGACTACTTCGCCGTCGTGTTCGACGCGCCGGGGAAAACTTTCCGCGACGATTGGTACCCCGAGTACAAGGCGAATCGCACTCCGATGCCCGACGACCTCGGCGCGCAGATCGCTCCGCTGCACGAGCTGATACGGACGCACGGCTGGCCACTCGTGATGGTTGAGGGCGTGGAGGCGGACGACGTCATCGGCACACTCGTGCGGCGCGCGGAAAGCGCAGGCATGGAATCGCTCGTCTCCACCGGCGACAAGGATCTTGCCCAGCTCGTCACGCCGCGAGTGACGCTCGTCAACACGATGAACAACGAGAAGCTGGACGAAGCGGGCGTGATGGCCAAGTTCGGCGTGCGCCCGGAGCAGGTGCTCGATCTTCTCACGCTGACCGGCGATTCGATCGACAACGTGCCTGGCGTGCCCAAGGTCGGGCCGAAGACCGCAGCGAAGTGGCTCTCTGCGTACGGCACGCTCGAGAACGTTATGGCGCATGCCGGCGAGATCGGCGGCGTGATCGGCGAGAATCTGCGCGCGACGCTCTCCTGGCTGCCACAGGGACGCAAGCTCCTCTCCATCAAGACCGACTGCGCGCTTCCCTTCGCGCCGGAGGAGCTCGTGATTCAGCAGCCGGATCCCGCAGCGCTTCGCAGCATTTACGAGCGCTTCGAGTTCAAGGCTTTGCTCAAGGACGGCGCGAGTGCGCGTACGGT